>CAZBLQ010000041.1:0-26651 GCA_964492635.1 uncultured Oleiharenicola sp.
GGGTGCCGATGATGCCCGCGACCACCGGTCCGCTGTTCATGCCGATGCGAATGCTCCACTCAAGCTGGTGGCGCCGGTTGAAGACGCGAACGGCTTCCAGCATCTCGAATGCGGCGTTGGCGCACGCCTCGGCATGGTCATTGCGCATGGAGGGGACGCCGCTGACGAGCATGTAGGCGTCGCCGATGGTCTTGATTTTCTCCAGTTCGAACTGCTCGACGATGCGGTCGAAGCCCGAGAAAATCTCGTTAAGCAGCTGGACGGTGCGATGCGGTGACTGCTTGGAGGCGATGCGGGTGAAGCCGACGATGTCGGCAAAGAGCACCGTGGCGTCGATAAAGCTGTCGACGATTGTCCGCTGGCCGGCCTTGAGCCGCTCGGCGATGGCCTTGGGCAGGACGTTTTGCAGGAGGCGCTCAGCTTTGGCCCGTTCGATTTGCAACTGGTCGAGGAGCGCCCGCTCCTGGTCGCGCAATCGCTTCTTTTCGAGCGAAGCGGAGATTCTGGCCCGGAGGATGACGGGATTGAAGGGCTTCGGTACATAGTCCTCGGCTCCAGCCTCCAAGCACCGCACATTGCTTTCCACGTCGTCAAGGGCGGTGAGCATGATTACGGGGATGTGGCGGAGTCGTGGGTCGGCCTTCATGAACTCCAGAGTTTGAAATCCGTCAAGATCCGGCATGAGAATATCAAGCAGGACGAGGTCGTAATTGTGCTCCTTGAGTTGGGTGAGTGCGCCGCGCCCCGTGGCGGCTTCGGCGACAGTGTACCCAAGTTTTTGCAGGCGGCGGACGAGCATGTCGCGGTTCATGTCGTCGTCGTCGACGGCAAGCAGTCGGGCATTGGGCAGTTGCGGGGCTGACATGCCGAAATCATTGGACGCACTGACCGGGAGGGCAGATTGTCCGACGGCACCGAGTTTGTCATCGCTGGGGCTGCTGAAATCGCCTGCTGAGCTGACCATATCCATCTGCTCGGGGTAGGCCTCGCTTTCAAAAAGGATATGGAGATTATTCGCGGCTTTGAGGATTTTCTCGAGGTCTTTGATCAATTCGCCATGCTGGCAGGTCTTGGCCTCGTCGAGGCAGAGTTCGGCGTAGCCTATAATGGCGTTGAGAGGTGTGCGTCTATCGCGACCCAAACCGGGGAAATCAATCTTGCCAGTCTCGATCCGCCAAGGGGCGAGGGCATCGTTGATCAATGCGAGCAACTGGCCGCCGGCGGTGTGAATGCGCTTAAGGTCGACCATGATGGTCGTGATATGACCCTCTTCGGCCGACTCCATGAGCATCTCGCTGTAGCCGATAATTTGGTTGAGAGGCGTGCGCAGAGCGTGACGCAGCTTCGAGAGCGCCTCCATGTCGCGCGACTTCAGCGCCTTCAAAAAAGGCGTGAGCGAGCTGGGCGGACTGCTATCTGACCTGGGAAATTTGGCGCTCGGGTCGCTCATGCCTTGGGCGGGAATTTCTTGAGCAATTCCTCGATCTTCGTGAGCAGGCGAGTCAGTTCGACCGGTTTGGTGTCGAAATCATCACAACCGGCCTCCAAGGCCTTCACTCGGTCGCTGTCCATGGCGTGGGCTGTGAGTGCAATGATGGGTATGGCGGCGGTGACCGGGTCAGCTTTGACGCGCTTCGTGGCTTCCCAGCCATCAAGAATTGGCAGACTCATGTCCATGAGGATGAGATCGGGCAGATCGCTTTTAGCCAGTTCTACCCCCGTACCGCCGTCCGCGGCGATGGTCATGGTATAGCCGCGTTTTTCCAAGCGACGCGACAGCATGTCACGATTCATTTCGTTGTCTTCGACCAAGAGGATTTTAGGCATGGGAGGAGGTAATTAAGTATGGGAGGTTTTTAATTTTCAGCAAGTGCACAGGATTGCATGATGGGACGAATGAGGTCAGCAAGCTCCTCCCGATTGAAGCGGCCTTTCTGCAAGATGGCCACTACGCGCGGAGCCAGATTGGCCTTCATTTCCTGCGTGATATCCATGGAACTGATGATAATGACCGGGAGGCTGGCCAGTTCGGGAGTTTTTTGCATAACCTCGAGCAGTTCAAATCCATTCATGCCGGCCATTTTTAGATCGAGCAGAATGATCGCCGGCCGGCTTTTCTTGAGTGCGCGCAAAGCGGCTTTGCCATTGGCCGCAGTACGGAACAACCAGCCTTCGCGCTCCAGCATGCGGGTGACGAGCGTGCGGGCGTCGACGTCATCCTCCACCAGCAGAACATGGCAGTGGGCAAGGGGCGTAAGCAGCATGGCGATCTCGGCGGTGAGATTCGCGGCATCGATCGGTTTTAGCAGTACAGTGGTGGCGCCAAGGGAGAGGGCCATATCGGTGTCGCTCACCGCACTCAGCATGATGACCGGAATGTCGGCCAGTTTGGGATTGTCCTGCAGTTTGGTCAGGACCGTCCAGCCATCCATTCCCGGCATCATGACATCAAGCAGGATCAAATCGGGCATTCTCTGCCCGGCCATGTCCAGTCCCTGCTGACCCGAGGCGGCCTCAAGGGGGTCATAACCACTGGAGTCGAGCACCTCCGCGATGATTTTTCGGATTTCCTGATCGTCCTCGATGATTAGTATCTTGGGCTTGGCCTCGAGAGGGAAGGGGGATTTGGTGAGCTTTTGACTGGTCTGGATGACCTTGGGCTGGCCTGTTTGCACGTTGGCGGGCAACCGGATTACGAAGCTGGAACCGGTGCCAGCGATGCTGCTTACGGTAATGTCGCCCTTCATCATCTGGGCAAACTGTTTCGAGATGGCGAGGCCCAGGCCTGTGCCGCCATATTTGCTGGTGGTCGACGCGTCGGCTTGGCTGAAGGCTTGGAAAAGCCGCCCGAGCTGCTCGGGGGTCATGCCAATTCCGGTATCAATGATGGCCAGTTCCATCAGGTCGCCGCCCACGCCGGCGATGCGGGTGGCCCGCAGTGTAATGGTCCCGTTTTCCGTAAACTTGCTCGCATTGCTGAGAAGGTTGAGGAGCATCTGCCGCAGTTTGGTGGCGTCGGCATGCATGGAGCCGATGTCTTCCGGACTGGCGATCGCGAGCTTGTTGCCCTTTTTGCTGATCAAAGGGGAAACAGTGGAGGCTACTTCCCGGATGAGTTTGTTTAGTTCAAATGTCTCCAGGAACAGTTCCATCTTGCCCGCTTCAATCTTGGAGATGTCCAGGACATCATTGATCAGGCCGAGCAGATGGCGCGCTGCGTTAAGAATCTTGTCCAGATCATCCGCGGCGCGGGTGTCGCCATCGTCCCGGGCATCCTCCTGCAGCATTTCGCTGTAGCCGATGATGGCGTTCAACGGTGTGCGAAGCTCGTGGCTCATCTTGGCGAGGAAGGTGCTTTTGGCCTTGCTGGCTTCCTCTGCGTCCTTGACGGCCTTGGCCAGCAGCTTGGTACGATCCTCCACGCGCGCCTCAAGGGTCCGGTTGGCTTCCTCCAGTTGCTCGTTGCTTTGATGGATTCTCTCCCGCGCTTCTTCCGCCACGACCCGCGCCCGCTCCAGCTCGGACGTGTTCAACTGGATGGTATCGAGCATGGCGTTGAATGACTCGATCAATTCGCCGATCTCGCCGGTGGAGGTGACTCCGACGCGGTAGCTGTAATCCCGTTCACGCTGGATTTCAGCCGAAACCCGGGCCAGCTCGGTGATCGGCTGGGTGATGAAGGCTTGCTGCCGGTACGCGACAGTGGCGGCCAGCAAGACCGCGAAAAGAAAAATGATGGCGTAGCCACGCAGCAGATTGCTAGACCGGTCCAGGTCAGCCTGGGTCAGCTCCACCTTCAGGTAAAGCGTGCCAAGCGGACGCAGGCCGCTGCGAACCGGAAACCATACCGCGGCGCGATCATTGTTGAAGAGTTCGGAAATGCGCTGGGGCGGAGGGATGGATTCGCGGGCTCCGGGCCGGATGTATTGGGACAGCAGTTTATTGTCCGTGGAAAAGACCGCGGCGGCGACAATTTGCATCTGCGGGTCGGCGCCCACCATGCTCGACGGCAAATCGGCCGCTTTGGGGTTTTGGGCGAGCTGGGGCTTCAGGCTTTCAACCAGCAATCTTCGGGTGCTATCAACCCGGCGTTCTACCTCGAGCTTTGCCTGCCATACATCATAAATATAGAGGCCGGCGAATGCGAGTGAGAGACTCACGCCGCAAATCAGCACTATAAAAAGAGTAAGCTTCCAGCGAAAGGTCAGGCTTTTCACATTCGAAAATGCGTTAACCGCCCTAGGCCATTAGAATACAGCATAAAGTCAAACGCCTTTGCGGCCCAGCGGTTCGTCGCAGGATTGTCATCAGGGCACACGCGCAAAGGCAGAGTACGAGCAGCGCAGATTTTCTTCAACCGGCACAAAGAATATCCGGCCGGTGAAATGGGAAGAACTTCGCTCCGGCAGGCTGGGGCGGCCAGTGCCCGGCTGCGTGAAGTCCATGGTCACCACCAGTTCGCGCATCTGCACTCCGAGAACAGGTGAATAGGGTTTGCGCAGTTCAAGGATGTATCTTTCGACATGCGGCTGCCGCTTGCCGACAATAAGGCGCAGAACGAGATGCCCCAGCATCTTGTCGGCGTTGGCGGACACCGCGCGAAACGCGCACGTGAGCTCCGCCTGCTCAGCATCCTCATGCACAAGTTCCACGCTGCCGGGTTCGATATCGCTTTTTTGAAAGGTGGCTTGCATTGCACCAGGGGCCTGACTCGCCTTGTACCGGGCATACTTGTCCAACTCGTCCTGCGTGGGCGGATGCCCGGCGCTGAGCTGCAGGCTCCACTGTTCCGCCGGAGGCTTGGATGGATCGTAGCGTTCAGTAATTTGCCGGCCATCACGTTCTGTCGTCAAAGTATAAGCCCAGCCTGGTTGAACCTCAGGACTGAAGATGCCTAATGCCTGCCGCACATATTCGGGCATGGCGGCGGCGGCTACCGTGGCCAGCCACAGCCACAGAAGCAATCCGCGCAGACTGAAACCGGCCAGCGTAACACCCGGCAGACGGACGGAGCGTAGGGCTGGAACGCCTGGACAAGTCATGAATAATCAGCGTGCCAGCCCCCGCCTTCAGAGCAATCAGGATAACGGTGTAGAGACCGCGCGACCGGCCGGGTCGTTCCGATGACCGCCCTGATCGAGTTTCTGATCGATCGAAACTGAGCTTGCGTTCAGCTCGCGCGCATCTGGACGAGCCGGTTCACCCGCGCGACCAGATCCTGCGGGCTGAATGGCTTGGTGATGTAATCCAGCGCACCGAGCTCCAGGCCAAGATTGCGCGAGTCAGTCGAAGCCCAAGCCGAAATAATGATGATCGGGATTGTCGCTGTCAGAGGATCACGCCGGAGGATCTCGCACACGCCGAATCCATCCAAATCGGGCAGCATCAGGTCCAGCAGGATAATATCCGGCCGGGAATGGCGCACAGACGCAATGGCTTCCCACCCGTTTGCGGCTGTGGCGACTTCGTGCCCGGCCCGCACCAGGTGAAAATGCATGAGTTCCGTCAGTTCGGGCTCATCGTCCACCGCGAGAATCTTGGCTGAATACACCATGGCGGCATCCTGCCAGCCGCGCGTGACGATTGGGTGAGCGGCGTGTAACGTTCAGGCAAACTTGTGGATAGGGACTACCAGCGGTGATAAGCGGGGTGGCCGGGTTGCACGGCGACAAAAGTGCCGCGGCAAGTGGCACGCGGTTTGCCGGCTGCGGTCAGCACGCCCTCGATGATCACACGGTCTGCCATGGCTTCGGCGACATGCGCCGTCAACTCGACGGGGACGTCGGTCGGAGTGGGGCGGAGCAGTTTGATTGCGTATTCCGCCGTTACCGTGCAGGGTGGCTTGTCCCACTGTTCGCGTTGCATCAGGTGCCAGGCGGCCGTCCAGTTGCAATGGCAGTCGAGCAGCGAACCGATGATGCCACCATTGAGCATACCGGGAAAGGCTTCATGATGCTTTTCCGCCTGCCAGACGGCGAAGACTTCATCTCCGCGGACAAAACTGCGGATATGCAGACCTTTCGGATTGGCGGGACCGCAGCCGAAACAAATGCTCCCCGGCGAATATCTCTCCTGCAAGCTGGGTTCTATCATGCTGGGAGTCAGTCGGGAAAGTAACCTATCGGAAATAAAAAAAGTTCGTAAGATTTTTAACTGGCGCCCGACACGGCCTGTGCCATGGTGTCGCCGATATATCCATCCCACCAATGGCGCGCAAGATAGCCTTCCTCAACTACAAGGGCGGTGTCGGCAAGACCTCGCTTATCGTAAATACCGCAGCCTCCCTGGCCCGCCGCGGCATGAGAGTTCTGTTGCTCGATTTCGACACCCAGTCCAATGCCAGCATCTGGCTGATGAGGCTGGAGCGTTGGAACAAAATCAACTCCACCGGCACGGGCTCCGTCTATTCAATTTTTGATCCCGGCACGGCGCGGTTGAAGGATTGCGTGATCAAGGACGTGGTGGAAGGCAAGGAAGGGGAGAAATTGCTGCCGGGCCTTGATCTCGTGCCGACCACTTTCAACCTGGTGGATCTGGAAGGTGAATACAAACCGGACCCCAAGCGCCCGTCGTACGTCATCTTTCAGGAGCAGCTCGCGGAGATTGAAAGCAATTACGATTTCATCCTGTTTGACTGCCCGCCCAATGTGCTTC
The DNA here is from genome assembly GCA_964492635.1 of uncultured Oleiharenicola sp. GTDB lineage: Bacteria > Verrucomicrobiota > Verrucomicrobiia > Opitutales > Opitutaceae > Lacunisphaera. The sequence goes on from CAZBLQ010000041.1 coordinate 6,655, forward strand.
GCGCTTCGCAGAATGGCGTTTACACCGCCAACGAGATCTATGTTCCTTCGAATCCCGATGCGCTGAGTCTGATCGGTTTCACCCTGTTGATCGAGAAACTCATCCGGTTTCAACAAACCTCGGCGAGCTTTCGCACCACGGCAATGGGGCCGGCGGCGATGGTCTACGGCATCGTGTTTAACTCGATCAAGAGCAACACCGACATCGAGGTGCCGAAGATGCGCATGCAGCTTCGCTTGAATCAATTCAAGACCCAGAAGCGTGGCTGTGCCCCGGCCGCCAAGATCTGCACCACGCAGATTCGCGACGCGATGATTGTCCGCCGCGCCGTCACGCTGGGCCTGCCGGTTTTTCTGGTCGGCACCGAAGGCAACGATGAAGACAGTGTCGCCAACGATTACCTCAAGCTCGCCAACGAGATCATTGAGAACGCACCGCCTTAAACAATTCAGGAGAATATTCACATGGCCAAGTTCACCAGCACCGATTGGGATGAAATCCGAAAAAAATTCCGCCATTCCATCATGGCTGACACCTCGCTTGTCAGCCTGGCGCAAAACCTCGACACCAAGGAATGGCCGCACGTGGCGGAGGACGAGAAACCGTCGAAGTACATCGATTTTACCTACGAGGAACTGCTGATGATGCCGGAGATTGCCGGCAAGGTTGACCGGACCGATCATCTCATCGGGATCCTCAAGGAGACCTTGGCCTTTGATGATCCGTTTGGCGACATGGTCGCCCAGGTGGAGGAGACGTCCGCCAAGGACAACCCCATTCTAAAGACCCTGGCGCACCTCAGCATTCCGGAGGACTATCCGCTGATGCTCGCCAATTTTACCGAAGGCACTCGCATGGTGTGCGCCTCCGAAGGCGTAAAGACCATCGGCGGATTCGCCAATCTCGGCCAGCAAATGTCCACCCGCGTCGTCCTGGGGGGGGATTTCCGTACCGCGCTCAACGCGCTGACCCATGGCGACGAGGAGGGCATATCCCATTTTTTGCCTTACCGCAAAGGCTCAGCCGGACTGCATCTGGCCGAGGCGATTGGACTCGTGGCGGCCGGTCTGCCGCGGCCCGAGCAGCTCGCACTCGGCAAATATTACGGGGCCAAGCTTGGTGCGACCGAGGTCGTGGCCGTCAAGGCCCTCACCAAGGAGCAGGCGGAAAAGCACGAGAGTATGATGCGGGCCACCGTTGTCGCGGCGCTGGACTGGTTCAAGGATGAGAAAGCCGCTCTGCTCAAGCATCTGGCCGATGGAGGCACCTACGAACGCTATTTTGTCGTGCTCAATGATCCGGCGAGGGAAATCATCGCCATTCACCAGGTTTCCACCCTTTTGAAAACCGATGCGAAGGCCGCGGTCGCCGCGGCCCCGGTCGCAGCAAAAAAGGGCGGGCTCTTTTCCCGGCTTTTCGGCAAGGGCTGATCCTGCTAAGCTTCGGCTGTGGAAAACCAACCGCCATCAATTCCCGGTGCGCCCCGGCCACCGGCACCAGTTTTTTCGCCGCCAGTCAAAATGGCGGCGCCCGGTCCCTCCTTCCCTCCGCCCGGCAGTGTAAAGTTTCCGGCCAAACCTGCTGGCATCAAACCGCTGGTGCTGCCTCGCCGGGTCAGTCCGTTGCAGCGGGCGCAGGAGGCCTCGCAAGCCACGGCCGAAGCGCGCCGTTCCATCGATGCGATCATGTCGCAATCCCGCACGCCGTGGGGCGCCAAGCCCACCCTCAGCAGCTCGCAGGTGGAGGGATTGGAAAAAGCCTTGCGGGCCTTGGAGACCAAGGTTGCCGAGCGCGAAATGGCGCTCGCCGAGGCGGAAAACAAGCTGGCCGAGCGCGACCGCGTCCTGGCGGAAACCGAAGCCCTGCTCCAGGCTCGCGAAAAAGTCATTGATGCCATGCGCAAACAGCCTGCGACGCCAACCGGTTCCGTGGTCAATCCGGAGGAACTGGAGGCACTCAGCAAGCTGAAGGAGGAACTGGACCGCCAGGAGGCCTCCCTGAAGGAGCAGCGCCAGGCCCAGAAGGAGCGGGAGGAATTTCTGGAACAAAGCGAGGCCGCCCTGTTTGAGAAGATGCAGAGCCAGCAGGAAAAGGAGACCGAACTCGAGCAAAAATCGGAAGACCTCAAGCGCGCCATGCTGAGGGCCGGGCTGATGAAAGAAGAGCCCAAAGAGCCTATGGAGAAAGCCTGAGGGAACCTATCGCAATTTACCCTTTCCAAGTCAGGACCGCCCCCCTATGGACCATCCCTTCATGCGCCTCCGATTGCTTCAATCCACAGTACTGCTCGCCCTGGTTGCCGGCCCGGCGTGTTTAATTGCCCAGGAGATTAGCAGCAATGAAGAGGAGCGGCTGGAAAGCCTGGCCCGGAGTGACGACGAATGGGTTGCCCCCAAGAACTCCGTCACGGTGGGCTTCAGGATGCTCGCCTCCGGGGCCAAGGTGCATTTCGGCAATCTGGGCTCCGTTCCTTTTCCAACGACCGTGATCGCTCCTGCCTCCGCAGGTCCGGCCTCACGGACTTACCAGAACGGGAATGTGGGGCTTGATGCCCCGCGTGGGACGGAACTTGACTCGCTTGGCAACCAAACGAGCACCCCGGGCGGGCGCTATCAGACCTACACCACCACGACCATCGACGGGACCGATGCGGCTGGGAACCCAACCCAGACAACCACATCCACCGTTGCCGGTGATTTCATAAGTTACACGCCGGGTGTCACCCGGGCGTGGTCCTATGACACGCCTCAGCAGGCGGCGATCAATCCAGGGTACATCGGAATGAGCACTTATAGCGCCACGAGCGACGGGGCCTCCTTGGACAAGAAGCAGGGGCCGACCTCCGGCATGGAGATGGAAATCTCGCACGTCATGGGCAAGCTTTCCAAGCGCTTGGAATGGAGCCTTGTCGCGGGCGTGACCTTGAACGGCATAAACAACAAGACTGCCGGGGACGTAAATTCCACCCTTAACACCAAGACCGATTTTTATTCCCTCAACGGCCAGGCCGCTCCGTACACAGCGGTCGCCACCCCCTACGCGCCGCCGACCTATGATTCGGTGAACACCTCAACGGAAACCACGACGACGCTCAGTGCGGTGCCGGATCCCAGCCTGAGCACACAGACCACCGCCGCCGGAGCGGTCGTCGTCCATGGCAAATGGCAGATCAAAGGTGCCTATTTCATGGCCCGGATTGGTCCTTCGATTCACGCCCAACTGAGCGAGCGGCTCGGCCTTAGCGCCAGTGTGGGCGTGGCCGGTGCTTATGCCAGTACCTATTACTCCGTTGAGGAAACCATGGAAATCCCAGATGTTGGCACTACTGTCGGTACCACTGCCGGCAGCCCCTTGATCAGCTATGCTTCAAAGTTTCTGGGCGGGTACTATGCTGACATGAATCTGGATTGGACGGCCAACGACCGCACGGGACTCTTCGGCGGCCTGAGTGCCCAGAAGCTCGGCTCCTACGATGAGAGCGTCGGCGACCGTACTGCGCATATCGATCTTGGTACCACGGTCGGCATTCGCGGCGGCCTCAGCATCAAGTTCTGACCAGCTCAGCCGCTGGCCAGACTCGCCAGCACGGCATCCACCGAGTGCAGTTTCTCGGGGGCAAAAAACGAGTTGATCCGGACAATGACCTGTTGCACGAGACCGTCGGGACAGGAGGCGCCGCCCGTGATCAACACCCGTTTGGGCGAGTCATCACCCGGCCAGAGTTTGTGCACTTCGGTGTGACCGCTCCGGCCCTGGTTCACCGCCGGGAAGACGTAGTGCTCAATCTCGTCCCGGGAACGGATGTTGCCCTCCGACTGGATGAAGAAGGCGCGGGCGCCCAGTTTCTGTTCGCACAGCCGGTATAGCTGGTAGGTGTTCGAGCTGTTCTTGCCCCCGATGATGAAGGCCGCGTCGAGCGGCTCGGCGAGCGCGCGCTGGAGTGCATCCTGGTTCACCTGGGTGGCATAGCAAAGCGTGTCTTTTTTGCCCGCTCCGCCCACATGGGCCGGACCTTCGGCCTCGCCATATTTCTCCACGAAGCGTGACTTGAAATATTCAATGATCGCCGCCGTCTCGTTCATCAGCAGCGTTGTCTGGTTCACCACCGCCACCCGGTCGAGGTGGCATGCAGGGTCGAAGCCCGGGGTGTGCAGCCCGGCGAAACGCGTGAGCAGGCCGGTGCGCTTTGTTTCCTCCGGGGCCACGATGTAATCGCCGAGCAGCCGGGCTTCCTCGAGGTTGCGGATGATGATGGAGGGCGCCGAGCGCCGGGAGTTGGAAAACGTGGCCTTGGTCTCCTCGTGTTCGCTCTTCCCATGGATGACCACGGTATAGCCTTCGCGACCAAACCCGCGCGCGGCTTTCCAGACTTTCTCCACCAGCATGCAGGTGGCGTCGAATTGGGCGACCCGGATGCCCTTGCGCACGAGTTTCTTCTTGTCCTCATCGGTGGCGCCGAAGGCCGGAATGATGACGATGTCCTCGGCGGTGAGTGAATCCCAGAGCAACGGGCCGGTGTGGCCGGCAGGCGCGCCCGCGCCTTCGAGCGTGAAAGGCTGGCCTTTGTCCGTTTGCAGAAAGCGAAGTCCACGCCGCCACAGATCCTCGTTCACAAAAGGATTGTGGATCAGCTCGCTCAGCATGAACACCCTCCGGCCGGGATTTTCCGCCAGCGTCTCGTAGGCCCGTTCGATGGCGTTCTTCACTCCCAGGCAAAAGCCGAAATGGCTGGGAATGACATACTGCACGGCGCCGAAATCCAGCGTGGCGGGCCGGGAGGCCGACCGTTCGTTGGTGCGGGCCAGCGCCTTGATGGCCTCACACAGCCGGCTCTGGTAAAGACCACGGGCCGCCTCGTCTTGCTGGTAGATGTCGCGGTTGCGATCCTTCTCGACGCGGAATTTATAGATGTAATCGTTTTCGCCGAGATGCAGGTAGGGGATTTCTATCAGGTACGGTTCCAGTTGGTCCAGTACGACCGCGAGCGAGGGTGCCAGAGAGGGACGGACTGACTCCAACTGGTCCAGCGTGCGGAACTCCACCTCGCTATCTGCCGGCTCGCCGCTCACCTGGGTGAAAAACACCCGGTAGGTCACTCCGTTTACCAGGCAGGAAAAATATTCGGCAGGCGCCGTGCGGGGTTGGAGGTTCTGGGCAAGCCGGGCCAGCGCCATGGCCCTGTCGGCGCCGACAAACGCGTGCCCCAGTTTGGTCCCCGCTTTGCGTACCGCCAGCTGGTTGCTGGCGTTGAAGGCCAGCATCACACACATGGCCGGGGCGGGGGACGGAGGGGACGGTGACATTTGAAAGGGACAATCAAACCATCACCAGCCTCGGCGCGGCGTCAAGTCACTGGCGCGGGCCGCCCCTCTGTTCTTGCTCCTCTGCGATTATTGCTTAACCAGTCCCTGAGCCGGAAAAACCCATCCCAGCGTTTCCTGCATGCCTCCCCTCCCGGCCATCCCTCCCGCCAAAACACCACTTTCACCCGGTTCGGGGGCGATTGCCTTCAAGGTGGCGGGCATCTATGCGAGCCTGGCCTCGGCTTGGATTGTGATTTCGGATTACATTGTGGCGGGCCGCAGCGCGGCCTCGCCGGAGGTGCTCTGGCTGGAAATCGGGAAAGGGCTGGGATTTGTGGCAGTGACTTCGGTAATGCTGGTGCTGCTGGTGCGTCACTACTGGCGAAGGCTGCAGGAGGTGGAGAACCTGCGCTGGGCCGGCGAGCCCCAGTTCCGCACCCTGGTGGAGCAGTCGTTGGTCGGCGTTTATCTGATCCAGGACAATCGCTTTGTTTATGTTAACCCCCGCATGGCGGATATTTTTGGTTATTCCGCTGCAGAGATTGTGCAACGGCTGGCCGTGAGTGATCTGGTGGCACCCAGCAATCGTGACTTGGTGCAGGCGAATCTGACCCGCCGGCTTCGCGGAGAGGTCACCGGACTCAACTATTCCTTCCGCGGACTCCACCGCAATGGCTGGCCGCTTCAAATCGAGGTCTTTGGCAGCCGCATCGAGCATCAGGGCCGGCCGGCCATCATCGGCACTTTGCTGGATGTGACCGACCGATATGAAGCAGAGGCCGCCCTGCGGGAAAGTGAGCTGCGCTACCGCCTGCTCATCCAGACCGCCCCGGATGCGATCTTCCTGTTGGACGTGGAACACGGGGCCTTTGTTGATTTCAACCACCAGGCTGAGCTGTTGTTTGAACTCTCAGGTGAGGAACTCGGCCGGCGCGGGCCCCTGGACCTGAGCCCAGAGTTCCAGCCTGATGGCCGGCGGTCGACCGAGGCGTTTGCCTCGCACGTTGCCCAGGCTGTGGCCGGTGGTCTGCCTGCTTTTGAATGGGTGCACCGGAGTCACTCCGGCCGTGAAATTCCCTGCGAGGTCCGTCTGGTCAGGCTGCCGGCGCAGGACCGTACCCTGATCCGCGGCAGTATCACCGACATCACCGAACGGCACCGCACCGCCGAGGCACTGGCCCGCAGCGAGGAGAATTACCGCACACTCTTCGAGCAGGCCACCGATGCCATTTTTCTGTGCGCGGCGGATGGCCGGCTGGTTGACATCAACCGTCATGCCATGCAATTGACCGGTTACAGCCGGGAGGAACTTTTGCAGAAAAACGCCTTCGAGGTGATCACTCCCGAGGATCATGAATACCTCGAGCATTGTATGCAGGAGCTGTTAAAGCAAGGCACCCGTTTCAGCATCTATCGCTTTTGCCGCAAGGACGGCAGTGTTTTCCCGGGCGAGACCAGCACGAAATTGCTGCCCGACGGCCGCCTCCTCGCCATGGTTCGCGACATTACCGAGCGCAGGGAATCCGAGGGGCAACGGTTGCGGTTGGAACAGGAGTTGCGCCAGGCGCAAAAACTGCAGGCAATCGGCACGCTCGCGGGCGGCATCGCGCACGATTTCAACAACATTCTTGCCGCGATCCTGGGCAATGCCCAGCTCCTGAAACTCCTGCTTCCGCCGGCCCATGAAGGACAAGGGAATGTCTCGCAAATCCTCGTGGCCAGCCACCGCGCCAAGGATCTGGTGCAGCAGATCCTGATGTTCAGCCGACAGCGGGAGCAATTGCGCCAGATTCTTCAGTTGGAGCCGTTGCTCAAGGAGGCGGTCAAGTTGATCGGCGTCTCCCTGCCTTCCGCTGTCAAGCTTGAGCTGATCATCGCCCCAGGGCTGCCGGCCGTTCTGGCCGATCCCACCCAGATTCACCAGGTCGTTGTCAATCTCTGCACCAATGCCCTGCATGCGCTGCGCTCCGCCGGTGGCACTCTGCAACTAGCCCTATCGCTGGTTTCACTGCCGGAGGAAAACACGAATTCCAAACCCAACCTGCCGCCCGGCCGCTATGTCTGCCTGACCGTCGCCGATACCGGACATGGCATGGATGCGACGACACTCGAACGCATCTATGAGCCGTTTTTCACGACGAAACCGGTCGGGGAGGGCACGGGCCTGGGGCTCGCCGTCGTGCACGGCATTGTCCAGTCCAACGACGGTGCCATCAGTGTCACCAGCCACCCGGGCAAGGGCACGACGTTCAAGCTCTACTTCCCGGCGCAGGACGCCAAGGCCGAGAAAGTGGCGCTTCCGGCGGAGGAGCTGAAAACCGGTGGAGGACAGCACATCCTGTTTGTCGATGACGAGGAGCCGATCGCCGAGGTTGCCCGGCTTATGCTCACAAAACTGGGCTACCGTGTGACCGTCTACACGGATTCACGCCAGGCACTGGAGCATCTGCAGAACAATAATGCCGACCTTGCGCTCCTGCTGACCGATCTGAGCATGCCCGGTTTAAACGGGGTGGATCTTATTCGCGAGGCGATGCGGCTGAAACCCGGCCTGCCGGCGATCCTGCTGACCGGTTATGGCAAGGTCATTGATTCGAAGGCGGCGCTCGAGCTGCACATTTCCGAGGTCATGCACAAACCCTTCACCATGGAAATGCTTTCCGCCGCTATTGAAAGTGCATTGGAGGCGCCCCGATGAATCTGGAAGACATGCGGCGCCATTATGCGCAGCGTTCACTCGACCTGTCCGATTTGCAGGTGGATCCTTTCCGACAGTTTGACCGCTGGATGCGCGAGGCCATCGAAACCCAGTTGCTCGAGCCCAATGCCATGTCGCTGGCCACCGTGTCGTCAGGCGGAACGCCTTCCCTGCGCACAGTCCTGCTCAAGGGCTTCGATGCCCGCGGGCTGGTCTTCTACACCAACTACGCGAGCAACAAGGCGCGCGATATTGCCGCCAATCCGGCGGTGGCTTTGCTCTTTTCGTGGCTGCCCCTGGAACGCCAGGTGACCGTGACGGGCTCCGCGGAAAAGATGTCCGCCGCGGAGTCGTTGAAATATTTTCTCAGCCGGCCGCGCGAAAGCCAGATCGGTGCGTGGGCGTCGCGGCAGAGCGAGGTCATCACCACCCGTTCGCTGCTGGAGGCGAAGTTTGCCGAGATGAAAACCAAATTCCTGAGTGGTGAGGTGCCGCTGCCCGGTTTTTGGGGCGGCTATCGGGTGACGCCGCTCACCTTTGAATTCTGGCAGGGACGGCCCAACCGGCTTCACGACCGCTTCCGGTACACGAGGCAGGCTGACGGTACGTGGCAGATCGAGCGGCTGATGCCCTAGGCGGCGCCGCCGAAGGTCACGTAGTCGTCCATGTCCAGCCGGTCGAAGAGCAGCCGGATGTCGTCACGATTGGGGCAGTTCTTCTTGATTTCCTCGGCGAAGGTTGCGTGCCGGCCGGAGTCGCCGGGCGCGAGATTTTTAAGCCAGTGGCTCCAGGCGGCCACTTCCCAAGGCTGACGTTTCGGCTGGGTGCTGGCGTTCACCCATTCCAGCATTTCCGTATCGCTTTTGCCGGTTTTCACCGCAGCGAGGAAATCCTCCGCCTTGATGCCCATGAACGTGAGCATGCGCTGGTCCAGTGGATTGTTCCATTTGTATTCGCCGCATTTGCCTGCCAGGTGGGCGCGGGCCTTGTCGAGGATGCGGGGGAGGGCGACGTAACCGCCAAGGCGGACGCGCGGGCTGCGGGGTGGGTGCTGGGTCAGGTCGGGCGCTTTATAGGAAATCATGCCCGCTAGCTAGGCCATTTTAGGGGCGTTGGCAACTTCACCCATCGCCAGCACTCGTCTCCATCAACCGGCACAGTCAGTCCTCATCGCCGGCGTCGCGCTCGAAAAAACCTTCGTTGTTGAGAATGCGCATGGCCTGCTCAATGACAGCCTTTTTGTCGGCGGGCGCCATCATGGAGTAGTGCATGGTCAGCCATTCGGCGATTCCCGCTTTGGCCTCATCGCGCTTGAACACCCCGGCGAGGAAATCGTCCGCCTGGTCGCAGATTTCAGAGACGATGGATTTCACATCCATGACAAGGGCAGCATACAAAAACCGGAGCGCTTTTCCAGCTTGGAAACATCTCACGCCAGCCGTGGGTCAAAGGAAAACGGTTCGGGCTTGCCGACCCTGACCTTCGTGAACTGTGGATGCGCAGGGTTGAGCAAATAGTTGAATTCCCCCGGCACGACCGCACTGGGCACACGGAGCACCACACTGCGCATGGCCTGCACCCATTGCGCCCCGATCGTCTGCGTTTCTTGAGTGTGAGGGTACTGTCGCCAGCTTTCAGGAAAGCGGCTTGGTTTTTCAATCAGGTCGGAGGAAATCTCTGCGGGAACCATGATCCATTGCACCGCGCCGAGCCGGTCCGGTTCGTCCGCATTGGCCAGAACTTCCACGACGGCGAGGGCCCGCGAATCCGAGCAATACGCGGCGGCCAGGCCCGGCGGAGACCATCGGCCGCCATACAGCTCGGCGCCCTCGCCGGAATAGGCGGTGCGGGCATATTTGGCCGCACAAAGTCGCCAGACCAGCAAGGTGCTCACGAATAGACACCGTGCTCGATGCGACCAATGATGTTTTCAACCTCGCGGGCGCCGGGCTCGGTCTCGGCATATTCAAGGGGTGTTTTCCAGCCCAGGGCCAGAATCTTGGCGTTGAACCAACCGCGTGTGTTCTCGTCCGTGCCAAAGACGGCCTTCGCCAGGTCGAACAGGCGCATCAGCCGGGCGGCCCGTTCGCCTTCGGGCACCTTCAGGCGGGCCTTGCCGGCCACCCGCCGGGCGTAGGTCCGCGCGGGGATTTGAATCACCCGGGCCAGCTCATCAGTGGTGAAGCCCGCTTGCCGGCCGAACTGCACCACATCCATCACTGGCAAGCCTTCCTCGACGCGCTGCGCGGTGGCATGGTTGTCGTGGATTTGCTCGTAAGTTGTAAGCTTCGGCTTGCGTGTTTTCATCCCGCCAGGCTAGCCGTCCGTCCAGCCAGCGCAAGCAGAAACTGCCATATGGCATACAATCAACGGCCAAATGGCAGGCTAAAGTTTTAGCACTTCAGCCAGCTTCGCCGCGTCCTTGCCGCCGCCCATGGCGAAGTCGGGCTTGCCGCCGCCCTTGCCGCCGAGTTTTCCACAAAGCTCAGCGATGATCTTGCCGGCCTGATGCCCGGCTTTGATCGCTCCCGGCGAGGAGAAAGCAACGACGCTGACCTTGTCACCGAAGACGGCGCCGAGCTGCACGACGCCTTCGCCGAGTTTGTTCAGGGTCTGGCTGCCGAGCGAACGGAGCGTTTCGGGCGACTCGGTCGTCACGACGGCCGAGACCCACTTGAAGCCGTCCTTCGTGTCGGCCTTGCGGGCGAGTTCGTCGGCGAGTCCGGCGGACGCCTTGGCTTCAAACACCTTCAATTTCTTTTCCAGCTCTTTTTGATGGACGAGAACCGTTTCAAATTTCTGGGCAACATCCTGTACCCCGGCGTCGAGTCGGGAACTGACGGCCGAGAGAGCCGCCTCCTTGGCGGCGATGTGGTCGAGCGCAGCCTGGCCGGCGACGGCCTCGATGCGCCGGGTGCCCGCAGCGATGGCCATTTCGGCGACTATCTTGATGATGCCGATCTCGCCGGCGGTGCTGACGTGCGTGCCGCCGCAAAGCTCCTTGGAATAACCACCGATGTCGACGAGCCGGACGCGCTTGCCGTATTTATCGCCGAAGAACGCGAGAACGTCGGCCGGTTTCTTGTCGTAGTCGATCTCCGCGGAGACGACCGGGGCGTTGTCGATGACCTTCTCGTTGATGAGTTGCTCGCACTCCTTTATCTGCGCGGCGGTAAGCGCCTCGAAATGGGTGAAATCGAAACGCATCCGGTCGGGTGTCTTGTGGGTGCCGAACTGCCGGACGTGCGTGCCGAGCATTTTTCTCAACGCCCAATGGATCAAGTGCGCGGCGGAGTGGTGGCGGTTGATTGCACGGCGACGGGTGTAGTCCACATGCAAGGTGGCGGAAGAGCCGGGAGCAGGGAGCGCGGAGCCGGGAGCAAGTTTATGAAGATGTCTGCCTGACTTGTCCTTGATGCAATCAACGATATCGACCTTCTCGTCGTTGATTTGGGCATGGCCAGAATCTCCGACCTGGCCACCCATCTCTGCGTAGAACGGCGTCTGATCGAACACCAGGTACGTGTCCTTTTCAGTCTTCACTACATCCACAAGCTTGGCGTGAGTGGCGTGGGTGGAGTCGATCTGGTAGCCGACGAATTTGGTCGCCTCAGCCACGGCTTCACCTTCCGTGGAGGCGACTATGACGTCGGTCTTACGCGCCGCCCGGCCGCGCGAACGCTGTTCGTCCATCAGATGCTCGAATACATCTACTTGTACAGTCAGACCATGCTCAGCAGCTAGGAGCTGGGTCATGTCCAGCGGGAAGCCATAGGTGTCGTAAAGCTCAAATGCGATATCACCCGGAATGAATGTGGGATTGGGCGAGAGCTTTGTCTCGCCATCGGTGATTACGCGCGTCGGCCTTAAGGCGCGCTCGAACAATTGGAGCCCTCGATCCAAAGTTTTCCCAAACGACTCCTCCTCGGCGCGGACGGCGCGTCGGATGGTTTTGTGCTGGGTCTTGAGTTCGGGGAAAACGTCGCCGAGTGATTCGACGACAGGGTCGACGAGTTGTTCGAAGAAGCCGGTGCCGAGGTCGAGTTTCTTGCCGTAAAGGATACCGCGGCGGAGAATGCGTCGGATGACGTAGTTGCGGCCATCGTTGCCGGGCAGAATGCCGTCGGCGATGGCGCAGGAGACGCAGCGGGCGTGGTCGGCGAGAACACGGAAGGCAATGTCGACGTTTTCCTTCTCGCTTAGGCCTTCGCGCTTGGCCGACACGGTGCCGTGATAGATTTCACCGGAAAGCTCCGCGATTTTCGCGAAAAGCGGAGTGAAGATGCCGGCTGCGTAATTGGACGGCTCGGGTGTGAAGTCCTTGAAGCCCATCGTCGTGGCGTGGATGCCGGCGACACGCTCAAAGCCCATGCCAGTGTCGACGTGCTTGGCGGCGAGCGGGGCGAAGGTGCCGTCGGCGTTCGCGTTGAACTGGATAAAGACGTGGTTCCAGATCTCGATGCAGCGCGGCGAGCCGGAGTTGACGAGGTTGCGTCCGGCTTGCTCGTCATCGGAGGGCAAGAGGTTGAAATGAATCTCGGAGCACGGGCCGCAGGGACCGGTGTCACCCATCATCCAGAAATTGTCCTTCTTGTTGCCGTTGACGATGTGAACGGCGGGGTCGAGTCCAGCGGCCTTGAAAATGCCAGCCCAGATGTCGTGGGCCTCCTGGTCAAAGTCGGACGGGTCGCCGTTGGACTTGTCGGGCGAGTAGACGGTGGCGAAGAGACGCTTGGGCGGGATGCCCCAGACTTTGGTGAGCAGTTCCCAGCCCCAAGTGAGCGAATCTTTCTTGAAATAGTCGCCGAAGGACCAGTTGCCCAGCATCTCGAACATCGTATGGTGGTAGGTGTCGAAGCCGACGTCCTCGAGATCGTTGTGCTTGCCGCCGGCGCGAATGCATTTCTGGGTGTCGGCAACGCGTTTCCATGGGGCGATCTGGTCACCGAGGAAGTAGGGCACAAACTGGTTCATGCCGGCGTTGGTGAACAGCAGATTGGGCGCCGTCGGCATGAGCGAGGACGACGGCACGATGGCGTGCTGTTTCGAAGCGAAGAAATCGAGAAAGGACTGGCGGATGTCAGCGGAAGTCATTGGACGGGAGAATCGTGAAGCGAGAATCCGGAATGGGTCAGCTAAAATCGCTGCACGGGCCGGGAAGAGTTTTCCTAACCAAAGCGTTACTAATAGCCGGGAAGCACTCTTGCCTTGCGGCGAGTTGTAAGTACCATCCTGACCAAGCAAGTTACACAGCTCATCAGGCGAGATCATCGTATGTAATGGGCCAAATGGTTTTCGCTGCGGTGGGTTCCACGCAATGATAACTCCAGCAATGTGCCCGGATGAAGACTGACGTTTGCAGTCAGTCCAGGTACGAGTGTCCTGATGCCGTCATGACGGTCGCATCGGCGTGGCCGGTGCCGCTCCGGAGCGACGCAGGCCGGTCTGGCGGCGGCTTCGCCCGATGGGCAAGATATGGCGACAGAACACCAAGGTATGGCGAGCGGGGTGTCGCTGAAGTGGTTATTCTGCAAAACTCCGCTGCTTTGCTCTCCCGCAGGCTCGCGGGGAGAATTAGCGTGCCTAAACATCTGCCAACCAGATTCCAGCAAATGCTCGCTGCCCTCACAAAGACGGCTTTGGACGAACAGTGTATGAACCTGACCGCATGGGCGCCAGACAAGGGGTGTCATGCAGCATAAAACGACGCCATCCTCGCCGACGCCCGACGAGCAGGCAGGAGAGAGATCCAAGGCTCTGTCCCGGGAAACGGCTGATTTGCGGACTGCGCTTGACGAACATGCCATCGTGTCCATTGCCGACCCGCAGGGGAAAATCATCTATGTGAACGACAGGTTCTGTGCGATTTCGGGGTATTCCCGCCAGGAGCTGATCGGGCAGGATCACCGCATCATCAATTCGGGCCACCACCCGAAGGAATTCATTCGTGACCTCTGGGCCACCATTACGCACGGCCGCACCTGGCACGGGGAAATGAAGAACAAGGCCAAGGATGGCTCTTTTTACTGGGTGGATGCCACCATCGTACCTTTTCACAACGAACACGGCAAACCCACCCGGTATGTTTCAATCCGGACAGACATCACCGAGCGCAAGCAGATAGAAGAAGCCCTGGCCGCCGAACGCACCCTGCTGCGCACGCTGTTCGACCTCCTGCCGGACTACATCTACGTCAAGGACGAGCAGGGCCGGTTCCTCGCTTGCAACGACCGGTGTGCCCGGTGCATGGGCGCCGTTTCGCCTGAGGAGGTCATTGGCCGGACCGATGCGGATTTCTATCCGGCGGAGCTGGCCGCCCAGTTTCGCGCCGACGAGTTGACGGTGCTGGCGGGCACGCCACTCATTGACAAAAATGAAAATTTTACCGGGCCGGATGGTCAAAGCCAGTCACTGCTGACCACCAAGCTGCCTCGCCGGGATCGGAGCGGAAAAATCATCGGGATAGTGGGTACCGGGCGGGATATCTCGGAGCAAATATTACTCGAGGAAAAATTCCGGCGGGCCCAGCGGTTGGAGGCGATCGGCACCCTCGCCAGCGGCGTGGCGCACGATCTGAACAACATCCTTACCCCGATGCTGATGGCGGCCGGCATGCTGAAGGACAAGCTCCCCTCGGCGCGCGACCGGGAAATTCTCGCCATGGTGGAAAAAGGAGCGCAACGCGGAGCCTCCATCATCGGCCAGTTGCTGACTTTCAGCCGCGGAATTGAGGGGGCCCGGGTGAGCATCCAGTTGCGCCACCTGCTCAAGGAGATGGGGCTTCTCATGCGGGAGACATTTCCCCGGGGGATCGAGATCAAGCAGAGCGTGCCCCACGAACTTTGGACCGTGCTGGCCGATGCGACCCAGATGCACCAGGTGTTCATGAATCTGTGTGTCAATGCGCGTGATGCCATGCCCCATGGGGGCAAATTGACGGTCAGTGCCGAAAACATCCAGCTGGACGGGGAGCTGGCACAACTCCATGCCGAGGCGAAACCGGGGCCGCATGTGGTGGTGACGGTGGCGGACACTGGCACGGGAATTCCGCCGGAGATCATCCAACGCATCTTCGACCCATTTTTCACGACCAAGGGCATCGGCAAGGGCACCGGGCTCGGCCTGTCCACCGTCGTCGGCATAGTCAAGAGTCACGGGGGATTTATCACGGTTTACACCGAACCGGGCCGGGGCACGGCCTTCAAAGTCTATCTGCCGGCGACCGGCAGCACCGGGTCCATCAAGCAGGACGTTTCCAAGGCGCCGATCCCGATCGGGAACGAGGAGCTTATCCTGGTCGTGGATGACGAGGCGCCAATTCTGCTGGCAACGAGTGGCATATTGACAAAGTACCACTACCGGGTGCTCACGGCCGGCAGCGGAGAAGAGGCCGTCAGATTGTTCATCCAGCACTGTGATTCCGTCGGGCTGGTCCTGACTGATATCATGATGCCAGGGATCGGGGGCGCGGAGTTGGTCCGCTCGTTGCGAATCATCAAGCCGGAGATCAAGGTCATTGCAACCAGCGGGCTTGAACAGGAGGAGAATCGCAGTGAATTCACGGCCTTGGGTGTCACGGTAATACTGCCCAAGCCGTGCATGCCGGCGATCCTGCTCAAGGCGGTCAATCAGGTGCTGCAGGAAAAGCGCTAGACCGAGTGCCGCCTTTGGCATTGCGCGCGCCCCGTCGCCTGCGCGAATCTAACGGCGTGAAAATCCATGTGCTGCCTTCCGGGCCGATCCAGACCATCGGCTACCTGCTGACTGAGTCGAGTCTCGGCGAGGCGGTTCTGGTGGATGCCCCGGGGGACATTCTGGCCAGGATCCGGCCGTTGCTCGCCAAGGAGGGGTGCGTGCTGAAAGAACTCTGGCTGACGCACGGCCACTGGGACCACACGCAGGAATCGGCCAGGGTGAAACGCGAACTCGGTGTGCTGGTGCGCGCCCATCGTGCCGACCAGGCCTTGATCGAGACACCCCATTTGATGGAGGAATTCATGGGAGCGAAACTCGGACTCGAACCGGTGGTGGTGGATGCATGGGTGGGACAGGGCGACCGGCTGAAGGCACTCGGACGCGAATTCGAGGTCCGCCATGTACCGGGGCATTGTCCGGGCAATGTGCTCTTCTACGAACCCGGTGCAAAGGCCGTGCTGGTGGGTGACGCGCTGTTTAATGGCGGGGTGGGGCGATGGGATCTGCCCGGCGGCAATTTTGATGTCCTGGCGAAATCCATCCGTGAGCAAATCTACACCCTGCCGGATGACACCGTTGTTTTCCCGGGTCACGGTCCACGGACCACGGTGGGCGCGGAGAAAGCCGGGAACCCCTATGTCGCGGCAGTGGCCGGCAAATGATTTGAAAGTATACCCTGATGCGTGCAATTCTGAGCGCAGTGAAGAATCCAGCCCGACAGACGCGGTGTGCGTGTTCCCGGATTTTTCACCGTGCGCTCGATGACCGGAGGGTTCCGCCAACATGACAACCAGCGATCACGAGCGGTTCATGCGGCAGGCGCTGGCCCTGGCCCGCCGCGGGTGGGGCAACACCCACCCCAATCCGATGGTCGGGGCGCTGGTCGTGGAGGATGGTGAAGTTGTCGCGGAAGGCTTTCACGAAAAAGCGGGCGAGCCGCATGCCGAGATCAATGCGTTGCGCTCCCTCGGCCGGAAGCCCCGGCCCGGCGCCACGCTCTATGTGACCCTCGAACCGTGCTGTACGCATGGTCGCACCCCGCCCTGCACCGAGGCCATTGTCGCGGCCGGCCTCACCCGGGTTGTCGTCGGGGCGACCGACCCGAATCCGGCCCATGTCGGCAAGGGTTTCGAGCTGCTGCGCGCCGGCGGGGTGGACGTGATCAGCGGCGTGCTGGCGGAGGAGTGCACCGATCTGAACCTTATTTTCAACCATTGGATGGCGACTGGCCGGCCGATTTTCGCCGCGAAATCGGGCGTGACGCTTGACGGCAAAGTGGCAACCCGCACCGGCGATTCCAAATGGATCACCGGCGAACTGGCGCGGGCCGACGGGCATCGCTGGCGGCGGTTGTTCCCCGCCATCGCGGTGGGCGCCGGCACGGTCAGGGCCGACAATCCACGACTGACGGCGCGTGTCGATGGCGCCGAATGGTGTCCGTGGCGCTTCGTGTTCGACGGGCTGCTGCGCACCGTGACGGACAAAGCCATGCCCCATGTCTACACTGACGAATTTTGCGCGCGAACGATCGTCGTGACGACGCCGCACGGTGGCATGGGATATGTACGCAAGTTGAACGCGCTTGGGGTAAAAACGTGGGTGCTCACGTCTAGCTCCCCGAAGGTCAATTTTACGGACTTCCGGCAGCGCTGCGCGACGGAAGGCATTACCGGGGTTTTCTTTGAAGGCGGGGCGCAGCTTTTGAGTGAATTGTTGCAGGGGCGTGAGTTGGATTATCTGTTCGTCTATCACGCCCCGGTGCTGTTCGCCGATGAAAAGGGCAAAAGCATCCTGCGCGGCCTGCGGACAGAAACCTTGGCCAATGCGATCCGGCTGGAACGGGTGCAGCACGAGGTCCATGGCGACGACACCCTGATGCGGGGCTACGTTAAGTATCCCGGTAAAATGTTTGTGGATGAGGCGACGTTCACGCGAAAACTTTATGGCGAATAGAGCCGGAGCCGGTGGAAGGGTGGCACACTCCCAGATTGTTTTTCATCTTGCGACGGGCAACGCCCACAAGGCGCGGGAAATGGGCGTCGTGGCCCGGATGGCGGCGAAGAAGCTCGGGTTCCCCTTGGTGCGAATAGTCAGGCCGGAGTCCATGCCACCGGTCGTGGAGGACACGGGAACTTTTGCCGGCAATGCCTGCAAGAAGGCCAGGGCGCTCAAAGCGATGCTTTTACCGGAGGCATGGGTGCTGGCCGACGACAGTGGATTGTGTGTCGATGCCCTCGGTGATGCGCCAGGGGTTGAGTCGGCCTACTACGCCGGCCCCCAAGGCGACGGCGCGGCAAATTTACGGAAGCTCACGGAGGTGATGCGCGATGTGCCTGAAGGAGAACGCGGGGCGTATTTTACCTGCGTGCTCGTGTTGCTCGGGCCGGGTGGGTCTGAGCAGATTTTTGAGGGACGTTGTGCGGGTTCGCTGCGGCGTGATCCCGCGGGTGGCCATGGCTTTGGCTATGATCCCCTGTTTGTGCCGGAAGGTGGCACCAAGACCTACGCCGAGTTGAGTGAGTCGGCTAAAAACAAAATCAGCCACCGGGCACTGGCTTTCGCGCAACTTGCCCGGTGGCTGAAAGGCATGCAATCCGGTTCAGGGTAATGTCGGATAACCCCAAAGCGTCAGCTTGGCGTTATAGTCAGCCTTGGTAATGTCGTTGGCCCCGGAACGGCGAAAATTGACTGTTTTGGGCGTGAGTGGCGGCATGGCACCCGTATCAAAAAGCAGATTGAAGCCCCAGACGCGAAGGGGAGGTGAATAGACCCGGAGATTCCATGGCTCGGTCCCCACGCGACATTCAAACAGGGCCACCATCGCACCGCGAATGCGGCATTCTACGCCACTCCAATCCTCCAGGAATCGGGGAAAATTATGGAGGCCGCCAGAGGTCTGGGTTACACCGTTTTTGCCGGTGGGGACAAGCCCCATAAGCAGTGCAACGGAATACTCCGTAAAGTACGTGTTGTATTTGGTGGTGCTACTGGGACTGGTCGTCGACGTCCCATCGTAACTATCGTAAGGGACTTTATACGGATAGGCGCTCGGTGAATTGACTCCGTCACGTGTATTGGATGTGCTTGGTGGGATCGTCGCCCATGAGCCGCTATAATTAGTGGTATCATGGGCGTATTTGCTGAAGGCGTCGTTCCAGCCTAGATCCTGTACGGTGGCCGACGTGTAATGGGGCTGGGACAGCAAGATAATGGCATCTGCGACGATCGACGCCGGCAATTCTCCTGCTTCATAGTTATGTCCGGTCGAGGCACCCGGGCTGGGAGGAACGGTGACCGCCACGATGGCAGGAGTGGAGGAGAGCCCATCGGCGTTGTAAGTGCCAAGGATGTAGCCAACGTCGTTAGTGGCCAGAGTGAATCCCTGAACGTTGTCGACCGACGGTACCTTCCCCCGACCGTTAATCAACCGCACGCCGGAGTTGCGCCCTTCATGGGTTTTAGCCCATCTGATCGCGGCGGTAGCACCGGTGGTATCGAAAGAATCGGCAGCGATGGATTCCACATAAACTGCACCATTCCATTTTGCCGCAGTATAGGCATTGGTCAAGGTCACGACATTTGTCGTTATGATTCTCGAATTATCATTGAGGGTGGCATTAATACCGGTCGGCGCTGGATTATAGATATAATTGGCATAGGTTTGTCCCGCTGGGAGAGCGGTTGGATCGCCAGTTGCATAAAAATCGCCCGTGGTAGTGGTGTAGGTGCTGCCAGTAGCCACGTTGATCGTTTGCACCGCTTTCCGCAGTTCGGTCATGTCAATATCGATCATGTTGAGCAGCATCGGAGCATATACATTCGTCGCGCTACGCGCGGCCGCGTGATTGAAAGTGCTGGTGTTAACATCGGGAATGATCCCGCCCGCGGTCCGCCGCATGTCATACATCTGGCGTTGGGTGGCCTGTTCGCGGTTGAAAGTACCGGAGGCAGAGTTAAAATCGAGGTTCATCAATTGCACGACGGGCCGGGCATTTTTGTGGGTGGCGTAGGGGTTGGCCGTGACATTATTATCACCAAAATTATCCTGCCCCGGAAGTATTACCTCGGTGATTGAATACGGATTGGTGGTCGTATCATTCATGAACGCGCGATAGCTCTTGGCCTTTACGTTTATGAGGGTGCCATCAGGCATGTGACCCGTAGTGGAGTCGCTGCTTGTGGTGTTGGCTACGATATAGAGCCCGGCATTGTGGGCGTATTTGATGGCTTCAGTCCCTTGATTATAGCTGGCAGCAGTTGAGAGCCGCGGTGTCTCAATGAGAGCGTGGGCGCTGTTGGGG
>CAZBLQ010000042.1:0-26633 GCA_964492635.1 uncultured Oleiharenicola sp.
GCTCATGTCGATCTGGATGAGCGCGTCCTGGTTGCCGAACATCTGCGCGGCGAGTTGCTTGGCGAGTTCGGTTTTGCCGACGCCCGTCGGCCCCATGAACATGAACGAGCCGATCGGGCGGCGCGGATCCTTCAGGTCGGCACGGGACCGGCGCAGGGCGCGGGCAATCGCGATGGTGGCCGGATCCTGTCCGACAATGAATTTCTGCAGTTCGGCCTCGAGCAGGAGCAGCCGCTCGCTTTCCTTCTTCTCCAGGCGGCTGAGCGGGATGCCGGTCCACTCGGCGACCACCACGGTCATCTGGTCCTCGTCCACGATGATGCGCTGCTCGTCGCGGGTTTTCTTCCACGACTCGATCAGCTCCTCCTGCTGGGTGCGCAGCTGCTTCTCCTTGTCGCGATATTTGGCGGCCTCCTCGAAATGCTGGGCCGCGATGGCCTGCTCCTTCTGCGCGCAAACCGACTCGATCTCCTTGTTCCGTGCCTCGATTTCCGGCGGCCGGTTGAGCTTGGTGATGCGGGCGCGCGAGCCGGCCTCGTCCATCACGTCGATGGCCTTGTCCGGCAGGAAACGGCCCGTGATGTACCGGTCGGACAGCTTGGCGGCGGCCTCAAGCGCCTTGTCGGTGAAGGTGGCCTTGTGGTGATCCTCGTATTTGCCGCGAATGCCCTTGAGGATGAGGATGGTGTCGTCGACGGACGGGGCCTCGACCTTCACCATCTGGAAACGGCGGTCGAGCGCGCTGTCCTTCTCGATGTATTTGCGGTATTCGTTGAGCGTGGTGGCACCGATGCACTGCAGCTCGCCGCGGGAAAGCGCGGGCTTGAAGATGTTGGAGGCGTCCATCGCGCCCTCGGCGGCGCCGGCGCCGACGATGGTGTGCATCTCGTCGATGAAGATCATGACGTTCTTCGCGCGCTTGATCTCGTCCATCACGGCCTTGATGCGTTCCTCGAACTGGCCGCGGTATTTCGTGCCGGCCACCATGAGTGCGAGGTCGAGGGTGATGACCTTCTTGTCCGCGAGGATCTCGGGGACGTTGCCCTTGGCGATTTCCTGCGCGAGGCCCTCCACGATGGCGGTCTTGCCCACGCCGGCCTCGCCGACGAGCACGGGATTGTTCTTGGTGCGGCGGCAGAGAATCTGGATGACACGGCTGATTTCCTTCTGGCGGCCGACCACGGGGTCCATCTCGCCCTTGCGGGCCAGCTCGGTCAGGTCGCGGCCAAAGGCCTTCAACGCCGGCGTCTTGACCTCTTTCTTGTCCTCGGGGTTGTTGCCGCGCGGGGCGACTTCCTCGCCGCCCGCACCACCGGGACCGGCGGGCGGGTTGCCTTCGCCACCCTGGCCGGAGGAAAACTGGGGATCGAGCTCGCGCAGAATCTCGTTGCGGGTGCGCTCGATGTCGACCTCGAGAGTCTTGAGCACGCGAGCGGCCACGCCCTCGCCTTCGCGGAGCAGGCCGAGCAGGATGTGCTCGGTGCCGACGTAACTGTGGTTGAGCGCCTTCGCCTCCTTGCCCGCCAGCGCCAGCACCTTTTTGACCCGCGGAGTGTAAGGAATGCTGCCCACGGGGGTCTTGCTCTCCTGGCCGATGCCGACCTGCTTCTCCACTTCGCCGCGCACGGTCTCAAGATCGAGGCCCATTTTCTGCAGCACGCTCACGGCCACGCCCTGCCCCAGCTTGATCAGCCCGAGCAGCAAATGCTCGGTACCGACATAGTTATGGTGAAAGCGGTCGGCTTCCTTGCGGGCCAGTGCCAGCACCTGCTGGGCGCGCGGCGTGAAGTTGTTCATCGGTTCCATCGGTGGGTGGTGTAAAGTATGGTATTATCGGTTAGCGAGTGGTGTTACTAAAATCAGGTGAGGGCAGTTTGGCAAACTCCGCGCGCAGCCTTTCGGCCCGCAGCACATCGCGCTGGCTGGCATCAAAGGCCCCCTTGGCCGCATGTTGCACGTGACCGGGCTGGCACTCGATGAACAGCCGGTCCACCAGGGCACGCTGCCCGTCGGCAAAAATGCCGAGGTCAATCCCAAGGCGGATGAGCGAAAGCAGGTTCATCGCCTCAGAGGAATTCAGCAAGTAGCCGTTTTGCAGGATGCCAAAGGCGCGGCCGATCTTGTCCGAAAGCTTGTTCGGGTCCGTCTCGATCAGCTTTTCCCGGGCGTTCAGCTCCTGCTCGATGATCGTGCTCAGCACCCCGTTCAGGTGCTTGATGATGTCCTCCTCGCTTTCGCCCAGCGTGGTCTGGTTGGAAATCTGGAAGATGCTGCCGCTGGCGTCCGAGCCCTCGCCGAAGAGTCCGCGCACGGCCATGCCGAGCTGGTTGACCGCCCGCACGACTTTTTCCATCTGGCTGGAAATGACGAGCGCGGGCAGGTGCATCATGGCCGAGGCGCGGATCGCCGTGCCGAGGTTGGTCGGGCAGGCGGAAAGGTAACCGAGCCTGGGCGAAAAAGCATAGTCCATGTGCTCCTCGAGGTCGGAATCGAGCGTGTTGATGGTGTTCCAGACCTTCTTGAACTGATACCCGGCGCGCAGCACCTGGATGCGCAGGTGGTCCTCCTCGTTGACCATGACCACACAGGACTGGTCCTTGCTGATGACGATGCCGGCCCCGGACTTGGCGTGACACAGCTCGCGGCTGATGAGGTGGCGCTCGACCAGGATCTGTTTCTGCAGCTCGTCGAGGTTTTCGACCGGAATGGCCAGCCCGCGTTTCATTTGCGGCAACGCGGCGACCGCCTGCATGCACTGGTCGCGAATCTCGCGCTTTTGCGCCTCTTTGGCCCAGCCGGGAAAGGGGTGCTGCGCCAGATTGCGCGCCAGGCGGATGCGGGTCATGAGGACCACGGCGCTCTTGCTGGCGGCGGTATCCGTAAGTTCGGAGGGGGAATCGATGAGCTCGTTGATCTTCATGTCAGGCGTTCTGCTTGCGGCTGGTCGCCTGGCGGACCTGGGAAATCTCATCGCGGTAGCGCGCCGCATCCTCATAACGCTCGGCCTTGATCGCCAGGTTGAGGTCGGTCTCGAGTTGCGTGAGGCGCTCGTAAAGGGATTTTCGCTCGATGGCCCGCTGGGGTATCTTGCCGGTGTGCGTGACGCCCTTGTGCATGGTGTCGAGCAGCGGCTCAAGCATGCTGCTGAAGTAATCATAGCAGGACGGGCAGCCGAAGCGGCCGGTCTTCTTGAAATCCTGCTGGGTGAACCCGCACGATTCGCAGCGCAGGTCGCCGCTGGGCTCGGGGTTGAGCGAGGCCTTCAGCAGCAGATCGGCCAGCGAAAAGCCGCTGGGATCCGTGACACCCTTGGCCTGGGCACAGGCTTCGCACAGATCGACCTTGTGAATCTTGCTGTTGACGATCTGGGTGAGATGGACTGTCGCCGGCTTGGCGCAGAGGTCGCACTTGAGTGAATTAGCCATGATAAGGTGAGCAATGGGAGGATAGTGCCCCGCACCGGAAACGCAAATCGCCCCGGGCCGGGCTTTCTTCCCTGCAAACTGCATGCCAACCCCCCGGCGCGGAGGCAAGCGCGGACGCGGGCACCCGCGCTCAGGTACGCGTGCCCTCGACGAGGACCTTGCGCCGGAAATTTTCCAGCACCTTGGCGGTGATCGGGCCGGGCTTGCCCGTGCCGATGACGCGACCGTCGAGCTTGACCACGGGAATGACCTCGGCGCCCGTGCCGGTCAGAAAACATTCGTCGGCACACCAGATGTCATAGCGCGTGAGATCGGTCTCTCGCATCGGGATTTTGAGGTCGCAGGCGATGTCGAAGATGCTGGCACGGGTGATGCCTTTGAGCGCCCCAGCCGAGGCCGCGGGCGTCAGAATCTCCCCCTTCTGGACGATAAAGACGTTATCGGCCGTGCATTCGGCCACATAACCCTGGGCGTTGAGCATGATCGCCTCAAGGGCACCGGCCTGCCTAGCCTCGAGTTTGGCGAGGATGTTGTTGAGATAATTGAGCGACTTGATGGTCGGCGGCAGCGCGTCCGGGGCAATGCGCCGCGTCGCCACCGTGACAATGCTCAGGCCGTTGTCATAATGTTCCTGAGGATAGAGCGAAATCTTGCTGGCGATGATGAAAAGCGTCGGCTTTTCACATAGCCACGGGGCCAGGCCGAGATCGCCCGTGCCGCGGGTGATGACGAGACGGATATAGCCATCGGTAAGTTGGTTCCGGCGGCAGGTCTCGCACACCGCCTCCGACATGTCGGCGCGCGCCAGTGGCACCGCCAGCATGAGCGCTTTGGCTGATTGCTCCAGCCGCTCCAGATGTTCGTCCAGGCGATAGACATTCCCCTGGTAAATCCGGATGCCTTCGAACACGCCGTCGCCATAAAGCAAACCGTGGTCAAAGACCGAGACTTTGGCCTCGGAGGAATCGACATACTTGCCGTCAAGATAAACGACCATGATGCCATCCATTCCACCAAAGCCGGCCGCATTGTCCAGTCCGGTAATGGCAAAATACGCTTGTATATGTCGTTCTTACCCCAAAGTGTTTTGTCCACAACGGGCGTAGTTTTGCATCCTATGAAAACACGATCCGTTAGTTCCGGCTTCACACTCATCGAGCTGCTCACGGTTATTGCCATCATCGGCATCCTGGCAGCTTTGATTTTTCCCACCGTCGGCAAAGTCCGCGAAACCGCCCAGCGCACGGTGGACGCCAACAACCTCCGCGAGATCGTCAAGGCGGCGATCATCTACGCGGCGGACAACAACGACCGGCTCCCCGACCCCGCCGCCATCAGCGCGCAAACCCCGGCGCCGCTCACCGGTGGCACGGGACCGTTCCTCTGGGCCGGCATCCTCGCCCAGCGCGGCATCCTGACGGATCCGACGTTTTATTTCGCCAAGAACGACCCGCAGTTCAATGGCATCTACCCGACCGCCATCGTCACTCCCGCCGATCACAGTGTGCTTGACCCGAGCTTCGTGACAAACCGGGTGCTAAGCTTTGAGTTTGTCGGCGGCCTGCGCATGAAGGACGCGCCCGCCACGCCCGTGGCCTTCACCCGCGGCCTGCTCGCCGCCGGCACCTGGAGTGCGGACAACGGCGTGTACAAGGACAATGGCGGCCACATCGCCTTCCTGGGCGGAAACATCCAGTATTATCCCAATGTCACCGAGGCCGCCAGCCAGCTCACACTGAACAACGGCAGCAAGGGCAGCTCCCTCCTTCAAGCCCTGCCCTACAATGCCACCGCCGCCCTCAATCCCCGGGTTTACGCCACGCCACCGGCTGGACTGGGCAGCCTCACCGGCACGCCCGCCGAGGCTGCTCCCTGAGCAACGGTCCTTGATTCCCGCCATAAAAGAGCCCGGTTCGGCCGAACCGGGTTCTTTTATTTCTTCACCTCGGCACTTGTCCACCTATTCTCCGCGCTCCACGCATGGCCACCGCCACACTCATCCACGTCATCGGCCACAAGAATCCCGACACAGACTCCATCTGCTCGGCCATCGCCTACGCTGCCTTCAAGGAGGCCCGCGGCGAATCCGGGTACGTCGCCGCCCGCTGCGGCAATTCCAACGCCCGCATCGACGCCGTGCTCGCCCGGTTTGGCCATCCGCTGCCCGTCTATCTGAGCGACGTGTCGCCCCGCGTGCATGACCTGATGGCGGCCGATGTCTTCGCCGTCACGCCTGACGCCACTTGCGCGGAGGCCCTTGATCTCATCGACCGCCATGGCATCAATGTGCTGCCGGTGATATCCGCGGAGCGCAAGGCGCTCGGCTCCGTCTCGCTCGGCCAGCTCGGTCATTTTTTCATTCCCCGGGTGAATGAGCCGCGAGCCGTGCGCCAGGTCCGCACCAGCCTGGCCCGCATCGTCCGCTCCCTGAAGGCCTCCGTGCTGCACACCGTGGACGAGCACCGCCTCGAGGAACTTTTTGTCCGCATCGGCGCCATGGATGTCCGCACTTTCTGGAAGATCTCCGAAAGGGAAAACATCTCCCCCGGCCAGTCGCTCATCATCGTCGGCGACCGGCGCGACATCCAGCAGCGCGCCATCGAACTCGGCATCCGCGCTCTCATCATCAGCGGCAACCTGCCGGTGGACGAGGAAATCACCGCCCTGGCCCGGGCGCACAGGGTCAGTGTCATTTCCAGCCCTTACGACACCGCCACCACCGCATGGTTTGTGCGCACGGCCTCGACCATCGAGGGGCTGGTCGACCGCAAATTCACTGCACTCAACGCCGATGCCCGTATCGCCGACATCCGCCGGAAATTCGCCCTGGGTGCGCCGCACGCCATGATGGTCACGGGCGAGGACGGCACGCTGCAAGGCATCCTGACCAAGACCGATCTGCTCAAGCCCGTGCCCACCCGGCTCGTGCTCGTGGACCACAACGAACTCACCCAGGCCGTGCCCGGCGCGGAGGAGGTCACCATCACCGAGATCATCGACCACCATCGCCTCGGACCCATCGCCACGCCCCAACCCATCCTTTTCATCAACGAACCCGTCGGCTCCACCTGCACCATCGTGGCCGACCTCTTCCACCGACATAGCCTCCGGCCTTCGGCCGATCTCGCCGGCCTCATGATGTCCGGCCTCATCTCCGACACGCTGCTGCTCCAAAGCCCGACTTCAACGCCCAAGGACGCCGAGGTGCTCGGCTGGCTCGAATCCATCGCCGGCATTCAGGGCAAGGCGCTCGCCGAGCTCATTTTCAGTTCCGGCTCGGTCATCCTGGCCAGTCCGCCCGAAAAGATCGTCCGCTCCGACTTCAAAATCTACAACGAGGACGGAGTGCGCTTCGCCGTTTCGCAGGTCGAGGAACTGGGCTTTGACAATTTCTGGTCGCACGCCCCCGCCATCGCCCGGGCCCTGGCCGATCTCCGCACCGACGAGAAACTCGCGTTTGCCGCCCTGCTGGTCACCGATATCAACACCCAGAATTCACTGATGGTCGTGAAGGGTGACGCCGAGTTCATCCGCCGCATCTCTTATGCCCACGTCGAACAGGACGAGATTTTCGACCTCCCCGGCGTCGTCAGCCGCAAGAAGCAGCTCATCCCCTACCTCACCAGCCTGCTCAAGGAAATGATGGGGGCAGGGCTTGTTCCCGGGCAGTCGGGTTCGCCCTTCAAACGTTAAGCTTCGACCGGCGGGCCCGCCCCAAAACTGTGTCATTGCCTCGCACGGGCAGATTCCACAATTTGCCGTTTTATGTCCGTCGAGCCCGCCCTACCCGCACCAGCGCCCAGTGACTTCATCCGTGACATCGTCGCGGCCCATGTCGCGGAGAAGCGCTACCCGAAAATCGTCACCCGTTTCCCGCCCGAGCCCAACGGCTACCTCCACCTTGGTCATGCCAAGTCGATCTGCCTGAACTTCGGCATCGCCCGGGAAAACAACGGCCAGTGCAACCTCCGCATGGACGACACCAATCCGGCCAAGGAGGAGGTTGAGTACGTCGATTCCATCATTGCCGACGTCCGGTGGCTCATCAGCGGCTGGGCCGACCACTGTCTTGGGTTCAAGGCCAAAGGCACCATCCCGGCCAAGACCACGGTAAATGGACAACCGGACTACTATCTGCCGCCGGTTGCTCAATCCAAAATCGAGAAGCAAAATTCAAAAATCGATTCAGAGCCCTTCTCTGCTTCCAGCTATTTTGACCAGCTCTTTGAATATGCCCTCGTCCTCATCAAGAAGGGCAAGGCCTACGTCTGCGACCTGAGCCCGGAGGACACCGACAAATACCGCGGCGCACCCGATCAGCCCGGCCGGGACAGTCCGTTCCGGAACCGCTCCATTGACGAGAACCTCGACCTGTTCATGCGGATGAAAGCCGGCGAGTTTCCCAACGCCGCGCGTTCGCTTCGGGCAAAGATCGACATGGCCGCGCCCAACGTCTGGTTGCGCGATCCCCTGCTCTACCGCATCCGCCACGCCCCGCACCATCACACCGGGGACAAGTGGTGCATCTACCCGCTCTACGATTACGCCCACTGCCTGAGCGATTACCTGGAGGGCATCACCCACAGCATCTGCACGCTCGAGTTCGTCGATCACCGGCCGCTGTACGACTGGATCCTGGAGAATCTCGGCCTGCCCCGCCCGCTGCCCCACCAGTACGAGTTCGCCAAGCTCATCCCGAATTACTGCATCGTTTCCAAGCGGAAGCTCATCCAGCTGGTCAACGAAAAGGTCGTGACCGGCTGGGACGACCCGCGCCTGCCCACCCTCAGCGGCATCCGCCGCCGCGGCATTCCCGCCAGTGCGGTGCGCCGCTTCGTGACCGGCGTCGGGGTGACGAAATTCGTCAGCGTCACTGATTTTGCCCTCTTCGAGCACGCCATCCGCGACGAGCTCAACACCGCCGCCCAGCGCCGGCTCGCCGTCTTGCGTCCCGTCAAACTCGTGCTGACCAACATCCCCGCCGGCGAGATCATCGAGTGTGAGGCCACCAACAATCCCCAGGACGAAAATCCGACCACGCGGAAGATCGCGCTCACCCGCGAGGTGTTCATCGAGTCCGACGATTTCGCCGAGATTCCGCCACCGAAATACTTCCGCCTGAAACCCGGTGGCGAAGTGCGGCTGAAATACGCCTGCATCATCAAATGCGACGAAATTGTGAAGGACGCCACCGGCGGCATCGCCGAACTCCGCTGCACCGCCGACCTCACCACCCGCTCCGGCCAGCCCAACTCCAGCAAAAAGGTCAAAGGGACGATTCACTGGGTCAGCGCCAGCAACTGCCTCGACGCCGAAGTGCGGCTCTACGACCGGCTCTTCAACGTCGCCGACCCCGACGCCGACGGCAAATTCCTGGAGCATGTGAACCCCCGGTCGCTCGAGGTCGTCACCGCCAGGCTCGAGGCCTCGCTGGCCGGCGCTCAGCCCGATGATCGCTTCCAGTTCGAACGGCTCGGCTATTTTGCCTTGGATCCAAAGGACAGCAATGTAGGGCCGTCGCTTGCCGACGCGCCTCGCCTCGTCTTCAACCGCACCATCTCGCTGAAGGACACCTGGGCAAAGTAGGTTGTTGAGAGTCCCGCAACGGGAAGCTCAACTCCACCGCGCGTTTCTTCGTGGAAATGCTGGACCCCAAGTCGCCGCTGCTCGCGCATCTCGGCGACTCGCTCACCGTCTTGCCCAGCCGTGAATTGCTCGAGTCAATTCTCAAGCACAAGGCCATCGACCTGTCCGCCTGCTTCCCGGCCGCCTAGCCAGTCAATCTTTCCTTGGGCAATAAGAAAGCCCGCACGGAATGTGCGGGCTGAGCGGACAGAAATCGACGCCGGTTACTGAACGTGTTTCCTGAGCTTTTTTGGTTTCTTGTGCTTCTTGTGGCCCTTTTTGGCGACCCTGACGGTCTTGTGGTGGCCAGTCGGGGAAGCGACCACCGGCTCGGTGGCGGCTTCGGCGAACATTCCGGTGGTGGCCAGGGCCAGGAGAATGAAGCAATAGCGTAAAGTGTGTTTCATGCGATAGTAAGAGAAAGACGGGTTGGAAAGGTCATAGTTACAGCGAGGAGTCAGATTGAAGCCAGAAATTTCTGCAGCCTCAGCAAAACCCGCTCTTTCCCCAGCACCCGGAAGATGCTGGTGATGCTCGGGCCGGCGTTGGTGCCGGTGACAGCGAGGCGGGCGACGGCCTGGTAGTCACCGAAACCGAGACCTTTGCTCTCAGCGAGTGATTTGATACCGGCCTCGATGGCGGTGTCGCTGGACAGATCCATCGCCGCCAATGCCGCGATCAATTCATCGAGCCGCGCCTTCGGGTCGCCCTTGGCCAGAACCTTCTCCTTTACCTTGGCATCGATGAGAAAGTCATCCGTAAAGAAATATCCAGTGTACGCGGGAACTTCATCGATGGCTTTGATTTTCGGTTGGGCTAAAAGCACGACTTCGCGAAAGTATATCCTATTCTTCAGCGCAGTGACCCATGGCTGGGTCTCGAAGTATGCCACATTGCTGCTCACAAATTTTTCGGGTGACTGCTCAAGCAGATAGAGCATGTTCATGTGTGCAAGTTTCTTGGGATCGAACTTCGCGTTGGACTGGTTGACCCCCGGCAGGTCGAACAGCCGGATGATCTCGGCGATGGGCATCTTCTCACGGTCGTCGCCGGGATTCCAGCCGAGCAAAGCGAGGTAGTTGACGAGTGCCTCGGGCAGAAAATGCCGCTGCTGGTATTCCTCAATCAAGGCACCCTTGTCGCGTTTGCTCATCTTGCCCTGCCCCATCTCGGGCGATTTCAGGATGAGCGGAATGTGGGCGAACACCGGCGGAGTGACGCCGAAACCCTCATAAAGCCGCACGTGCTTGCTGGTGTTGGAGAGGTGATCCTCGCCTCGGATGATGTGCGACACCTGCATCGTGATGTCGTCGACGACGTTCACAAAGTGAAACACCGGGTTTCCATCCGAACGGAAGATGACGAAATCCTCGTCCTCGGCCCGTTCCACCCGGCCGCGAATCCTATCCTCGATGACAACGGGCGCAGATTTCACCTTCTCCACTTCCTTTTTGCGATGGTCATCGAACACCTTGTAGCGCTCACCGAGCAGCTTGAACCAGATGGCGCCGTCCTTTTCGTAAGCCCGGCCGGCATCCAGCAGTTTCTGTTTATATTCCTCGTAAATCTTGCCCCGCTGGCTCTGCCGGTAGGGGCCGAAGCTGCCGCGCTCGCCGATGCCGTTCGGATTCGGACCCTCGTCCCAGTCCATGCCGAGCCAGATCAGGCTGTCGTAGATGAGCCGGAGGAACTCCTCGCTGTTGCGCTCCTTGTCCGTGTCCTCGATGCGCAGAATGAAGGTGCCGCCGGTATGGCGGGCGTAGAGCCAGTTGAACAGCGCCGTGCGGGCGCTGCCGATATGGAAGAAGCCGGTCGGGCTGGGGGCGAAACGGACACGGACGTTGGACATGGGAGAAAGGTCAGCTAGGAGAAAGCCCCGAGAGGTGTCAAAGCCTGAGCCGGATTTGCCACTTTGGATGATTCCGAATGCAAGGCAGGTATGGCCACAAAAAGTCACAAAATTTCCGAGGGCGAGTGAAGCGTTCAAGGCGCCTTTAGGCACACGGAATACGTGAATGGCAGGATAAATGAATTTTTGTGCCTCTTTGTGGCCAAATCCTTCCCTTGCTTGGCTTGTTATCCGCGGCCATCCGCGCAATCTGCAGGAATTCACATGTCATCCTCTCTCCCGCTCGACCCGGCGGATTTTATTCCGCGCTTCGCCGCTGCCGCGCGCCAGGCCGGCTTTAGCTGCGAGCCTTTCGGCGAAGTCACCGGCCACCCGTTGCTCGCCTGCACCAGACGCACGCCCGGACCAAGACCGCGGGTCTACCTCTCCGCCGGCATCCATGGGGACGAGCCTGCGCCGCCGTGGGCGCTGCTGCAGTTGGTGGAATCGGGTTTCTTCGATGCGCGTTGCACCTGGTTTGTCTGCCCGTTGCTCAACCCGACGGGTTTCATCCAGCGCACCCGGGAAAATCACGCCAAGGTCGACCTCAATCGCGACTACAAGTCGCCGCGGACGTCCGAGGTGCAGGCGCACATCGCGTGGCTGCGGCGTCAGCCGAATTTTGACCTGATCATCTGCCTGCACGAGGACTGGGAGTCCACGGGCTTTTATCTTTACGAACTCAATCCCGAGAACCGTCCGACGCTCGCACCGGCCATGATCGCCGCCGCGCAAGCCCACTGCCCCATCGAACCCGCCGCCGTCATCGACGGACGACCGATTGCCGAGCCGGGCATCATCCGGCCGGTCAGCGATCCCCTGTTGCGCGAGACCTGGCCCGAGGCGATCTATCTGCGCCATTACCACAGCACACTTGACTACACCATCGAGACACCGTCCGCGTTGCCTTTGGAACAACGCATTGTCACGCAGTGTGCGGTGGTGAAAGGCGCGCTCAGCGAATTTCTAAGGTAGGGCGCGACCGCTGGGCGCGCCGAAGAAGACGGACGGCCCAGCGGTCCGTCCCTACCTATCTCTCGCAATCTTGCGCCACTATTCTCGCACCGTCAGTTTCTCCGCCGCGAAAGCGTCAATCAACTGTTGCGCCTCCGCCGCCGGCAAGGCCATGCGTTTTTCCACAAAGCGCGCCATGTCCGCCGGCCAAGGCGCCCGCAGCAGGTAATCAAGCCCGGCCGGTCGCAGATCAATCGCGGCGCAGTGCAGGGCCTGCCGGGTCATGCCCAGCAATTCGGAATGCCGGGCCGTCCAGCCTTGCTCGGCGAATTCCAGATAAAGGCCCGGATCGGGTCCGTAGAGCTTGTCCCCCACCACCCGCCGGCCCAGCCACTCGGCGTGGGCGCGGATCTGGTGCTTCCGGCCCGTCAGTAGCTCAACGCCCGCCAGGGTGTGGCCGCCCCGGACCGCCAGCGGGTAAAACAAGGTGATCGCCTCTTGCGAGCCTTCGCCCGCGACCACCCGCTGCTTCACCGAAACATTCACCGAAGGATCCGGCCCGAGCGGCTGGTTCACCGTCATCGGTGCCGACATCTCGCCCTCGAGGATCGCGGCGTAGAGCTTGCGGACCTTTTGCGGACCCGCCGCCTTCTGCAGCCGCCGGCCGACGGCCTCGGTCTTGGCGAGGACAATCACTCCGCTGGTCTCGCGATCCAGCCGATAGACCAGGCGGATGGCATCCGGCTTGAATTCCTCCCGCACGGCCCCCGCAAGGCTCGACCACGGGCCGTTTTTGGACGGGTGGCAGACCAGCCAGCCAGGCTTGTCAATCACCAGTAGTTGCTCATCGTCAAGCATCACCCATGACCGCAGCTCCGCCGGATCCACCAGGGGCGGCACGGCGGGAGGAAGTTCTTCGCTGGCATCAATCATGCTCCAAGGTGTTCAAAATTATTTTCACTTTTCCATGCCAAGAAGATTTGCAAACCGGCCGGACGGGAGTAGCAGTTTCACCAGTCGAATGAAGCGGTTGTTCCCCATGGTCAAAGCGTCGGCCCGCCGGGCGGCGGCATCGGCAAAGCGGGAAACCAAAAT
Organism: uncultured Oleiharenicola sp.; assembly: GCA_964492635.1. Classification (GTDB taxonomy): domain Bacteria; phylum Verrucomicrobiota; class Verrucomicrobiia; order Opitutales; family Opitutaceae; genus Lacunisphaera. The sequence goes on from CAZBLQ010000042.1 coordinate 12,988, forward strand.
AAAGCTCATTCACAGGTCAATTTGCGTCGTTAACCCATAAGGAAATCCATGAACAATACCAATCATCCTCACGAGATCATCGTGTCCGGCATCCATCTGGAACTCACCGCAGGATTGAAATTCCATGTGCGGGAGAAAATGGAGCGACTGTTTCGACACGAGGAGCGCATCGTGCGGATCAAGGTCGAGCTTGAATGCGACCGCAAGCACGACCACGAGCACAAGTTCATCGTCAAGGGTCACATCATCATCCACGGCCCCGACATCAATGGCACGGTGGAATCAGAGGATTGCTACAAGGCCATTGACCTCCTCGTCGACAAACTCGACCAGAGCCTGCGCAAGCGCCACGGTCTCCACAAGGACAAGCGCAACCATCCGCACGCCATTGAATTTGATGGCGTGGAACTGCCCAAGGCCATCTGACCGGACCGGCCGCACCGGATTTTCCAGCCCGTCCCGACCGGCGGGCTTTTTTTGCGCAGTGACTAGGTGCAGGTAGGGCGCGACCGCTGGGCGCGCCGCGAACCATGGACGGCCCAGCGGTCCGTCCCCACCTCTGGCCAGCAGCCAACTCGCAAGGCTCGCTACTCCCTCCGGAGTAAATGCCGGAATTCAGTTTTCAATTCCCGGCCGGCTGCTTTCATGGGCACACTGACCGTTTCCCCATGCCCGGAATTCTTCCCCTTTCTGGTCGCAACCTCACCCTGACCCGGTTGCGGGCCGCCATCGCCGGTGACCAGCGGCTCACCCTCACGCCCCAGGCTCGGGCCCGCATCCGGGCTTCGCGCAAGATTGTCGACCGGCTGCGCCATGACCCGGCGCCGCATTACGGCATCAACACCGGATTCGGTGTCCTCGCCCACCAGCGCGTTCCGGCCGCTGATCTGGAAAAATTGCAGGAAAACCTGATCCTCAGCCACGCTGTCGGCGTCGGCGACGAGGTCTCCGCGGAAATCGTCCGCCTGATGCTGCTGCTCAAGGTCAACGGCCTCGCCGTGGGCCTGTCTGGCGTCACAGAGCGCGTGGTCGGCTATCTCATCCGCTTCTACAACGAGGATGCCCTGCCCGTCGTCTACTCCAAGGGCTCGCTCGGGGCCTCGGGCGACCTGGCTCCGCTGGCGCACATGGTCCTGCCGCTGCTTGGTCTCGGGGACATGGATTGCCAGGGCCGGCGCCTTCCCGCCGCCACCGTGCTCAAGCGCCTGGGTTTGAAGCCGCTCAAGCTGCAGTCCAAGGAAGGCCTGGGCCTCATCAACGGCACGCAGTTCATGTCGGCCTACGCCGTCCACTGCCTGTTGCGCATCGAGAACCTGGCGCGGACCGCCGACATCGCCGCGGCGATGACGCTCGAGGCCGCCCGGGGCAGCGCGGCGCCTTACGATGCCCGCATTCATGCGTCCCGTCCGCATCAGGGCCAGATCGAGGTGGCAAAAAATCTTCGCCGGCTCCTCAAGGGCTCCCGGATCCTCCCGTCGCACGCCCATTGCGCCAAAGTGCAGGATCCCTACTCGCTGCGCTGCGTCCCGCAGGTGCATGGCGCCGTGCGTCTCGCCGTCGCCCATGCCCGCGCTGTGGTTGAAACCGAGATCAACTCGGCCACCGACAATCCGCTGGTGTTCGCCAACGGCGACGTCATCAGCGGCGGCAATTTCCACGGCGAACCGCTGGCCTTCATCCTCGATTATCTCGCCATCGCCACGGCGGAGATTGCCTCCATCGCGGAAAGGCGCATCTACATGCTCTTGCACGGCGACACCATCGGCGACCTCAAGGTGCCGCGGTTGCTCATGAAGGACACCGGCCTGAACTCCGGCTTCATGATTCCGCAATACACCGCCGCCGCCCTTGTCTCGGAAAACAAGGTCTATGCCCACCCGGCCTCGGTTGATTCCATCCCCTCCTCGCTTGGCCAGGAAGACCACGTCTCGATGGGCTCCATCAGCGCCACCAAGCTCCTCGAGGTCGTCAAGAACACCGAGACCGTCCTCGCCATCGAGTTCATGTGCTCGGCGCAGGGCCTCGAGTTTCTCCGGCCGCTCAAATCCGGACCCGGCGTCGAGGCGGCCTTCACCGAGGTGCGCCGCTACATTCCCTTCGCCCAGGCTGACCGGCTTTTTCACCACGACGTCCAGACCGCCCTCGCCCTGGTCCGCAGCGAGCAGATCGCTACGGCCGCGCAGCGCGCCGTCGGACGATTGCTATAGTTCAAATGTTTTGTCCGCCTACACGTTCCCGACACACCCCGGCGCTTAGCGCCACCCCTCTCCAGAGAGGACCCAGAACAGCGCTGTCAGAAAATCCCCTCTCGAGAGGGATGCCCGCAGGGCGGGGTGTGTAAGGCACCCGCCCACTCACCTCCGCATGTCCCATTCCGCATTCCGCACTCGAAAATCCGCAATCCCTGCGATTCGCGCCCCACGCGGCAACCAGCGCACCTGCGCCACCTGGGCGGCGGAAGCCGCGATGCGGATGCTGATGAACAATCTCGATCCCGCAGTGGCCGAGCGTCCGCAGGACCTCGTCGTCTATGGCGGGCGCGGCAAAGCGGCGCGCAACTGGCCGGCCTTCCACGCCATCATTGCCTCGCTCAAGCGACTCGCACCCGACGAAACGCTGCTCGTCCAGTCGGGCAAGCCCGTCGGCGTCGTCCGGACTCATCCCGATGCACCCCGCGTGCTGCTGGCCAACAGCAATCTGGTGCCGAAGTGGGCCACGCAAGAAAACTTCGACGACCTGGAAAAACGCGGCCTCATCATGTTTGGCCAGATGACCGCCGGTTCGTGGATCTACATCGGCACACAGGGCATTCTCCAGGGCACTTACGAGACCTTCACCGAGGCCGGACGACAGCATTTCGGCGGCACCCTCGCCGGCCGGTTGTGCGTCACGGCCGGCTGCGGCGGCATGGGTGGCGCGCAACCGCTCGCCATCACCATGGCCGGCGGCACCTGTCTCATCGCCGATGTCGACAAATCCCGACTGAAAAAGCGCGTTCACGATCGCTACCTCGAGGAAATCGCCCCGAATCTGGACGCCGCCATCGACCGGGCGGTGGGTTATGCCGCGGAGAAGAAGGCGCGCAGCATTGGTGTCGTGGCCAACGCCGTGGACCTGCTGGAGCGACTGCTCACGCGGAAAATCAAAGTCGATTTGCTCACCGACCAGACCAGCGCGCACGACCCGCTTGTCGGCTACGTGCCGGTCGGCCTCGATTTGAAAGCCGCCGCTCTGCTCCGAAAGAGAGATCCCGCAAAATATCAGAAACTCTCTCTCGCCTCGATGGCACGCCATGTGTCGGCCATGCTCGCGTTGCAAAAGCGCGGCGCGAAGACCTTTGATTACGGCAACAACCTCCGCCAGCGCGCCTTTGATCAGGGCGTTAAGCGCGCTTTCGACTTTCCCGGCTTCGTGCCGGCGTACATCCGTCCGCAGTTCTGTCTCGGCCGCGGACCCTTCCGCTGGGTGGCGCTGTCGGGTGATCCCGAGGACATTTTCGCCACCGATCGCGCGCTCATGGAACTGTTCCCCCACGACGCTGGCCTGCACCGCTGGCTCAAGCTGGCGGCCGAACGCGTCGCGTTCCAAGGTTTGCCCGCCCGCATCTGCTGGCTCGGGCTCGGCGAACGCCACCGCGCCGGGCTGCTCTTCAACCAGATGGTCTCCGACGGTCGCGTGAAGGCGCCGATCGTCATCGGCCGCGATCACCTCGACTGCGGTTCCGTCGCCAGCCCGAACCGCGAGACCGAGGCGATGAAGGACGGCTCCGATGCCATCAGCGATTGGGCCATCCTCAACGCCATGGTCAACATCGCCAGCGGCGCATCATGGGTCAGCTTCCATCACGGCGGTGGCGTCGGCATCGGCTACAGCCAGCACGCCGGCCAGGTCATCGTCGCCGACGGCACGCCGGAAGCCGCCCGCCGCCTTGAGCGCGTCCTGACCAACGACCCGATGATGGGCGTTTTTCGTCACGCCGACGCCGGCTACGCACTCGCGCAGCAATGCGCCGACCGGCTCAATGTGCCGGTGCCGATGCGCACTTGGAAATCCTGATTTTTACACAGGAGGCAACGGAGGTAACCGAGAAATCCAAATCCTCATACCTCTACTCTCTCTGTTTTCTCCTGTAATATTTTTTATCCGTGTTCATCTGTGAAATCCGTGTTTAATTATTTTCCGTGAAAGGGGTTCCCCACACCAAGTCCGCCATTTGGCAGAGAATCATTTCCGCCGGCCGCTTCGCCGCCACCATCCAATGCGATTCGCCCGCCGGCTGCGCCGTAGCCCTGCTCGGTCTGCCGGACGACACCGGCGTGAAAATGAACCACGGCCGGCCCGGGGCCAACCGCGGGCCAACCGCGTTCCGCGCCGCCCTCGCCCGTTACGGTAGCGCGATCGCTGGTCTGCCGCGGGTGTTTGACGCCGGCGACGTCAAGCCCGGCCGCTCGCTTGAGGAAACGCACCGCCGGGTCACCGCGGCAACGACGGCACTACTTGAGACTGGACTGTTCCCTATCGCCATCGGTGGCGGACATGACCTGACCTTTCCATTCGTGCGGGCGGTGGCAGCGAAATATCCCCGACTCGCCGGACTCTACTTCGACGCGCATCTGGACGTGCGCGAAACCACCGGCTCCGGCATGCCGTTCCGCAAGCTGGTCGAGGAATGTGGCGTGAGTGCACTGCACCTGCACGGCTTCCGCCCGCTCGTGAACTCGCCCCAACATCTCGCCTGGTTCAAGGCCCACGGCGGAAAAACCTATGCGGATGGCGCCAGGGTTGCCCTGCCCCGGGCGAAAAATCTCTTCGTCAGTTTCGACCTCGACGTACTGGATGCCGCCCAGGCCCCGGGCGTCAGCGCGCTGAATCCCGCCGGCTGGACCGTGGGCCAGGCCGAGGCGTGGGTCCGCGCTTGTGGTGCCAGCCGGCGCGTGCACTGTTTTGACCTCATGGAATTGAATCCCCGGTTTGATCCCGATAGCCGCACCGCGCGGATCGCTGCGCATCTTTTCCTAAGTTTTCTGGCCGGATTCGCCCAACGATAGCCCTGAAAACCAAGCCCCGGAATTTATGGCCACAAAAAGGCACAAAAAATCAATGTCGGAGCGGAGCCATTATTTGGCGCCTATAGGCGCACGGGCCATTGGCTTGAAGAGGACCAGTTCTATTGTGACTTTTCGTGGCCAACCCTGCCTGTTCTGATGTCTCTACTCATCCGCAACGCCCGCATCCTCACTCTTGCCCCTTCGACTGGCTCAGGGCAGGCGGCACTCAACCGACCGCGACGCGGCAAGGAACTGGCCGAGTTGGGCATCATCCCGCAGGGCGAGGTGCTCATCACCGAGGGCAAAATCACTGCCGTAGGTCCCAAGGTCGACGCTCCGGCCGACGCCGAGGTCGTCGAGGCCCAGGGCCGGGTGCTCCTGCCGGGTTTTGTCGACTGCCACACCCACGCCTGCTGGGCGGGCGACCGGCTGGATGAGTGGGAGCAACAACTGCGCGGCGTGCCCTACCTGGAAATTTTGAAGCAAGGGGGCGGCATCCACGCCACCGTGCGGGCCGTGCGCGAAGCGACCAAGAAGCAACTGGCCGCCCACCTGAAAACCCGGTTGGACGCGATGCTGCGCGCGGGCACGACGACGGTTGAGATCAAAAGCGGCTATGGGCTCGAAGCCGAGGCGGAGTTGAAAATGTTGCGGGCGATTGTCCGCGCCGGCCACGAATGGCCGGGCACCATCGTGCCGACGGCACTGCTGGGCCACGCCTTTGAGGGCGATCCGGAAGATTACGCCCGGATGGTCGTGAAGGAGATGCTGCCGGCGGTTTCCAAGGAATTCCCCGACATCACCGTGGACGCCTATTGCGAGAAAGGCGCCTGGTCGCTGGACGCCTGCGTGAAACTTTTCGAGAAGGCCCAGAAGCACCACCCCATCCGGGTGCACACGGACCAATTCAACTCACTCGGCATGGTACCGGAGGCGATCCGGCTGCATGCCCGCAGTGCCGACCATCTTGAAGCCTCGACCAAGGCCGATCTGCTGCTCCTCGCCAGTTCGCGGACCACGGGGGTCATTCTTCCGTGCACCGGCTTTCACACCGACGGGCGCTATGCCCGGGCGGGTTTCCTCGTGGATGCAGGCGGCGCCGTGGCACTCGCGACCAATTGCAACCCCGGCACCTCGCCCACCCATTCGATGCCGTTCGCCATCGCGCTCGCGGTGCGTTTCTGCGGGTTGTCGCCCGCCGAGGCCATCGTAGCCGCCACGATCAACGCCGCCGCGGTGCTCGGGCTGAGTGATCGCGGCACCATCGAAGCCGGCCGGCGCGCCGACCTGATCCTGCTTTGTCACAAGGACGAACGGCAGCTCGCCTATGAACTGGGCGGCAATCCCGTCGATGCCGTCATCTGCAACGGGCAGGTGGTCAAGTAAGCCGGAGCGGGATTGGTCCCCCCGTTCCCGCCCACCGTCACCTACGCCCGTCTGCGTTCGGCGATGTCACGCACCGTGGCGATGGCCATTTTCACCCCGCGACTCTCGAATGTCCGGATGCTGATCTCCGTGACGATGCGCCGGCCGCCTCGCGCCACCAGCGTGCGCTCAACCACCATCCGTTTGTCGACCTGCAGGCGGTCGGCCAGTTGCCGGAAACTGGCCTCCTCCCCAGGCAGATCGAAGTCGCGCACCGAGCGAACCAGCAGCTCCTCCCGGGTATAGCCCAGCAAAAAGCAGGCGACCTCGTTGACCTGAAGCAGGCGGCCGGGACGACCCTCTTCGTCCATGCCCATCACGAACAAGGCATCGTTGATGGAATCGAAAATCTGCTGGATGCGCTGTTCGCTTTCGCGCAAGGCGGCCGTCTGCCGCTCCAGCTCGAGATTCTTGTGTTCCAGTTTGTTGACGAGTTGCTGGCTGTATTGCTGCATCGACGCAAGCTGCTCCACGCCGCCTTTGCGATAGGGCCGGGAAACCCGCTGGCCGGCCAGGACCGCCCGGACCGCAGAGGCAATCACGCCGGTCATCGCCGGCTTGCGGATGAACCGATCCGCGCCCAGCTCGCTCGCCAGCTTTTCGTCGCCCGCCGCCGTATAGGTCGCGGTGTAGACGATGAGCGGCAGTTGGCTGAGTCGCGGACTGTTTCGAATCTCAAAACACAGCCGGTACCCGTCCATATTGGGCATCAGAATATCGGTAATGACGCAATTGAAGGTGGTATCGGCAAGCCGGCGCAGGGCCTCGACCCCGTCGGGGGCTTCCTCGACGGCATAACCGGCCTCTTCCAAGACGGCCCGAAGGATGGTGCGATTGGCGGCATCGTCGTCAACGATCAGAATATTCATCGGAAGGAGAGATACATGAATTGGTGCAATTTGGCCTGAGGGATCGTTGGGCCGGAGCGCGCGGACAGGCAAAAAGGCATTACCACCGGTACGCACTGTTCCCCTGGCTTCGGGGATCCTTGGACATTCGTCAGGTACAGTGGAACCACCGTGGCAGTTCCGGAACCTTAACTAATCTCACACATGGAGCGCGGACGCAAGCGGCTTGCGGGGCGAGGCCCGAGACAGCGAGGAGCCCGGCGCGCTGTAAGGACATTCGCTGACGGCCCGGCGGTCCGTCCCTACCCGCCCTTAGCCAAACAGTTTCGGCTGGTAAACAGGGCTCCTTGTGAGCCCCTTCCGTCCTCCGCTTTTTGCGTTTTTTGTGCTTTTTGTGGCCAAATTAAAAGCTGCATTCAGGATGCCCGGCCGCTCACTCCGGACAGCCTCTCGGCTCTTGGGACGGGCCAAAGCGCTAGGCGCTACGGTTTCACCAAGGGACGGCGGCCGGGCAAATTCGTGATGAATGTGAAGACTTCAGAAATTTCCAACGATACGGTCAAAGGACAGAATAATATACCGGCTGGGTGATACAAAAGCAAAAAATGCCCTTGGCGTTTACCCGTGCAACGCGGGCGGGCATATACATAATTTGATGAAACATTATCTGCAGCAATTCGTATCCTTACTATGGGTTGTAACCCTGCCGACGCGGATTCCCCGGGCCACGAACGGCACCATCGGCGTCGCACTCATCGCATTCTGCAAGATTCCAAACAAACTCGCGAGCTAAACGCCGGCCCATCCGGAGGCGGGCGGTCAGGATTGGGGCCAGGTAATGTCCACCCACACGAAATTCATCCGACAGGTTGGACAGAGCAGGTGAAATCCCGTGGAATTTTTCTCGCGCACCAGATGATATACATTTCTTCCGGATTCCCAACAATGCAGACAAAACGCATCACCCATCGGTTTACCGTCCGAGCTTTTCCTAAAGTACGCGTCCCCTGATTTCATCACCTCCGCTTTCATGTCTATCGCGTCGGTGAGCCGGGCAATCTCCTTTTCCTTTGCCTGGAGTACTTCCTGCAGTTCAACGGTTGAAATCTTCAAGTCAGCCAACACTTCAAGCAGCTCCGCTATCTTGAATTTTGTCTCGGCGCGCTCAAGATTCAGCGCCGGGTCCCTGAGGGTTTTGGCAATGTCGGCCGCCGTCTTGAGGCCGGTCACAATCGTGGTAAAAATGGATGGGGCTGGCATAAGCGAAAAATCCTCCTGGGTTTCAATATGAGTCGGTGCCGCAGAGATCCGGTGTCCGGAGGAGGGGGGGGTCGCTCCGGAGGCAAGAGCGGGAAGTTTGGGATTCACCCTTTTCCACCCCGTTCACCTGGGTGTGGCGGCGATGATGGGCGCGATGTGCGGGAATATACACTTTCATGCCGGCGGTGCCATTTGGGCAGCCCAAGATGCGCGAAAAGTTTTGCGCAGACTATGGGGTGTAACCCGATAGCAATTTTTCAGCCGCAAAGGACCGGATGCCGAGATCAAAGTGCTGATTCTCTCAGCCGGACTCCTAGGAGTGGGTGGGCGTCGATGTCCCTATCGACGCCTGTCGCCGATGTGGAAATCGGCGACCACCTTTCAGTTTGCCCTCATCCCAAGTGAACTTGCCTTCAACTCCTAGGAAACAGGCACCGGTTTCTTCCCGTCACGGGCAAAACGCGGTTTTGCGGCTGAGGCTGCATGATCCCGGCTAAGCGTAGCCCCACGAGCCGTGCAGCCGCTATGGGGGGTTTAATCCCGAGCGCCCTATAGCCGTGAACACCCCATTGCGGCCGGAAGAGTGGGAGAACACGATCACACATAGCCACCAAGGCTACCGACATAATGAATACGTCCTTTGTCGCCCTGAACCTTTGCCCATGAAAATTATCAATGCGAATTATTCCATCATCCATGAGGCCACCGGCTTCCCGATGCCCTCCATCGAAATCGCCATTCGCAACATCGCTGGACAGATCAAAGTGGCCCGCAACAGTGAGATCATTGCCTCGTTCCATTCCGAGAGTGTGGCGCATTGCGATGCCTCCGCCTTTGACCAGGAACTGACCATTCTTTACGGTCAGATTTACGGCCGCGTCGGGTTGACGGCGGACCGTGCCGCGCTCTTTGCGGAGATCCGCCGCTTTATCTGACCACTCTATTTCCCCTTTCCCATGAAAAAGATACCCTCCTCATCTTCATTGGCACTGCCGGGCTGACCTGCGTCGGCATAGTTGGCCTCTCCCGGAGCGGCGCCACGCCGGAACATACGTTTCGTTGCTACTGCTTATTCCGTTGAACGAAAAGATGACTGGCTTTCCCATTAGTCCGCTCACTCTCGACGTTCATTTGGCTTTCTCCCTCTCTTCAGGGAAAACTGAAAGGTAGGATCCATGGGAAATCTGATCGAGCCGGTATCTCATCCTCATGATCTCCGTCGCAGTGAAGGGATGGTTTCGCTTTACGTGCGCTGACCACGGGCTGAACTCGGATGGCGGAGCATCAGGCATCTGCCTCCAACGCCGCAGTAAAATCACTAAGCCTTGAATTTCGTACATCATGGTCTGTTCCTCCTATCCTGAGACAGACGCATCTAGGGAGAATTGGCTTGGCCAGAACGTTCGTCCGGCCCGCATCATTGGCGTCAACTAGTCGCCCAAATCCACCGTAGTTTCTCCAACCCGGTTGGCAGATTAACCTGTGAGCAGGCTAATCACTCTGGATGCAAAATCTATCAGAGAACAAAATGAATGACGCACAATACCGCTGATATTGCCACGCCGATGCCCGTCATAGCTTGGTAACTTGCCCCGTGCAATAAGGTGACCAGTCAAGCGCTGGCCCCGGTGGCGGTAGCGTCAATGGACACTCAAGAACAACGGCACACAAAGCCGGACTTGTTGTCACCTGCGTTGCCACTTTCCAATTTCCATAAGAATGGAACTAGGAAGTCGTTATCAGAAATTGCTTTATGTAATGGTACACCCAAAGGGAGTCGAACCCCTAACCTCCAGATTCGTAGTCTGGCGCTCTATCCAGTTGAGCTATGGGTGCACAAGTGAGGGGTGACTAAGCGAAGATACGAGGGTCAATTCAAGCAGAATTTTGTGATCGCCGGTGAGTGAATTGTAGGGCCGGCGCTCGTCGCCGGGCCTGGTTGCGCCCCACCCACCCCCGGCACGCCGGCGAGCGGCGGCCCTACATTTTCAATCAGCCCGGCGCCAGCCGCCAGTCGAGCAGTTCCATCTGCAGCATCTTGCGTCCGTTGTAGTAATTCCAGTTGAGCTGAATGGCGAGTTCGAGCGGCGGGCCGACCGGCGGTAGGCGGTCCGCCAGTTTCCACGCCACACCGCTGACGCGGCGGCCATTAGCATCCTCCGCGGCGAAACGGAAATGCTGTTCCTTGAATACATCCGGCCGGGACTTGAGCCGCACTCCGCGAATGCCGAACACCGGCTCGGGATTGCCCATGCCAAACGGATGCAACTGCTCCAGCTCGCCCATCAACTGCTCGGTCAGTTGGGTTCCGTCCAGCCACCCGGACAGTTCCACGCCAGGTTCCGCCGCGCCCTGGTCGCGGCTGCGCCGGATGACCTCGTCAAACAGGGCCCGGAATTCCCCGAGCCGTGCTTTCTTGAGCGAGACTCCCACGGCCATCGGGTGGCCGCCCCAGCTTTCGAGGCAGCCCGCGCACGCCGCGAGAATCTCCACGAGGTTGAAGCCGTTGATGCCGCGGCCCGAGCCCTTGGCGAGTTCGCCCTCGTTGCCCAGCACGATGGTCGGGCGGTTGTATTTGCGTGAAACGCGGCCGGCCACGATGCCGACCACGCCGGGATGCCAGTCCTCGTCGAACAGCACGAGGCCGCCGGCGTCGCGGAAGTTTTCTTCCACGTAGCGTTCGGCGCGCTCGGTGATCACGCGCTCGATCTCCTGCCGTTCCCGGTTGAGGTCGTCGAGCTGGCGGGCGGCCTTGTCGCAGAACTGCCAGTCCTCACTGAGCAAAAGATCCACCGACAGCGAGGCGTCGGCCAGCCGGCCGCTGGCGTTGATGCGCGGCCCGAGGCGGAAGGAAATGTCGCTCGGGAGGAGGCCCTGCTCGCGTTTCAAACCCGACACGCCCATCAGTGCGAGCAGACCGGGCCGCTTGGTCTCGGCCATCACCCGCAGACCGTGCCGGGCAAAGACCCGGTTTTCCCCCGTCAGGGTCACGAGATCGGCGATGGTGCCCAAGGCGACCAGATCAAGATAATCCTTCAGCACCACAGATAGGGCCGCCGGATTGTTCTCCGCGCGGAGGCGTTTGAGCAGGCCGTGCGCCAACTTGAACACCAGGCCAACGGTGCAGAGATAGCGCCAGGCCGCGTCGTTCTCCACGGGATGCGCGTGAGGGTTGATCAGAATCGCCCCGGTGGCCGGTGCTTCGGTCGAGCGGTGGTGGTCGACAATGATGACATCGACCCCAAGCGAACAAAGATACGCCACCTCGTCGCTGGAATTGGTGCCGCAGTCGAGCGCGATGAACAAATCCGGCTTGCCCGCCTCCAGGGCCCGGTCGATGGAGCCGCGCGTAAGGCCGTAGCCTTCCGCCGCGCGGCGCGGCACGACGTAGCGGGGATTGAGGCCCAGCCGGCGCAACAGGCTGATCAGAATGGCCGTGCTGCAAACCCCGTCCACGTCATAGTCGCCGAGCACCACGACACGCTCGCTCTGGCGCAGGGCCCGGAGCAGGCGGTCCACCGCCGCGTCCAGGTTGGCCAGCAGGAAAGGATCGCCGAGGGTCGCGAGTGCGGGCTGGAGGAAACGTCCGGCCGGATCGGCCTCGCCGAGTCCGTTGCGCATCAGCAGCTCGGCCACCACGGGCGAGGTGCCCAGGGTGCGCGCGAGTTCCGCCACACTGGCGGCGTCGACCGGCTTGTAATTCCAGCGCATCGGAGGAGAGTTGGTGGCAGGGCGGATTATCCTTAATCCGCCGCAAGCACGGCGCGTCAGGGACAACGCGCCCTACCGGCTACTTGGACGCGCGGGAGGAACCGGCCCACTCGTACTTCGGCGCGATGTCGTGATGAGCCTCGACGTGCTTCCGGTCACCCTTGTGCCACCAGTAGAAGACCTGGGCGGCGATGAAGATGGCGGAGAAGGTGGAGGTGACAATGCCGACGAGGAAAGTAAACGAGATGTCGTGCAGCACGCCGCCGCCGAAGAGGTAGAGGGAAAGCGCGGCGAGGAACGTGGTCGTCGCCGTCATGATCGTGCGGGCAAAAACCTTCCGGATGGCGCTGTTGATGACGTCGCGCAACGAACCGGTTGGATTGATCTTCAGCTCCTCGCGGATCCGGTCGAAGACGACGACGGTCTCGTTGATGGAGTAGCCGGCGACGCAGAGGATGGCGGCGACCATCGGGGCGGAGAACTGGTGCCCGGTGAGCACAAAGATGCCGATGTTCATGAAGATGTCGTGCAAGGTCGAGGCCATGGCGCCGATGCCGAAGCCAAACTCAAAGCGGAAGGCGATGTAGACGAGGATGACGAGCATGGACACGCCGACGGCCAGCATGGCATTCCATTTGATTTCCTTGCCCATGGCGGCGCCGATCTGGCTTTCCCCGACCTTCTCGAGCCCGGCGGCCGGATAGGCTTTCTGCAGGGCGGTGAAAAGCGCACCGGATTTGCCGTAGGCCGTTTCCAGCTTGAGCTGATCCCGGCCGCCGGCGAGGTCGCTGATGTAGGTGGTGCTGATTTCGCCGATGCCATTGGCCGTGGCCACCTCGCGGATCTTGGCATTGTCGATCTTCTGGGCGAAATTGGCTGTGATGAGATCGCCGCCGGCAAAGTCGATGCCGTAGATGCGGTCGCCCTGGTACAGGACGTAGCAGAAGCTGACCACCACCAGTGCCATTGAGCCAAAGAAGCACGGCTTGCCGTACTTGACAAAGTCGACCTTGAGGTCCCCCAGCATGCGCCGAAAGGTGATTTTCTGCACGAAGTTGGAATCAATCAGTAATTCCATGAAATAGTGGGCCGTGATGAGCACGGAGAACAGCGTGGAGAGCACGCCGATCAGGAGGGTGAAGCCGAAGCCCTTGATCGGGCCGGTGCCGAGCCAGATCATGATGCCGCAGATGATCAGCTGGACGAAGTGCGCGTCGAGGATGGTCGTGAGGGCCTTCTCGAAGCCGCCCTGATTGGCGCTGGAGAGCGACTTGCCGAGGGCGAGTTCCTCGCGCATGCGCTCGAAGATCAGGATGTTCGCGTCCACCGCCATGCCGATGGTGAGCACGATGCC
>CAZBLQ010000043.1:0-25883 GCA_964492635.1 uncultured Oleiharenicola sp.
TTGGCGAAGATCATCTTGCCGCCGCCGCTGGGCAGCACGCCGATGATCTCGGCCGTGACCCGCTTGCCCACGAAGGCGCGGGCGTTGTTCACGACGACCATGGAGCCGTCGGTGAGGTAGCCGAGCGCCTGGCCATCCTCCTTGCCGATCTTAACGAGATCGAGCGCGATGCTTTCGCCAATGACCAGCTCGGGGCGCAACGCGACTTCCAGCGCGTGAAGATTGAGCCACGTCACCCCCTGGAATTGCGCCATCTTCGCGAGGTTGGTGTCGGTCGTCAGCAGCTTGGCCCGCATCGATTGCGCGAGAAACACGAGCTTGGCCTCGATGTCCTGCCGGCGGGCGACATCGCTCTGGTGGATGCGGATGTCGATCCGCTTGATCGCACGCAGCTCGTTGAGCACCTGCAGGCCGCGGCGGCCGCGCGCCTGTTTGACCGGGTCGGGGGAATCGGCGATATTCTGCAGCTCGTTGAGCACGAAAGTCGGGATGATCAACGCCGCGCCGAGGAATTGCGTCTCATACAGGCGGGCGATGCGGCCGTCGATCAGCGCGCTGGTGTCCACGACGACCAGCGGCACATCCACCTCATGCGGCACGAAGCGCACATAGGGAATGACGAGGTTGAACTCGTCCTTGCCGCGCAAGGCGATGACCGCGCCGAGATACATGCAGATGACAAAGAGCCCGAGCCGCACCAGGTATTTGACCTGCGGATCCCCCTGTTCCAGTAACGGCGAGGTCGCAAGCAGCCAGGAAACCAGCGAGCCCAGGGCGAGCCCGACCGTGATGGCCGAGAGCCCGCGCAGGGAAAAGCCTTTCAGCATCAGGTCCACCAGCACGACCAGCACCCCGATCAACAGCCCGATGCAGACGGCCAGCCCGCGGTAATGGTCCCATTCCTGGATGGCGTAGCACACCAGCCAGCTCGAAAGCATGCAAACGCCGAGAAAAACGATCCGGATGGCCAGCAGGGTCTTGTTCATGACGGGCTCAATTGAAAGCCCCGCGGCGCTTCAGCCACAGCAGCAGGAACGGCAGCACGGCAAAGAGAATCATCACCCCGTAAAGGATCATTTGCGCCCGCTGGGCTTTTTTCAGCAATATGGGGTCTTGCTCCGGCTGCATTCACCGCTAGGAAAACCACACCCTTCCCGATGACAACGCAATACTGGCTCGTGAAATCCGAACCCGAAACCTATTCATGGGACGATTTCGTCCGCGATCGCCGCACCGACTGGACCGGGGTGCGCAACTATGCCGCCCGCCTCCACCTCAAGGGCATGCGGCCCGGCGACGAGGTGTTTTTCTACCACAGCGGCGAGGCCAAAAGCGTGGTCGGTCTCGGCCGCGTAACCAAAGCCGCCTTTCCCGACCCCACGGCCGAAGAGGAAGGCTGGGTGGCCGTGGAGCTGACACCAGGCAAGCCTCTGGCCCGGCCCGTGACCCTGGCCCAGATCAAGGCAGACGCAGCTCTCAAGGAAGTTGGCCTGGTCCGCCAGGGCCGCCTTTCGGTCATGCCACTGAAGCCCGTGGAATTTGCCCGCATACTGACAATGGCAAAATCCCGGTAAGGCGACACGGCCAACCGGTAGCGTGTCCTTGTCGGCGGGGTGCCCTCACCCCGCGTTGGGCGGAGATGGAAACGGACCTCAGGATGGGTTCCATCATTCGGCAGTGCGTCAAATTTGTTTGCAGGCGGGCTCACACGCGACCCGCTCTGGCTCGACAATCCGGTCCGAGCCGCTTTCGTTGGTGGGCGTGTTTGACCAGATCACCATTCTCGCCCCCGGCCTTCTCGGCGCCTCCGTCGCGCAGGCGGCCCGCCATTACGGGGCAGCCCGGCGCATCACGCTCTGGGCCCGCCGGCCCGAGACCCGATTGCAACTCAAGGGCCAGCCATGGTGCGACCTTGTGGCAGAAACGCCCGGCGGTGCCGTGCACGGCGCGCAACTGGTCGTGGTCTGTGCCCCCGTGGACCAGATCGTGGGACTCGTCACCCAAATCGCGCCTCACCTCGCCGCGGGTGCGCTCGTGACCGACGTTGGCAGCGTGAAGGGAGAGATCTGCCGGCTCGGGCAC
Organism: uncultured Oleiharenicola sp.; assembly: GCA_964492635.1. Classification (GTDB taxonomy): domain Bacteria; phylum Verrucomicrobiota; class Verrucomicrobiia; order Opitutales; family Opitutaceae; genus Lacunisphaera. The sequence goes on from CAZBLQ010000043.1 coordinate 2,083, forward strand.
AAGGCTCTGCCTCCTCCGCGGCACTTCATCGGATCGCACCCGATGGCCGGCTCGGAGAAAACCGGTTGGGAACACGCCCGCGCCGACCTGTTCAAGGGCCGCACCGTCTTTGTCACTCCGCTGCCCGAGAGTGACCCGAAGGCCACCGAGCGCATCGCCGCCTTTTGGACCGCGCTCGAAGCCAATGTGGCCACGGTTGAACCCGACGCCCACGACGAAATCGTCGCGCACATCAGCCACCTGCCGCAGATACTCGCCTCCACCCTTTGCGCCAGCCTCGCCAGGCGCGATGTCCGCTGGCGCAACTACGCCGGCGGGGGGCTGCGTGACACAACCCGCATAGCCGGCAGCGACCCCAAGCTCTGGAAAACCATCCTCGAGCAGAACCGCGACGAGATTCTCCGGGCCGTCCGCGGCTATCAGGAGGAGCTCCACGGACTGGAACGCGCCCTCGCCAACCGCGACTGGTTCGAGGTGCAGGCCATCTTCGAACGCGGCAAGGCCTACCGCGACCAGTTCCGGCCGATCCCGTGAAATGAAACCTGTGGGAGCGTGCTTGCACGCGACAGTCGCGACCAAGGTCGCTCCCACATAACCCGATGCCTCCTCTCCCCCCTTCCCTTCCAATTCAGCCCTTCACCCGGCCGGTGCGTGGCCGTGTCACCCTGCCCGGTTCCAAAAGCATCACTAACCGCGCGCTGCTCCTTGCCGCACTATGCGACCAGCCAGTCGCACTAACCGGCGCATTGTTCAGCGACGACACCCGGCTGATGACCGAGGCACTGCGCAAACTGGGATTCACTGTCCATGCGGACGAAGCTGCGCTCACCTTGCGCGTGAGTGACCAGGCGAAAGGATTCACCGTTGGTGAAGCTGACCTCTTTGTCGGGCTCGCGGGCACCGCGGCTCGTTTTCTTACCGCGCTCTGCGCCGCGGCCACCCAGGGCACCTACCGGCTTGATGGGGTGCCCCAGATGAGGAAACGGCCGATGCAAGGCCTGATCGACGCATTGCGCTCGCTGGGGGCCGACATCCGCTGCACCGGAGAGGAAGGGTTTTTGCCCGTAGAAATTCGCGCACATGGCTTGCGCGGTGGGTCGGTGACGGTCGACGCCCGGGCCAGCAGTCAGATGCTTTCAGCCCTGCTCATGGTTGCGCCACTCGCGAGTGCACCGATCACAATCTCCGTATTGGAGAATTCCGTACGATGGCCGTTCGTGCAAATGTCCCTGAACATGATGCGCCGCTTTGGCTACACATCCGTGTCGGCTCATAACGAGCCTTTGGCCATCAAAGTGATTCCTGCACGCCATTATTTGCTACCCGCCGGAGAATTTCACGTTGAGAGCGATGCCACTGCCGCCAGCTATTTTATCGCCCTGCCCATGGTGACACACGGACAACTGACCATTTCCGATTACCACTTTGTCTTGCCACTGCAGGGCGACATTCAATTTGCGCAGCTATTGCAGCGCGAGGGACTCATCCAGGGCATCAATGAACACCGACCGGTGCATACGATACAAAAGGGGCCTGCGATCAAGGGGATCACGGCGGATTTCAGCACTTTCTCCGACACCTTCCTGACTCTCGCCGCCCTCGCTCCGCTGCTCGACGGGCCGACCAAGATCACCGGGATCGCGCACACGCGCAAACAGGAGACCGACCGCGTAGCCGGCGCCGCCCGGGAGCTGAAAAGACTTGGCCAGCACGTCATCGAAGCTGATGATTCACTGGAAATCCACCCGCGTCCACTTACACCAGGGACCGAGATCGAGACCTATCACGATCATCGTTTCGCCATGAGTTTCGCCATTCTCGGCTGCCACGACCTCCTGAAAAATGGCAACGCGTGGCTCACCATCAAGGATCCCGGCTGCTGCGCAAAAACCTTTCCGGCATTCTTCGACTTGCTCGCCGAACTGCGGGCTGGCGCACATTGAATCCCATGGCGTCCCTACCCTTCATCATCATTGCCATCGACGGCGGCGCCGCCTCCGGCAAGTCGTCCTCGTCGAAGATCCTTGCGGAGCGGTTCAACCTGCTGCATGTGGACACCGGTTCGTTCTACCGGCACATCACCTACGAACTGCTGCGGCGCGGCGTGGCGCACACCGACCTCCCGGCCTTGAGGACTGCGTTGGCCGATTTGCACTTCACCACCCGGCTCGACGGCCGCTCCGCCCGGATGCTGATCGGGGGCCAGCCGGCAGGCAGCGAAATCCGCGGGCAGAATGTCAACGAACACGTCTCGCACTATGCCGCCATCCCCGAGGTGCGGCACACCCTGCTCGGTTACCAGCGCGGCCAGGTGGATGTGGCAAAGCAGCATGGCTTCCGCGGACTGGTGATGGAGGGCCGTGACATCGGCTCCGTGATTTTTCCGCAGGCCGACTTCCGCTTCTTTCTGCACGCCGATCCGGCCGAGCGCGCCAGGCGCCGCGCCCTGGAGGGCCAGCAGGATTCCATTGCCGAACGCGACCGGCTCGACTCCTCACGCAAGGCCTCGCCGCTTACCAGCCCGGCCGGCGCCATCAACATCGACTCGACGCTGCTGACGCTTGATCAGGTCGTCACGAGAATGGCCGCGCTCATCGCGCCGAAGCTGAACTGAAGACCTTGGCCGTAAAAAGCTTCAGAAACGCAAAACCGCACCGAGACTCCGGATCAACCCCAAGGCACCGCTTCAAAAAACACATGCGCGTATATTGTCATTCTGAGCGAAGCGAAGAATCCAGAATGATGTGTACTGAAATGGTATAATCCTGGATTCTTCGCTTCCCTCAGAATGACAGGCCGTATTTTTCTGATCTCTGACTTCTGACCTCTGGTTTATCTTATGCCGCGAACGCCCGACCACCTCACCATGACGCCGTTCTACGGCTTCTTTCATTATTTCGTGCGTAACATCTACGCCATGTGGTTTCGGGGCGAAGTGGCGGGAACGGAGAATTTCCCCCGCGAAGGTCCTTTTCTCATCGCCTCCAATCATGCCAGTCACCTCGACCCGCCGCTGGTCGGCTGCCAGGTTTCCCGGCAGATGCGTTTTTTCGCCCGCAAAACCCTGTGGAGCAACCGGCTCACCAGCTGGTGGCTGAACCAGGCCGAGACCATCCCGGTGGAACGAGACAGCGGTGACGTCGGCGCGATCAAGCGCGTGCTGCAGGCGCTCAAGGAAGACCGGGTGATCGTGCTTTTCCCCGAGGGGACGCGCTCGCCCGACGGCCAGCTGCAAAAGCCGAAAGCCGGCATCGGGCTGATGGCGTGCAAAACCGGCGTGCCCGTGGTGCCGTGCCGCGTTTTCGGCTCTTACGAGGCATTCGGCAAAGGCCGGTTGATTCCGCGGCTCGGCACGCCCGTGACGATTGTTTTCGGCCAGCCGATTCCAGCCAGCGACTACGATGATCCCACGTCTGGCAAGGCCCGCTACGAGACCGCTGCCCAGCGCATCATGGACCGGATCGCCATGCTGTCGCGACCGGTTTGCACGGTGATTTGAAGCCATGGGCGCTTTCCCAGCCCGCCAGCCTTGGATCGATGTGGCTCGTGGTGGGGCCGCCTCTGCGGTGGCATTGTTTCACATCAATGAGATCCGTCCGCGCGATGGCTCGATATATAGCCAGCTCAATCAATGGGGTTGGTTGGGCGTACCGGTGTTTTTCGTTTTCTCTGGCTATTGCGTGTTCCTCGCCAGCTACAAAGAGCCATCGGTTAAAAACTACCTTATCCGTCGCCTGGCACGCATCTACCCGGCGTATTTCGCCAGTTTGGCGTTCATTGTGGGGCTTTGCGCGATTCGAAAGCTAGCCACCGGGGTGAATGATTACACGCCTGTGCCGCAAACCGTCCCGGGCTGGTTGGCCACCCTCAGCATCACGACCCAGCCCGTCAGTCACGTGCCGACAATGAACTGGGCTTATTGGACGCTCAGCTACGAAGTCGCGTTTTATCTCGTACTCGCAGCGGCAATCCTTCTGCCGGCGGCCCGATGGTGGTGGCTGGCGGGGCTAACCCTGCTCGCCACCAACCAGGACTTGGCCCAGCGCATCTTTTTCCTTTCTCACTGGGGTGAGTTCGCCCTTGGCATCGCCATCGCATGGTGGCACCTGGGAGGGAAACGCGAGGGTGGCTTGCTAGCCCTGTTCGCCGTCGTGGCCATCTGTCGTCAGGTCCTTGGCCCAGCTGAAAACAGTATCGCGCTGCTCACTGGCGCGGGACTGCTGGCTCTCGTACGCCTGCAGTTCTGGTTGGGTCAACCGTGGAGCTGGCTGTCGCGAGCGGGCGAAGCTTCCTACAGTCTTTATCTTCTTCACGTACCCTTGGGTTGCTGGGTGGTATGTCGCCTACTCGATCCCACCGGTTGGCGGGCGTCGGGCGGTTGGGTTCATTTTGGATGCGACCTGATCGTGTTGTTCATCTGTCTGATTGCCTCTCTGGCACTCTTTCGCTGGGTGGAGCTTCCCGGCATCAAGCTTGGCAAAAAATTAGCGCGAAACACCGGCCCATCATCCAGCCAGCCCGCTTCAGCCTGATCGGACGATTGATTGCTGCTGGAGCGCCGCTCGCGGCACTTCCCGCCCGTTCGCACAACCTGCCAACCCGAGTGTCAGATCGAACTCGGCCAACACGTTACCGATGACTTCCTCGACGCCCTGCTGACCTGCAACCGCGAGGCCATACACGTAAGGCCGGCCGAGGCATACTGCGGTTGCGCCAAGTGCCAGCGCCTTGAATACATCCGCCCCGCCGCGCACACCGCTGTCCACGAGGACCGGAATTTTGCCATTTACCGCCTCCGCGACCGCCGGCAGCGCGTCGAGCGACGCAATCTCGCCATCGATCTGCCGGCCGCCGTGGTTCGACACGACCAGTCCGTCGATGCCCAGCTCGACCGCTTTTCTCGCATCGTCGGGATGCAACACACCCTTGAGCAGAACCGGCAGCTTCGTCTGCTGCCGCAAGTATTTGAGGTCGTCCCACTGGAGCGATGGACGCGAATAAGTCGCCATGAAGCGTTGCACCGCAGCGCGGGGATCGCCCGACGTGAGATTCTTGAGCAATCCGCCGGGAAAATTCGCCTTCTGCTCCAGCGCCGTGGCGATGATTTCCAGGTTGAGCGACGAAAGGGAGGTGGAGCGCGGCCGCCTGCCCGCCGTAGCCTCGTGCGAAGGCTGGGTCCCGGACGCGCTCTCTTCAACGCGTCCGGAGGCCGCGTTCCACCCTTCCTTCAACTGCGCCCGGAAAACCGGATCGCTGGTGTATTGGGCGATGCCCTGCCCGCGCAGAAACGGCAGTGAGCCAAGGTCCAGATCGCGCGGCCGCCAGCCGAGCATCGTCGTGTCGAGCGTCAGCACGATGGCCGAGCAACCGCAGGCCTCCGCTCGGCGGACGAAGCTGGCGACCAGCGCATTGGATTTGCTCCAATAAAGTTGAAACCAGCGCGGGGCGTCGCCCATCGCGGCGGCACAGGTTTCCATCGGCACCGATGCCTGGTTGGAAAATATATAGGGCACGCGGAGCGCCGCTGCCGCGCGGGCGACCGCGAGGTCGGCCTCCCGGTGTGCCATCTCCAGCACACCGATAGGACAAAGCAGCAGCGGTGTGGGTAGCCGCTGACCGAACAACTCGATGGAGAGGTCGCGCTTCTCCACGTCGCACAGTACCCGCGGCACGATCCGCCAGCGCTCAAACGCCGCGCGGTTGGCATCCATCGTGGATTCGCGCCCCGCCCCACCGGCAATATAGGCCCACGCCTCGCGCGACATCGTGGATTGGGCCGCTTTCTCGAGTTCTGTCCATGCGACCGGTACCTCGGGCCGCCGCCCGCCCGCACCGGCCAGATAGATCTCCCGCTGGCGTTTCCGTCCGATGTCTGCGTGGGTCTGGCTCATGGCACGTTGGCCTTGCCAGTCTTCCGGCCCGCCGCCAAAAGTCCATCCATGATCTCCCAGGCTGCCAGCGTAGATGAATTCCTGAAAACCGTGACTGACGAGGAGCGGGCGGTTTTCACCAAGCTGCGCAAGCTCTTCAAAGCCGGGCCCAAGGTGGAGGAATCGATGAAGTATCGGATGCCCACTTACATGGTCGGCGAAAACATGGTCGGTGCGTTCAACCGGCAGAAAAACTACCTGTGTTTCTACGCCAATCCCGAGGCGGTCGACCCGTACCGCAAGGCGTTAGGCCAGCTCGATTGCGGCAAAAGTTGCATCCGATTCAAGAAACCGGCGGAGCTGCCGCTTGATGTTGCGGCGAAGATCATCAAGGCCGCGGCGAAGCTGGCAGCTTGAGTAGCGCCAGTCTCTGACTGGCGACGCGGCGCAATAAAAACGAAGGCCGGTCAAAGACCGGTCCTACCTCAATCCGCACGCTTTCCTCGCGCGGGCCATCGTCTGCGCGGCCACGGCCCGGGCACGCTCGGCGCCGTCGATCAGCACTTTCTCGACGTACTCAGGATTGGCGGCGAGTTCCGCGCGCCGGGCGCGGTAAGGCGCGAAAAATTCCCAGTAGTGTCCGAACAGCGCCTTCTTCAAGTCGCCGTAACCGAGACCGCCGGTGCGAAGCCGGCTCTCTAAATCCGCGGACACCTCAGTCGGCGCAACGAGTTTCAGAAGTTGGACGGCAAGATTTTTCTCGGCATCCGGCTTGGGTTCCTGCGGTGTGCGCGAGTCCATGACAATGCCCATGATTTTTTTGCGAAGGACTTTCTCGTCGCCAAAAATCTCGATGGTGTTGCCGTAGCTCTTTGACATTTTCTGGCAGTCGAGCCCCGGGACGACGGCCACGTCCTCGCGGATCCGCTCTTCGGGCACCACGAAAGTCTCGCCGTAGGTGAGATTGAACTTGATGGCGATGTCGCGGGTCATCTCTAGGTGCTGTTTCTGGTCCTTGCCGACGGGTACCACGTGGGTGTCGTAGAGCAGGATGTCGGCGGCCATGAGCACCGGGTAGGCAAAGAGGCCGAAGTTGGCCGGCATGCCCTTGGCGAGCTTGTCCTTGTAGCTGTGGGCGCGCTCGAGCAGGCCCATGGGCGTGACGGAGCCCAGCAGCCAGGTGAGTTCGCACACCTCGGGCACATCGCTCTGGCGCCAGAAGACGGACTTCGCCGGGTCCAGTCCGCAGGCCAGCCAGTCGAGCGCGATGCCCTGGGTGTAGCCGCGGCGCTCGGTCGCGTCGGTGATCGCCGTCATCGAATGGTAGTCGGCGATGAAATAGTAGGCATCACCCCCGGCCTGCAATTCGATGGCCGGGCGCATGGCGCCGAAATAGTTGCCGATGTGCAGGGTGCCGGAAGGCGTGATGCCGGTGAGGACTCGGGGCATGAAGGAGGGAAAGTGAAAGTGAGAGTGAGAGTGAAAGCGAGCCGGCCAGCCGGTCAATCCCGGCGTGGCCTCGTCATGACGGTCTGCTGATTGCGGGCGATGGTACCGGCCGGCAGGTAACCGCCGAAAGCAGTGCAAGGCATGACCAGCGCCCGCGGCCCGAGCAGTGTGCCGGGGTTGAGCACGGCGTTGCAGCCGACCTCCGCCTTGTCGCCAAGCACCGCACCGAATTTCTTCAGGCCGGTTTTAACCGTCCGGTCGGCCAGCCGGACCGTCACTTCGCCCCGATCGAGCCGGAGGTTGGAGCAGATGACGCCCGCGCCGAGGTGGGCGCCGTTGCCAAGAATGGAGTCGCCCACGTAGTTGAAATGCGGCGCCTGCACGCCATCCAGCAGGAGGCAGTTCTTGAATTCGCTGGAGTTGCCGAGCACGCAGCCTTCGCCGACAATGACATTGCCGCGAATAAAAGCCCCCGGGCGGATCTCCGTTTTCGCCCCGATATAGGCCGGGCCGATGATCGTGGCAGAGGGTGGCAGCTTCACCGAGGGATGCAGCCAGACCCGGCCCTCGAGGTGCACGCCCGGTGGGATTTTAAGCTCATTCACCCCAAACTCGGCCGCCTCCAATGCGGCGCCGATCTGTTTCACCCATTCCCACGGACTGGTCTGGACCGGGAAAAACGGGGCAAACCGGATCAGCGATGGCGGCAGGGCGAAAAATTCAGCGGCTTTCACGACGACCTAGATAACAAAAAAACCGCTGAGGAACAGCGGTTTTTGAAAGTGCCACAGTAAAATCGACCCGACTTGATCGGGTTGGTCTTAAAGCGCCGAAGCCAGAGGCGATCCGACAAACCCGGATTTGCCTCACGTTGTCCTGCGGGCTTTTTGCGCGCGACCGACCCGGACGAACACGAGAGATCCACGCAAAAGTTCCGGCCGAAATCGTCAAACTGGCCGAAGCAAATTCCGTCATGGCCCCCGATGCATCCAAGGGGAGTTCATTCTACACAATCATTGAGCGCAGCGGTGCCACCACGCCATCCACGATCAAAGGCATTTCCCTCATTCTGAGGAGAATCCATGGACCATGTCTGATTGGGCTAGGGTTAAACCCCATAGCCCGGGCGCGGCTTTAAGCGCATCGTGGCCCGTTGAAAAGGCACCTCGCCAAGGGTGCGGAATGCTTATTCGCCGTCGTTTCAAGCCTCCCCCAAAATGGATTCCCCCGCAGCAACCTTCGGCACGCCCTGCGCATTAGCCAGACAAATTGAATCCTCCAAAGATCCGCCAGGCCCGCCGCCCCCTCCATTGCGCATTCTTCATCTGGAACACCACGAGCCGGACCGCGGCCTCGTCCGGCAGGCGCTGGCCGACGAAGAAACCGCCTGTGAATTCGTCTATGTTTCGTCCGAGGCGGAGTTCGCCGCTGCGTTGGAGCGGGGAAAATTCGATCTTATCCTGTCGAATTTCACGATGCCCGGCTACAACGGCGGGTCCGCGCTGGCGCTCGCGCAGGCAAAATGTCCCGAGGTGCCCTACTTGTTTGTTTCCGGCACCATCGGCGAGGAGCGCGCGATCGAGATTTTGAAAAGCGGCGCGACCGACTATGTTCTGAAGGAACGGATCGATCGGCTGCGGCCCGCCGTGCGCCGCGCCCTGCGCGAGGCCGGCGAACGCGCCAGACGCCTTGCCGCCGAGGAGGCGTTGCGGAAGGCGGAGGCGAGGTTCCGGGATATTTTCGAGAATGCGGTGGAAGGCATCTACCAGTCGAATCCGCAAGGCCGTCTCCTGGAGGTGAATCACACCATGGCCCGGCTCTGCGGCTACGCCTCGCCGGAAGAACTTTGTGCGTCGGTGCATGACCTGGGCCATGATCTTCACGTCGATCCGCCCCGCCGTTCCGAATTCGACCGGCTCCTCAATAGCCGGGGCGAATTGCTGGCCTACGAATCGCAGATCAGGCGCAAGGACGGGACCATCATCTGGATTTCCGAAAACGCCCGGGCCGTACGGGACACTCAAGGCGGACTGCTCTACTACGAAAGCATGGTGACTGACATCACCGCGCGCAAGACGAGCGAGGAAGCGCTGCTGCGAAGCGAGGAGCGTTTTCGCGAGATGGCCGAGCGCATCGATGATGTGTTCTACGTCGTCGCCCTGGACACCGGCTTCAGTTCATATGTCAGCCCGGCCTATGCGCAAATCTGGGGCCGCCCGCCGGCCGAACTTCACGCCCAACCGGCGCAATGGGCCGGGGCCATCGTGCCCGAGGATCGGGCGATGGTGCTGGCCGCCCGCGCGCAACTGGCCCACGGCAAGGAGTATCGCCTCGAATATCGCATCCGGCGCCCCGACGGTGAGCTGCGTTGGATCGGGGACCGGTGCTACCCCATCCGGGAGCCGGATGGTGGGATAAAACACGCCGTCGGCGTCGCGACGGACATCACGCGGCACCGGCAACTCGAGGGGCAGTTGCTGCAAGCGCAGAAAATGGAGGCGGTCGGCCAGTTGGCAGGCGGCGTGGCGCACGATTTCAACAACGTGCTCACCGTCGTCATCGGCTACACACGGCTGCTCCTGGATGGCGGGACGATGCCCGCGGATGCGATCGAGCCGCTCACGCAGATTTTCATTGCCGGCACCCGCGCCGCCAACCTGACCCGCCAGCTCCTCGTCTTCAGCCGAAAGCAGACGGTCAACCGCCGAAACATCGACCTCAACCAGGTTGCCGGTGAATTCGCCCAGATGATCCGCCGGCTGATCGGCGAGCACATCAAGCTGGAACTGGCGCTGTCCGCTGTCCCCTGCACGGCCGAGGTGGACGCCGGCATGATGGAACAGGTGCTCATGAACCTCGCGGTGAACGCCCGCGACGCCATGCCCAACGGCGGCACGCTGACCATCGGCACGGAGCAGCTCACCATCGCAGACGCGGCCGCGCGCCGCCACCCTGAGGCGCGGCCGGGCGAATTCGTCTGCCTGAGCGTGCGCGACACCGGCTGCGGCATCCCCACGGAAAACCTGACGCGAATCTTCGAACCGTTTTTCACGACGAAGGATGTCGGCCATGGCACGGGCCTCGGGCTGGCCATGGTTTTCGGCATTGTGCACCAGCACCAGGGCTGGATTGAACTCGAAAGCGCCGTGGGCGCGGGCACCTGTTTCCGGATCCTGCTGCCGAGCCGGTCGTCCGCAACCACGACCCCGGTGTCCCTTCCGACCAAGCCGGCGCCGGCCCGCCGCGGATCGGAAACGATGTTGCTGGTCGAGGATGAACCCGCCGTGCGCGAATTTGCCGTCGCGGTCCTGCGCAGCCACGGCTACCGGGTGTTGCAGGCCTGTTCGGGCATCGATGCGCTGGAGGTCTGGAAATGGCACGGCGCAAGAATCGCCCTGCTCGTCACCGATCTGGTGCTGCCCGACGGCCTCAGCGGCGTCGAACTCGCCGCCCGGCTGCGCAAGGAAAAACCGACGCTGAAAGTGGTGCTCACCAGCGGCTATGCCAGCGAAACCATCGGCGAGGAATTCCGGCCGCCGGCCGGCATGCATTTTATCCACAAGCCCTACAAGCCGCAGTTGCTCGCCCAAACCGTCCGCGACGCGCTGGACGACAGTTTCAACCGCTGATGGACCCGTCATTCCACTCCTCCTTGGGCAACTCCCTCCCCCTTCACCGGCCGGTCGTTCGGTCCCGATTCAGGCCATTCCAACCGTGGGGCCTGGTCTTGACCTGCGTTGGTGCGCTGGTGGCGTTCGTCCCGACCCTGCGGGCGCTCGACCCGGGGAAAACGATCTTTCAATTCAACTGCCACAACTGGACTCGCGAGGCCGGTCTGCCGGCGGACAAAATATCCGCCATCGCACAGACTCCGGACGGCTATCTCTGGCTCGGCAGCCAGAATGGATTGATCCGGTTTGACGGGCTGGAGTTCAAAGTCTTTCCCATCGCCCTCCCGGAAGCACAGGGGCAGGACGTTCGGACGCTCGACCTGGCGGCGGATGGCGAGTTGTGGTTTGCCGTGGCCCGGGGCGGCTACGGCCACTTCGACGGGGAGAAATTCTCCGCGATCGGTGATCCGCGGTGGACGGCGCCCAGCACATATGCCAATGCCATCCACGCCGGCCGGGACGGCGCGATCTGGACCGGCAGCGTGTCTGGTTGGGGGCGATGGATGCCCGGAAAACCGGACCAGACTTACTTCGACACTTTGCTCGGTACCGTGATGGTGTTCACGGAAGATCCGGCCGGGCAAATCTGGATGGGCACGGCCGAACGCGGGCTTTTCCATTGGGTGGGCGACAAATTCGAGCAGTTCCCAGATGAAGGTCTCAAAAAGGAGAATATTCACGCCCTCGCGACCGATGCCGAGGGCAATCTCTGGGTCGGCACGGGACGGGGCTTGCGGCATTACGATGCCCAATACCGCCTGAAGAAGATTTATCTCCCAACCGAAGAGACCACTGCACTGCTGGTCGACAGTCACGGCATCCTGTGGGCGGGCACGAGCAAGATGGGTCTGGTGCGCATTGAAAACGACGAAATTACCGTTCTGCGCAAAGCCGACGGACTCGGCAGCGACTCCATCACGTCCCTGTTTGAAGACCGGGAGGGAAGCCTTTGGATCGGCACCCTCGACGGGCTCAGCCAGCTCACCGACCTCAAGTTTCCGATCTACTCGGCCAAGGAAGGCCTGCTGCCGGGCGAGGCGCTCACGGTGGCCGCTTCGCCCAAGGGCGGACTGTGGATTTCCTTGTCGACCGGCGCCGCGTATTTTGACGGGAAGACTTTCCGGAACTACAGCGACGACTGGCTTTTGCCCAACCATTATGTGCGGAGGATTTTCGAGGCGAAAAACGGCGACGTCTATCTCGCGGACGGCGACAAGAACCTCAATGTGCTAGCCGGCGACCGTCTCGCGGTCCGTTATCTGAACAACTCCTGGCCGGAGGCATTCGCCGAAGATGCCGAAGGCTTGATCGGCGGAATCGGACCCAACCTCGTCCGCTTTCACGACGGCAAAATCCAGCCGTTCGTTTTCCGTGGGACCGAACCACTGCTCGATTGGGTGAACCATCTCTTTGTCGCGAAAGACGGCGCGCTGCTGGTTGCGACGAACAGTGGGCTCTTCCGCATCAAGGACGGGAAATTTGAGCATTGGTCCGCGGCCGGCGGGCTATCCGCCGACCGGATCCACTACGTTTTCGAGGACGAGGATGGCAGCATCTGGATTGGCATGCCGACGGGGATGGCCCGAATCAAGGACCACCGCATCAATAACATTACGGTGGAAGACGGCCTGCCGGATGGCCGGATTTACGCCTTCGTGCCCGGCAGCCAGGGATTCTTCTGGGTGTCGAGCGGACGCGGGATTTTTCGCGTCAGCCGCGAGAGCCTGAATGCCTTCGCCGATGGGAAAGCGCCCCGGGTCCATTGCGATATTTTCGACGGGTTGGAGTCGGTCAAGTTCACCGATCGCACCGAACAGGGGTATTCGGTAGCCAAAACACTGGATGGCCGCATCTGGTTTCCGAACCCACGCGGCGTCGTGATGATCGATCCGGCGCACTTCTTCACCAACCGGATCGCGCCCCTGGTCCACCTCCAGAAGGTTTATGTGGATGGGAAAGAGCTGAAGGGAAAAGACTCCGCCATCCTTGACGCCGGGAATCGCCGCGTGGAGTTTTTCTTCACCGCCCTTAGCTATGTTGCCCCGAAGAAAAACCATGTTATCTATCAGTTGGCCGGCTTCGACCCCGGCTGGATCGAAGCCGGCGAGCATCGTTCGGCCGTTTACAGCAACCTGAAGCCGGGACGCTACGTCTTCGCCGTCAAGGCGGCCAACGTCGACGGCGTCTGGAACACCGTCGGGGCCAGCTATGGCATCGCGCTGCCGACGCCCTTCCATGAGACGGTCTGGTTCTACGGCCTGTGCGGCTTGGCCACCCTCGGGCTCCTGGCCGGCGGCTACCGCTGGAAGGTCCGGCAATTGCACGCCCACCAGCAAAAACTTCAGGCCGAGAAGGACCAACTGGAGCTGAAAGTGGCCGAACGAACCAAGGAACTCGCCCGCTCGCTGTCGCTGCTCAACGCCACGATTGAATCAGCGACTGACGGAATCGTGGTCGTGGATCTGGCGGGCAGGGTCATCTTCCACAACACGACTTTTGCCGCCCTCTGGCAATTTCCTCCCGGTCTCCTGAAACTCGGAGACGCGGAAAAATTGCGCGCCCACACCGCTGGACAACTCAAGGATCCGGCCGGGTTTCTCAGGCAAATCGCGGCGCACAACGGCGCCGCCGGAGCCAGCGTCTTCGACCTCTTTGAACTGAAGGATGGCCGCATTTTTGAGCGATACCTTTATTCCCAGCGGATCGGCCAGGTACGCGTCGGCAGCGTGATCAGCTGGCGGGACGTCACCGCGCGCACGCGGAGCGAAATGGAGCTGCGTTCGAAAACGGCGCTGCTCGAAGCACAGCAGGATTCTTCCTTCGACGGGATCCTGGTGGTCGGCAACGACGGAAAGAAGATCTTCCAGAATCAGCGCTTGATCGAGTTGTGGAAGCTACCCCCGGACATCGCCGCCGAAAGCGACGATGAAAAACAAATGCAGTTCGTCGTCGCCCGCACCAAGCATCCGGGCCAGTTCGTCGAAAAAGTGCGTTACCTTTATTCCCACCCGAACGAAAGCAGCCGGGATGAGATCGAGTTCGAGGATGGGACGGTGCTGGATCGAACATCGGCTCCGGTGATTGGCAAAGATGGCAAACATTATGGCCGCATCTGGGGATTTCGCGACATTTCGGACCGCAAGCGCGCCGAGAAGGCATTGCGGGAAACCGAAGTCCGGCTCGCTCACGCCATGGGACTAGCGCAGTTGTTCGCGTGGGAATATGACGTGCCCAGCGCACGCTTCATCTTCAGCAATCGCTATTACGCGCTGCATGGCACGACCGTCGAACGGGAAGGCGGCGACCAGATGTCCGCCGGGGATTTCGTCCGGAAATTTGTTCATCCCGACGATGCCCACTTGATCACTGAAGAAGTTGGCAAAGCCATAGCCACGTCTGATCCGAATTACCGAGCGCAGCTCGAATGCCGAGTATTTCGCCGTGACCGTGAGCTTCGTTACGTGCTCGTGAACATTGCCGTTACCAAAGATGCCGCGGGACGAACCATCCAGCTCCACGGTGCGAATCAGGACATTACCGAGCGCAAGCGGTCGGAGGCGGCGCTGCAGGAAAGCGAGGCGCGCTTCCGGGTTATCTTCAACAAGTCCCCCCTGGGGATAGCGCTGGTGGATCTAGAAGGCCGCCCCTTCCTGACGAACGCCGCCTGCCAGAAAATGATAGGCCGCACTGCTGAAGAGTTGCGCGGGATGGTGTTCACCGAGTTCACGCATCCGGAGGACCGTGACAAAGACATGGACCTTTACCGCGAGCTCATCGCTGGCGAACGCGACAGCTACCAGATCGACAAACGCTACATCCGCAAAGACAGCCAACTGGTATGGACCAGTCTGAGCGTGACCCTGATTCGCGACCCGGCGGGCCGGCCCCAGTTTGCGCTCGCCTTGGTGGAGGACATCACCGAGCGACGGCAGGCGGTGAATGCGTTGCGCGAAAGCAATGAGAAGTTCCACCAGTTGGCGGACAACATCACCGATGCGTTCTGGATTCGTTCGCCCGACATGCGAGAGGTGCAATACGTCAGTCCGGCGTTTGAACGAATCTGGGGCCGTTCGGTGGAAAGCCTGTATGCCAACCCGCAACTTTGGGCTGATTTTATCCTGCCCCAGGACCGCGAACGTGTCGTGGGTGCCTTCGCGGCGCTCAAGGGCGATGCCGCAAGCTTGGATATCGAGTATCGCATCGTGCGACCTGAGGGCGAGGTGCGTTGGATCCGGGTCCGGGGGTTTCAAGTCCGGGACAACACCGCCAAACTGACTCGCCACATCGGAGTCGTGACGGACATCACCGAGCGCAAGCAATCCGAGGCGGAACTGGCGACCGCCCATCGGAAACTGTTGGAGACCTCCCGGCAGGCCGGCATGGCGGAGGTCGCCACCGGCGTGCTCCATAACGTCGGCAACGTGCTGAACAGCGTCAATGTCTCGGTCACCCTCGTCGCTGATCACGTCGGCCAAGGCAAGGCCGGCAATATCGCGAAGGTGGCCGCGCTGCTCAATGAGCACCACGCGGACCTCGCCGGCTTCCTGACCACGGATCCCCGCGGCCAGATGATTCCGGCCTACCTCGCCACACTGGCGAATGAGTTGGCCAACGAACAAACGGCGATCATCGCCGAAGTGGACGATCTCCGCAAAAACGTCGCGCACATCAAGGACATCGTCGCCATGCAGCAGACTCACGCCGGGAGCTCGGGCGTCATCGAGACGGTCGCGGTGCCGGACCTGATCGAGGAGGCGCTGCGGATCAACGCGGATTCGCTGGCCCGGCATAGTATCCGGACAATCCGCGACTACCGGGCCCGACCAACCGTCACCACCGACCGGCACAAAGTCATGCAGATCCTCATCAATCTCCTGCGCAATGCCAAGCAGGCCTGCAACGAGTCTGGCCGCCCCGACAAGCAGATTAGGGTCAGCATCGCGACCGACGATCGTGCCGTGAGCATCGCCATCATTGACAATGGCGTGGGCATCCCCGCGGAAAACCTCACGCAGATCTTCAATCACGGGTTCACCACCAAGCAGACGGGCCATGGCTTCGGCCTGCACAACAGCGCCCTCGCGGTCAAGGAACTGGGCGGCGCGCTCCACGTTGAGAGCGCCGGTCCCGGGCGCGGCGCCACCTTCACTTTGGACCTGCCTCTCCAGCCCAACCCTCCCGCCAATGAAAACCCCCGCTCCTGAAAAAAACCGCCGCATCCTCATCGTCGACGACAATCGTTCCATTCACGGAGATTTCCGGAAGATCCTCGTTGACGAACGCACTCCAGACAATGCCCGCGCCATGGAAGCGGCCCTGTTTGGCGAGGCGGCCGAGCCACACCGAACCATCCGCTTCGAGCTGAATTCAGCCTACCAGGGCAAGGACGGCTTCGAAATGGTGCAGCGCGCCGTGGCCGCCGGCCGGCCCTATGCGATGGCCTTCATGGATGTCCGCATGCCGCCGGGCTGGGACGGCATTGAAACCACCGAACGCATCTGGGAGGTCGATCCCGAGATGCAGATCGTCATCTGCACCGCCTATTCGGACTACTCGTGGGATCAGATGAGCGAGAAACTCGGCCAGTCGGATAAACTGGTCATTTTGAAGAAGCCATTTGACAACGTCGAGGCTCTGCAGCTTGCCATCGCGCTCACCGAAAAATGGCATCTCGCCCGGCAGGCGAAGTCCCAGTTCGATAATCTCGAAAAGCTGGTCGAGGAGCGCACCCGCGAGCTGCGGGTCGCCAAGGAAGCCGCCGAAGCTGCGGCGAAAGTCAAGAGCGAGTTCCTCGCCAACATGAGCCATGAAATCCGCACGCCGATGAATGGCGTGATCGGCATGACCGGACTGTTGCTCGACCTGGAACTCGGCCCCGTTCAGCGCGAATACGCCGAAACGATCCGCACCAGCGCGGACACGCTGCTGACGGTGATCAACGATGTGCTCGATTTTTCCAAGATGGAGGCGGGCAAGCTCACCTTTGAGACGCTCGATTTTGACCTGACGGAGACGGTTGAGAGCACGCTCGACATGCTCGCCGAGCGTGCGCAGGCCAAGGGCATCGAGCTGGTGATGGACATGCCGCCCGAGGTGCCGCGGCTCCTGCGCGGCGACCCCGGCCGGTTGCGCCAGATTCTCACCAACCTCACGGGCAACGCGATCAAGTTCACCGCCGGCGGGGAAGTCGTCGTTCGCGTCATGCAACAAACCGAGAGCGACCAGCGCGTCGTGCTCCGCTTCACCGTGACCGACACCGGCGTGGGCATCCCGCCCGAGGTCCAGGCCCGGTTGTTTCAGGCCTTCACCCAGGCCGATTCATCCATGGCGCGGCGCTACGGTGGCACTGGCCTCGGCCTCGCGATTTGCAAGCAACTCGTCGTCATGATGGACGGCCAGATCGGGGTCGAGAGCGAGGCGGGCAAGGGCTCGACGTTCTGGTTTACTGCCCAGTTCGAAAAGCCCGCGCACGACCAGCCGGCGCTCGCGGGCGATCGCGACGGCTGGTCGAACATGCGGGTGCTCGTCGTCGATGACAATGCGACGAGCCGGCAGATCCTGCGTCACCAGATATTCGCGTGGAAACTGCAGAAAGGCAGCGCCGCCGGCGGACATGAGGCGCTGCGCGTGCTGCGTGCCGCCGCCACCGAGGGTCGGGCCTATGACATCGCGCTGCTCGACGTCGAGATGCCCGAGATGGACGGCCTGACGCTCGCCCGGGCGATCAAGGCCGACCCGGCCATCGCCAGTACGCGTCTGATCGCGTTGACGCCACTCGGACATATCCTCGCCGAAAAGGAAATGCTGGCCGCCGGCATCGACGCGGTCCTCAGCAAACCCGTCAAGCAATCGCGCCTTTTTGACTGCCTGGTCGCCGTGATCGGTAAGTCCGAGGCCACAACCCTCTGGGCGCCGAAACCGGACGGGGCGCCGGTGCCCCAGCTCTCGGCCGGAGTACTCGCCAGACTGGCCGGCACGCGGATCCTGCTGGCCGAGGATAATGCCGTGAACCAGAAAGTCGGGCTGGCACTGCTGAAAAAGCTCGGTTGCACCGCCGACGCCGTCGGCAACGGGATTGAAGCCCTTGAAGCGCTGCAACGCATCCCCTACACACTGGTCTTCATGGACTGCCAGATGCCGGAGATGGACGGCTTCGAAGCAACACGGCTCATCCGCAAGCGCGAACTCGACACCGGCCAGGCGTGTCCCTGGAAATCGCCCGTCCACATCATCGCGCTCACGGCCAGCGCCATGCAGGGCGACCGGGCAAAGTGCCTCGCCGTCGGCATGGACGACTATGTCAGCAAACCCGTGCGGCTAGCCGAACTGCAGGCTGCCTTGGAGCGGTGGCAAACCTCGCAGGTACCGGCCGGTTGAAACACCGTCGGTCCCGGATCACGGATTCACCGGCTCAGGAAAGGCCTGACAACCCGCGGTGACCAAGGGGAGTGAGCGCGATTCATCCGCGGCCGGCCGGTCGAGGACATCGCGGAGAAGCTTGAGGAGGGTTTCCGCTGTGTAGGGCTTGGGCAGGAAGTGTTTCACCCCGGCATTGGCGGCCTTGGCGACATTTGTCCCGGAGTCGATGCCGCTGGCGGCGATGATCTTGACGGCCGGATTGATGCGCTTGAGCACCTGAATGGTCGCCGCGCCGTCCATGACGGGCATCATCATGTCGGTGACCACCACGGCAATCTGCTGCGCCTGCTTCGCGTAAAGCGCGACCGCCTCGGCGCCGTCAACGGCGGTGATCACGCGGTAGCCGTAAAATTCCAGCGTCTCCTGGGTGATTTCACGGATCGAACATTCGTCGTCGACCACCAGCACGAGTTCGTCCCGGCCGCGCCACAGCTCGGCCTTGACGGGAGGCACGACCTCGGCGGTCTGGAGAGCGGGGTCGGCCGGCAGGTAGACTTTGAACGTCGTCCCATGGGAAACCTCGCTATCAAAGTTGAGGAACCCCCCGTGGCCCTTGACGACGGATTGCACGGTTGCCAGACCGATGCCGGTGCCCTTGCCGGGCTCCTTGGTCGAGAAAAACGGCTCAAAGATCCGTTCGCGCACCTCCGGGGGAATGCCGAGGCCGGTGTCGGTCACCTGCAACAGCACATGCAGGCCGGCCTTGGCCTCCTGGTTCATGCCGCGCCTGGACCCTGTGCTCGTGCGGGCAAACTGGGTGTCGACGGTGACGTTCGTCGCCGTCAAGGTGAGCACACCGCCGTCCGGCATGGCATCGCGCGAATTGACGACGAGATTGAGCAGCACCTGGTGAAGCTGGGTCGGGTCACCCACGATGGGGGCCAAATCCGGGGACACATTGACCACGACCCGGATGTTGCGGGGGAAGATTTCACTGATTACACCCTCAAGATCCTTGATCAGTGGCGCCAGATGGATGGCGACCCGCCGGCCGTCAAGTCCCCGGGCGAAGGAGAGGACCTGGCGCACGAGGTCGGCCCCGCGCCGGCTGTTGACCTCAATGGTGTTGAGGATTTTGGTGCGGCGCGGGTCACCGCCCGGGGCGCGTTTGAGCAGCTCGATCGCCATCATGATGGGCGTAAGCACATTGTTCAGGTCGTGGGCGATGCCGCCGGCAAGCGTCCCGATGCTCTCCATGCGCTGCGCGCGCAGGGACTGTGCCTCCATCTTTTTCTGCTCGGTGAGATCACGCATGCCGCCCACCATCCGGATCCCCTTGTCCGCTGCGTCGCGGAGAATGTAACCGCGATCCTGCACGTAGGTATAGCTGCCGTCCTTGCGCTGGAAACGATATTCCGCGCTCCAGGTTTCCGTGCCGCCGGCGATGGCGTGCTGGATGCTGTCGACCACGCGGCTGCGGTCATCGGGATGGATGCGGCCGGTCCAGGCCGCGATGCTGGGTTTCATCTCACCGGCGGCGAAGCCGAAGGTGGTCAGGAAACCGTCGTTCCACCAGAGGGTGTTTGCCGAGAGGTTCCAATCCCAGACCACATCGCTCACGGCGCGGGCGACGAACTTGAAGCGTTCCTCGCTTTCGAGCATGGCGATCTCAGTGACCCGCCGCTCGGTGATGTCTTCGACCGTGCCCACGAAACCGGTGATGCGGCCCTCGGCGTCCTTGCCCGGCGCGGTAAGGGTGTGCACCCAGCGCACGGAGCCATCAGGCCGGAGCAGACGCAGCTCCTTGTCCCAGGCGCTGCCCTCGGCGGCGGCGCGGGCCCAGCCGGCACTCATGGCGGCCCGGTCTTCCGGATGAATATTCTCCTCCCAGCCGCGGCCAAGACTGTCCCCGGCCGGCCGTCCGGTCAGGGCGATCAGGGCGGGATTGCTGTATACCACCCGGCCGGCCGCATCGCACTCGAAGATGCCGAGCGGGGCTGATTCACTCAACGCCCGGAAACGGGCTTCACTGGTGCGCAGGGCCGCGGCTGCGCGTTCCGCTTCCGTCATGTCCACGACGAGCACGAGCCGCGCCGGCTGGCCGGCGAACTCGATCTCGTGGGTGAGAATATCAACCGGAAAGATCGTACCGTCCTTTTTCCGATGGTGGGTGCGGCCGGGAGCGCGGGCCAGACCGGGAGCCGCTGCCGTGCGTTCCAGGGAACTCGGCACCACGTCCGAAGTGCGGATCTCCAGGACGGTCATCCGCAGGAACTCCTTGCGGGAGTAACCATAAAGTGCGACGGCGGCGTCATTGACCGCGAGAAACGCGAAGGTGGCGTGGTCGAAGACCCACACCGGCGTCGGGTTGCGCTCGAACATCATCCGGTAGCGTTCCTCACTCTGGCGCAGGGCTTCTTCGGTGAGCTTGCGCTCCGTGATATCCTGCATGGTGCCCGACTCGCGGAGCGGCCGGCCCTGGTCATCAAGGACCATCTCGGTGATTTGATGGATATGCCGCACTTCCCCGTCGGGCCGGATGAGGCGATGCTCGAAGTCAACGCGGCGGGAACCGGCCGCGGCGGCTTTTTGCACCTCCTGCACGAACGCGAGATCGTCGGGATGCACCAGGCGGCCAAGGGTCTCGGCGTTGGGCGGGGCATCCTTCCGCGAGACCCCGAGGATCCGGTAGAGTCCTTCGGACCAGACCATGTGATGATGGGCAGAATCGCATTCCCAGTCACCCAGGCCGGCGATGCGCTGGGAATTTTCCAGCCGCACGAAATTGTGGATCATCAGTTCCTGCTGCAGCAGGCGAACCTCGATCATGTTGAAAACCCGGATCAACACCTCGGCGAGATCGAACGGTTTGCTCACGAAGTCCTTCGCCCCGGCTTTGAGCGCCCGCAGCTTGTGATCCGGCTGGGCGGTGATGACCAGGACGGGAAGATAACTGCCCGTTTCGATTTCCTTCAGTCCTTCCATCACCTGGAATCCGTCCATGCCGGGCATCTGCAGGTCGAGCAGGATCAGATCGTAGCGGTTCATGCGGTGCAGTTCGCAGACATCCCGCGGGTTCCGCGTGGACGATATGGAGTCGTAGCCGGCCCCCCGCAGCATTTGCTCCAGCAGGGAGACGTTGGTTTCCTGATCATCAACGATCAGGATGCTGGCTTTGAGAATTTCCGCTGGACCGATCATGGTGTTTGTCCGGTGTCAGTCCCGGGCCTTCCGGCCATTCAGGAACCAGGTGTGCATCTCGCCCTTGCCCTTGATCTCGATGTCCCCGCGTTCTTCAAACATGAACGGCTCGTCCAACCGCTGCCGGGTGGAGTCCGTCACCTGGATCCGGCCGGACACACCGTGGGATTCCATCCGGCTGGCCGTGTTCACCACGTCGCCCCACAGGTCATACAGGAATTTGCGCTTGCCGATGACACCGGCGACCACGGCCCCGGTGTTGATGCCGATGCGGACCCTCAGCTTGTAAAGGCTTTGCTCATTGAAGCGGTCCATCACCTCCATCATGTCCAGCGCCATGTGTGCCGCCCGCACCATGTGATCCGCGACCGGGACGGGCAGGCCGGCGGCCGCCATGTAGGAATCACCGATGGTCTTGATCTTCTCGAGACCGCGGCTGTCGGCGATGCTGTCAAAGCGGGTGAAGATGTCATTGAGCACATCCACCAAAACCTCGGCGCTCAGGCCTTCGGAAAACTTCGTGAACCCCACGATGTCCGCGAACAGCACCGTCACCTCGGGGAAACTGTCGGCGATGATCTCCGGAAAGCTGGTGGCGGTGATTTCGGTCCGTCCTTTCAGGCGTTTCGCAATGGACTGGGGCAGCACATTGAGCAGCAGCCGCTCCGACACCTTTTGTTCCGCCATGACCTGGTCGTAGAGTTTCTTTGATTCCAGATGCAGCAGGCGGATTTCAATCATGTTGAAAACCCGGATCAACACCTCGGCGAGATCGAACGGCTTGCTGACGAAATCCTTCGCCCCGGCCTTGAGCGCGCGCAGCTTGTGGTCCGGCTGGGCCGTGATCACCAGGACGGGCAGGTAGCCGCTCGTTTCAATTTCCTTCAGGTCTTCCATCACCTCGAATCCGTCCATGTCGGGCATCTGCTGGTCGAGTAGGATCAGGTCGTACCGGTTCCGCCGGTAAAGCGCGCAGACCTCGCGCGGATCCCTCGTGGACGTGACGGCGACATAGCCCGCGTCGTGCAACATCTGCTCCAGCAGGGCGACATTGGCGGCCTGATCGTCGACGATCAGGATGCTGGCCTTGAGAATGTCGGGTGTCGTGATCATGATTTTTGTCCTGGTTAGGTGAGCTGGCTCACCGTTTTGTCTGCAAATTCAAGGGTCTCATCCAGCGTTTCCATGAATTCTTTGACCTTGATGGGCTTGGTGAGGTAACGGAAAAACCCGACCTTGAGGCCCAGCTCGATGTCGCGCGGCATCGCATTGGCACTGAGCGCGACGACGGGGATGTGCGCCGTGGCCGGGTCTCCCCGCAGGATTTTCAAGGCGTCGACTCCGCTGATGCCCGGCAGGTTGATGTCCATCAAAATCATGTCCGGCTGGGAGTCTCGCGCCAGCTCGATGCCGAGATTCCCGTTCACCGCCGTCAGCAGCCGGATATCGGGGCGCCGGGCGATGAGTTGCTCGACCAGGATCATGTTCGCCGGGTTGTCCTCGATGTAGAGCAGGGTCCGCAGGCGCACGTCGACCGGCTGTCGCGTTTGAACATGGGCGGTTTCGACCAATGTCACGGCAAGCTCTGGCGCCGCCGTCGAGCGCAGGTCGACCCAAAAAACACTCCCCGCCCCCACGGTGCTTTCCACCCCGAGGGTGCCATCCATCAACTCGGCCAGCTGCTTGGTCACCACGAGGCCGATGCCCGTGCCGGCTACGCCGCTGGCCTCCTGGCCGAGGCGGTTGAAAGGCTGGAAAAGTTGCGCCAGTTTTCCCGGCTCCAGACCCGCGCCGGTGTCCTGGACATTGATGCGGATGCGTCCCGGGGTGCTCCGGGTGCAGTCCACGACCACTGTGCCCAGCTCCTTGTTGTACTTGATCGCATTGGAAAGCAGGTTGATGATAATCTGCTTCAAGCGGGTTTGATCGGCCCAGACAAAGACCGGCTCGTCGAACCGGGGAAAGGTCATGTTGATCGCCCGCTGTTGCGCCTCGGGCTCCATCATGGCCTGGCACTCCGCCATTACGCGGTCCAACGACACCGGCTCCAGCGAAAGTGACACTTTCCCGGACTCGATTACGGCGAGATCGAGGATTTCGTTGATCAGCTTGAGCAGATGCCAGCCGGCCTGAAGAATCTGGGCAATGCGGGCTGACTGCGTGGCCGTCGGCAGCGGGGAGGATGATTCCATCAGCTGGGCGAAGCCCAGGATCGCATTGAGCGGGCTGCGCAGCTCATGGCTCATGCTCG
>CAZBLQ010000044.1:0-2905 GCA_964492635.1 uncultured Oleiharenicola sp.
GCACGCTGGTGACGATCGCGAAGGACGTGAAGATCCAGGTGGAGTTCAATCCCGCCATGGTGCAGGCCTACCGGCTCATCGGCTACGAAAACCGGCTGCTGGCGAAGGAGGATTTCAACAACGACCAGGTGGACGCGGGTGAAATTGGGGCCGGCCACACGGTGACGGCATTGTATGAGGTTGTCCCGGTGGGGGCGGAGATGCCCGGGGAAACGGGCCCGGTCGACGCGTTGAAGTATCAAGTGCCGGAGAATCCAAAATCCAAAATCCAAAGTCCAAAATCCGCAGAGCTCCTGACCGTGAAGATCCGCTACAAGGAACCGGCGGGCGAGGTGAGCAGCAAACTGGAGTTTCCGCTGCATGACAGCGGGGCGCGCTTTGTGGATGCGAGTCCGGACTTCAAGTTTGCGGCGGCGGTGGCGGCGTTCGGCATGGTGCTGCGGGATTCACCGCACAAGGGCACGAGCACACTGGGTGAGGTGGTGACGTGGGCCCGGGCCGGACTGGGCAGCGATCCCGGCGGCTACCGCAACGAATTCATCGGGCTGGTCGAGCGGGCAGTGCAGGTGGTGCAATAAAAAGAAGGGCCGCCATTGCTGGCGGCCCTTCGAGGGAGGTGAGCAAAAAGTGTTTCAGCTGCGCCTACGTCTATTGCGGAACAGCGGCAGAACTGTGCTGCCGAGGCCCAGCAGCATCATGGCACAGGTGGACGGTTCGGGTACGGCCGTGAAGTTGAGGTTCAGACTGCTGCCGGAGACGCTGAGCGAGAATGTGCCGGCAAACGAATTGCTGAAGCCGCTGGTGTCGACGACGAATTTGCCGGCGCTGAATCCGGTGATGGTCGGGGCCGTCGCAATCGTCCAAGTATAATTGCTGGCGGGATTGAAATCACTGACATTGCCGGCGTTGCCACTGGGATTGAGGGAGATGACCTTGAGGGTGAAGCCGCCCGCGCCGAGCGAACTCATATCAAGCGTGCCGGCGCTGACCGTAATCAAATCCCAGTTCGTTCCGGCGCCGCTGAGCGGGGCTCCGGCCACGGACTGGAGTTGCCAGTCGTATTCGCCGCCGTTGGAAAACGAGAGGCCATTGGCGAAGGTGAGATTGCCTGGTGAGTTGCCGGGAGAAAGGATCATGCTGGGCCCGACGTTGACGGCTGTGCCGAACGTGCCGTTGCCGGCCAGCGTGCCGCCACCATAAAAGAGCAGGGAGTTGTTGACGATCACCCCGCTGGCGACGTTGAGCGTTGCTTGTGGCGAGTAGAAACCAACTTGCGAGGTGCCAAGGGCTCCGTTGGCACCGGCCACGAGGGTGCCATAGTTCAAGACCGTATTGTTCGTGTAGGTGTTGGTACCGGTAAGAACAATGTAGCCGTTTTGCACAGTGACACTGGTCGAACCAGTGATGGTCACAGGCGCGCCGCTGCTGGTACCATCCTTGGTGAGGTAATACGGGTTTGTTTTGGTTGTGCCGGTGTCGAAGTTTATCCCGCCAGTGCCAGTGCCAGTGGTGATGGTTGCGGCGTTCACGATTCCTCCGTCAATGTAGGATTCGCTATCGCCGATCAGGAGGTGGCCGGTGCCGCTATTGGGTGCAAGAGTGATGGTACCCGTGCCGCCGGCAAGGTTGAGCCGGCCATCATTGACGAGTTCAAGGAAACCAGTGCCATTGTTCCCTACATTGAGACCGGTGCCGGTAACTGTCCAAACGCTCCCGGCGCCGTTGATGGTGGCCTGGCCGTAACCAGTGTTGAGGCCAATCTCACCGGTGGTGCTGGTGGCGGTGCCGCCGTTGGTGACATTGAGGCGAGCATTGCCGCCGCTGGAACCCACATAGAGATAAGTTGAATTGTTCCAGGCACTGCCGGCTCCGTCCACCGTCACGTAGCTCGTGCCGGGGCCGACATAGGAGATCGAACCACGGAGATCAGAAACCACGCCACCGCCGCTGATGGTCAGAGTTCCCTGCCCATTCGAAAAGGCACCGACGATGAGTTCATCAGCCAGAGTCCAGGTGCTGCCGCTGCCAGTGACCGTAGCGCTGCTGCTGTAGCTGTTATAGCCAATGAAGCCGTGGTTGGTGGAGGCGGAACCGCCATTGGTGATGGCGAACGAACTGTTGTTGCTGGCCGTGAGGTCAACCCCGGGATGGCTAATGGAGCCGCCTCTGATTTCAAGTATGCCGCCGTTGATCGTCGTGCCGCCCGTGTAAGTGTCGGCCCCCGTGAGGACAGTGTAGCCGGCGGTGTTGATGAGCGAGGTCGAGCCGGTGACCGTGACCGCCGCGCCGCTTGCTGTGCCGTCCTTGGTCAGGTAATATGGCGTGCCGGAGGTGGCAGTGGTGTTGAACTGCAGGGTGCCGGTGCCTCCGCCGGTACTGATGGTGGCGGCGTTGACGATGCCGCCGGCCGCCGCCGGGCCAGCCACGGCCGCACCGATGTTCAGGGTGCCGACGCCCACGTCGTTGTCGGCGAGCACAATCGCGCCCGCTCCGCCGTTGGCGTTGACTTTGCCTCCATTGGAAATGGTGAGAGTGCCAGTGCCGGCATAGCCCACATCCACGCCGCTTGAATTCGTCCAGGAACTGCCCGCGCCATCGACGGTGACGGTACCAGAGCTGCCGCCCGGCAAACCGATGTTGCTGTAAGTGTCGGAAACGGAGCCGCCATTGGTGATGGCCAGCGAACCGGTGCCCGAATAGCCCACATACAGGTATTGGGAATTAATCCAGGAACTGCCGGCGCCGCTGACGATGACGGAGCCGGTGCTGCCGAAGGACGAACCGATGTAGCTGTAGGTGTTGGAAACGGAGCCGCCATTGGTGATGGCCAGCGAACCGGTACCGGCATCACCCACGTACAGGTATTGGGAATTAATCCAGGAACTGCCGGGGCCGTTGACGGTGA
>CAZBLQ010000044.1:3005-5328 GCA_964492635.1 uncultured Oleiharenicola sp.
ACGTACAGGTATTGGGAATTAATCCAGGAACTGCCGGGGCCGTTGACGGTGACAGTGCCGGAGCTGCCGAACGACGAACCGATGTAGCCGTAGGTGTTGGCAACCGAGCCGCCATTGGTGATGGCAAGCGTGCCGGTGCCCAAATTGCCCACGTACAGGTATTGGGAATTAATCCAGGAACTGCCGGGGCCGTTGACGGTGACAGCGCCGGAGCTGCCGAAGGACGAACCGATGTAGCTGTAGGTGTTGGAAACAGAGCCACCATTGGTGATGGCCATCACGCCGGTGCCGAGGTCACCCACATAGAGGCCGGCAGAATTTGTCCAAGAACCGCCATTGATCGCGGCTGTGCCTATACCGCCGGTTTGAGCGGCAATGTAGCCATATTGGCTTATCAGGGATCCACCGTTGGTGGCAGAGACTGATCCAGTGCCGAAATTGCCGACAAACAAGTTGGATGCACTGGTCCACGCACTGCCCGCGCCATCCACCGTCATCGCGCCGTTGCTACCAGAACTATTGCCGACAAAGCTGTTGTTATTGCTGACACTACCGCCACCCGCAATCGCAAGGGTGCCGTTGTCGCCGCTTAGGTTGCCCACGGTGGTGTCGGCTGCTGCATGGGTGATCGAACCACTGGACACCTGCAATGTGCCGAAGCTAACCGTCGTGCCGCCCGTGTAAGTGTTGGCGCCGGTTAAAACGAGCGTGCCGGTGCCGGACTTGACGACACTGGCGCCGCCGCCGCTGATACCGCTGTTGATCAGCAAGGGCGCGGTGCCGGTTACAATAATGTTATGCGTACTGCTATAAAGTGCGATACCCAGACTGCTGTTGAAAGTAACTGGATTGCTGCCTGCCATCGTCAGATCGCCCAGCAGAGTGAGAACGGGGGTGGGGCCCGTACCGCTGACGGTGTAAGTGGGCCCGGTGCCAGAGAAGGTGATGTTCGTGAAAGCCGAAGCAGGGACGAGAATATTGGTCTGCGTGCCGCTGGTGCCGAACGTGAGACTTTCTCCACCCACCCCTGTGGGAGCCGAGCCACCCCAGTTGTTCGGATCAGCGATGTTGCCGTCGGTCGTGCCGTTACCGGTCCAGACAAACTGGGCCAGAAGACTCGACGAGCCCGCAAGCAGAAGCAGTCCCAGACATGCATATGCTGATAAGCGGTGTTTCATTATCTGATTAGATTTACTGATAGGAAGAGGAGCGATTCAAGGCAATTTGTCTCTCAAAACGACTGAGCGATGCCGCCGGCTTGCTCCTCACCAGGGATGCACCCAAGTCGCATGCAACTGAAGTGCCACTGATCGACGGCGGTAAGCAGCTTGCCAGCCACCAGCAAGATACGCTAGCTGGATAAACGATGGCTATATTCGGTCCGCTCTCCACAGTGCGTCATCAATTGGCTGGTGAGGCCCGGTTCGCGCCGGCCTTCTCTTATGCCGCAGACCTGCTTGATTCGAAATCCGCCGCTTACGGCCGGCTCAAGCAGATGGCGGCCGGTGGTAATGAGCGGATCGAACTGACTGGCGGAGCCTTTGTCATGGAGCAGATCTATCGGGCCAAACCGCGCTCCGAAGTCTTCTTTGAATCGCACCGCAAGTACATTGATGTGCAGGTGATCGTCGAGGGAGCCGAGCGCATGGAAGTCGAGGACATCAGCCGGCTCACTGTCAGCCAACCCTACTTGGAAGAGCGCGATCTCATCAAATATGCGGATACCGCGGCAGCCTCGCATCTCGCAATGCCGGCGGGCAACGTGGCGATCTTTTTTCCGGTCGACGGACATATGTCCACGCTCCAGCCGGCCATCGGCCCGGTACTTGTGCGTAAAGCCGTGGTGAAAGTGCCGGTTGAATGGAAGTGAAGGTGGAGAGTGGCAGGAACGCGCGGGTGAGGCGAACTATGCTTGCCTCATTTTCACTCTCACTCTCCCTTTCACTGCTTTGAATTATCGCCACTACTATCACGCGGGCAACTACGCGGATGTTTTCAAGCATGTGCTGCTCGTGCAGCTCATTCGGGCGATGCAGCGCAAGGAGAAGGGCTTTCTCTATCTTGACACGCACGCCGGACGCGGAGGTTACGACCTTTCCCTGCCGTCCGTCCTGCCCGAAGGGCGTTCGCGCGAGCCGGAATATCCGGCCGGCATCGGCCGGCTGTGGGGTGAACCAAGCCTGCCACCTGTGCTTGACGACTATCTGGCGCTCGTCCGGCGATTCAACGACCGGCATGGGGCCACGGGGCCGGAGCTGAAATTTTATCCGGGGTCACCCTGGGTCGCCAAAATGCTGCTGCGCCCGCAGGACCGGATGGCGCT
>CAZBLQ010000044.1:5428-25688 GCA_964492635.1 uncultured Oleiharenicola sp.
CGGGGTCACCCTGGGTCGCCAAAATGCTGCTGCGCCCGCAGGACCGGATGGCGCTGTGCGAGTTGCGGCCTGACGATGCCGAGGCGCTGGATTTCGAATTTGCCCGCGAGACCCGCGTGACCGTGCAGGCATTGGATGGCTACACCGGGCTCAAGGCCATGCTGCCGCCACCTGAAAAACGGGCGCTGGTGCTGATCGATCCTTCGTTTGAGAACAAAGGTGAGTTCGCTGACATCCTGCGCGGCTTGGGCGAGGCATTGCGCCGGTTGCCGGGGGCCGTGTTGGCCGTGTGGTATCCGATCACCGAGCGTGTCCGGGTGGATGAATTCCACCAGGGGTTGCTCGACCTGTCCCCGCCGCCGGTATTTTTTGCGGAGCTAAACATCACGGGTGACAGCACGCAGTTGCGAATGAAAGGCTGCGGTTTGCTGGTGATCAATCCACCGTGGAAAATCGACGGGGAAATCCGCGGCATCCTGCCGGCGCTGGTGGAACGGCTCAGGGCTGGTCCGGGTGCCGGGACACATGCTGGCTGGCTCGTGCCGGAGAAATAAGCCGGCCGGCCAGGCTTCGGGTCAACGCTGCGTGATGCGCGTGGCCGTGAAGGGCAGGGGGTCGAGGGCGACGCGGGGATTGGGCAGCACCGGCGCCTTGAAGACGGGCCGGTTCCACAGGATGTCCCGGACGATTGCCTGCCGCACGGGTACAAACGCGGCAGCCGCGGTGGCCGTCGGGCGCTTGAGGCGATTGTGCGGAAAATAGGTCATGGTGTTTTTTGTCTGCGGCTTGGTCGGAGCCGGCAATTTTAGAACCCGGGAGAAGCGGAATTGTTCCAGAAAAATGCACCGCTCCGCTGGATTTTATGTGCGCGGGGGGTGAAACAGCCCGCCCACAATATCAACTCGTCCAGAAAAATGGGAAAACTTGCGCGCGCTGCCCGGACGGTTACGCGCGCAAGTTTCTTTCACGGGCTAGGCCACCTGGCGCTGCCGGAGCGGCAAGCTGGCAGCGGCCAGCTGCTTTTTCGGCAGCACGATGGTGAGCACGCCCCGAGTGACTGATGCCTGCAGGGCTTCGTAGTCGAAGCCCGACCCAAGCCGCAACTTGAGCTGGTAGTCGCGCTGCACCCGTTCGAGATGCAACGCCTGCCAGTTGGCGCGGACATGGTGTGTTTTGCGGGCAGTCACAACAAGATCAGGCCCCTGCGTGGTGATTTCCAAACCGCCGGCGTCGACGCCGGGCACGTAGACGACGAGTTTCAGCGCCTGGGACAGATCCATGCAGTCATAGAGAGGCGAACGGAAAGCCGGCTTGGGCTCCGCGCTGGGAAAACGGCTGTGATTAAGGCGATGGATGATGGTATGCATGATGGTTCCTTTCTCGTCGGTCTGATACCGCCGGGACTCCTGGGAGGCTGAAGGTTACCGATTTACGGTTTCGTCAGCGGAGGCAGTCCTGGCCGGGGTTTTGTTTCAGCCAATTGGAGACGCACTGGCGCATCTGCCCGCAACCAATCGGCTGACCGGCCTTCGTAATCGAAGTGCCGGCCTGCTGGGTGCGCTGCTGCTGTGAAACGTGCGTCATGGCTGAATTACACTGCAAAGGTGCACACCCTGTGCCATCCGCCAACAAAATTTTTGACCTATGACGTATCACTGCCCCCGGCGAAACAGGGGAAACTGTGCGGGGAGGGGTGAGCGGGGCCGCGCTTGCGCAACCTCTTGGCTGTCGCCAGACTCCACCGTGATGAAACCCATGAATGATGCGAAGACGACTGTGGCGGAATTGCGCAAACGAGTGCTGGCTTTTGTCCACGAGCGCGAATGGGAACAGTTTCATTCGCCCAAGAACCTCAGCATGGCGCTGGCCGCCGAGTCGGGCGAGCTGATGGAGCATTTTCTCTGGGCCGAGTCGAAGGCGTCACTGGCGGTGGCGCGAGATCCGAAAAAGCGCCCGGCCATCGAGGCGGAAATCGCCGACGTGGTCATCTACGCCCTCGAGTTCGCCAACATCTGCGGCATCGATCTTGCTGTGGCAATCGAGACCAAGATGGCCGCCAACGCCCTGAAGTATCCGGTCGAGAAGGCGCGCGGGCGGGCCGAGAAATATACGGAGCTTTGAGATTTTCGATTTTGGATTCTTGATTTTCGATTGGACGGAGTGCCATCGAGACCTGTCATGCTGAGCAACGCGAGGCATCCAGTCTGATTGAGGGCGGGGTGCCCTCACGCTGCGGGACATGGTGGCCGGTGGATTCTTCGCTGCGCGCAGAATGACACGTCGGGTGGATTTGACCCGGGATAAGCAAAAGCCGCGCGCCGAAGTGCACCGCAAATCTTAAATCAGAGATGCAGAATCAAAGTACCGTCACGGCTTTCCGCCGAAAGTCACATAGTCGTCCAGTTCCAGCCAGTCGAACCACGTGGCGATGTCGTCCCGGTGCGGGGCGTTTTTTTGGTGGATCGTGTTAAAAAACTCCCGACCCTCGACGCCGCTGGGCGCACGACCCTCGAACCAGGCCGACCACGCGGCGATTTCGCCGCCGGAACGCCGGGGCTTCGCGTTGGCGAGCACATAGGCAAGCAGTTGGCCGTCGCCTTTGCCGGCTTTGATCTCCTTCATGAAAGCGGCGGGCTTGATGCCAGTGAACGCCCAGAAGTGACGGTCCACCGGGCAGTCGTAGTGGAAGTCCCCGTTG
The DNA here is from genome assembly GCA_964492635.1 of uncultured Oleiharenicola sp. Lineage (GTDB taxonomy): Bacteria > Verrucomicrobiota > Verrucomicrobiia > Opitutales > Opitutaceae > Lacunisphaera. Next base: position 8,127 of record CAZBLQ010000044.1, read on the forward strand.
GTGCCGGCGACGGTCGCGCGCGACTTGTCGATCAGGCGCGGAAGGTGCACGAATCCCCCGAGGCGGGTGCGCGGGCTGCGCGGCGGATGCCGGGTGAGGTCGGGCGCGTTGAAATTGACCGCGCCGACCTTGGTCGCGGCCGGAGTGATGTAGGATTTTTTGACTGATCTGGCCATAATGGTTCAGGGTGAGGGAATTCGTGGTCCGCTGTGGCAGGCGCACCCGGGGCTGCAGGGCGCGACGGGTGCGGCAGCGGGGGATTTTTCGCCCACGCCCATGAGGCCGTAGCCGCCGGTGACGATGCGCCGCACCGGCTCGCCCGTGTCAGGGTGTTTTTGCAGCGGCACATCCCTCATGCTTTGCACCACCTCGAAACGTCGCGGGGGTTCACCGGGCTGCTGCGGAATGGTTTCGTAAACGTAAGTGGCCATGAAGGGGTGAAAGTAAGAGGGAAGGTTAAAACATCAGAAAATCAAGCTTGGCACCCGTTGCGGTTGCCCACTGTTACTCTCACCCTCACTTTCAACCACCCATGAGAACCCACGCTGCGCTCGAACGCTATTACGTGCTCCCCTGCTGCCTGCTGTTGCTGAATCTCTGCAACGCGATCATCTCCTACAAGGCGCAGCTCATTCACGATGGAATTCTCCGCACCCTCTTTATCATGGGCATGGTGTTGTTCGGTTCCTCACTCGTGGCCTTTGCCATCGCCCCGGGGCTGATCTGGATCGTGCAATCGCTGCGCCGCACCAGCCGCTCGACGGGCGGTGGCGCCGGTGATGCGCTTTTCCTGATCGCACTGGGCGCGCTCATCTTCTGGCTCTACTATCGCAACTACCTCCTCGGCACGGACTATATTTTGCCGGCCATGTGGCGGAACGGTGTGCATTGAAGTTCGGTCTGGCGAAACTGTGGCGGCGCCCTCGCGGGCCGGTAGCCGAAAACAAGGCTCGGCGGTCATGGGCCGCCGCTACACCAATTCGCCCGCAGTTGCTCCGGCGTCCGGCCCTGTGCGCGCAGGGTGCGCAAAGCGAACGCGTCGTGGCGTTTCGCCAGGCGCACACCATGTTCGTCCTTCATGAGCAGACAGTGAAAAAACGCCGGTGCGGCCAGCCCGAGCGCCCGGTGGAGCAGCAGCTGGCGAAAAGTGGAGCGCAGCAAGTCCGCGCCCCGCACCACCTCGGTGATGCCCATGGCCGCGTCGTCCACCACGCACGCGAGCTGGTAGCTGGGCAGGTCGTCTTTTCGCCACACGAGAAAGTCGCCGAACTCGCGTCCGGCCACGGCATTTTGCCCGCCAAAACTTCCATCGGTGAAAAAGAGAGTCTCGCCATCCGGCACACGGAACCGCCAGTTGATCGTGACCGGCTCGATTAATGCGGGCAGGGGCGCGCCGGCTGCGGGGCGAAATTCCGGTGGATATACCGGTTCGTCATTTTCGTCGCCGTCGTGCGGCGCGCTGATCGCGGCCAGTACGTCGCGCCGCGACCGGTTGCACGGGTAGATCAGGCCGGCGGCATGCAGTCGGGCGAGGGCGGCACGGTAGAGCGGAATGCGGGCGCTTTGGGAAATCATCGGTTCCTCCCAGCGCAGGCCGAGCCACTTCATGTCCTCCAACATGGCGGACACGAACTCCGGCCGGCAGCGCACGGGGTCAAGGTCGTCGTTGCGCAACAGCAGTTGTCCGTTTGCGGCGCGGGCGCGTTCCTGCGCAATCCAGAAGGTCCGCGCGTGACCCAGATGCAGCAGGCCCGTGGGTGACGGGGCAAGCCGGCCGCGATAAACTGGAGGAGGGGTAACCACCAATCTTCACTAATGAACACTAATGACGGGCAGACAATCCCCGTCCTTAAATTTCAGTTTATAAGTGGGGATTAGTGTGAATTAGTGGTGCCCCCAAAAATGAAAGCCCTCTGCGTCTATTGTTCCTCCAGCGACCGGCTCGATCCCAAATATTACACCGCGGCGACCCGGTTCGGCAACGAGATGGCTCTGCGGCAGTGGAGCCTGGTGTACGGTGGCGGGAAAACCGGCATGATGGGCGCGCTCGCCCGGGGCGTGAAATCTTCCGGTGGCCGCGTCGTCGGCGTGATTCCCGAGTTCATGAAGGCGCGCGAACTGGAGTTCACCGAGGCGGACGAGCTCATCTCGGTTCTCACGATGCGCGAACGGAAAATGCTCATGGAGACGCGCGCCGACGCTTTTGTCGCCCTTCCCGGCGGCTGGGGCACGCTGGAAGAGGTGCTGGAGATCCTCACGCTCGCGCACCTCGAGGTGCTGCGCAAACCCGTGGTCGTATTCAACCAGGACGGTTACTATGACGACCTGCTGAGGCTTTTCGACCGCATCGTGGCGGAGAAATTCATGCACGTCACCATCCGTGGCAAATACGCCGTCGCGCGCACGGTGGAGGAGATATTTCCCTTGCTGGAAAACTGGAGCCACCAACCCGGCGACGCCAAGTGGTTCCAGACGAAGTGAAGCGGGTAGGGCGAGTCGTCCCGACAAGCCGCGGCTCATCCGGAGGATTCGCCCTACTGATACAACTTGATCAGATCCTCCGTGCGGACCCAGCCGGTCTGGCCGCCGGAGAAGTCCAGTTTCGTCCAGCCGAGAAACGTTTTCTCGACGACTGCGATGGAGCCCGCGGAAAGCGGCGAAGTCTTCTGGGTCGTGTCAGCCTCGGTCGGAATGCTGCGCAGCAGGGACGGCTTCCACACCAACGCGGCCTCGGGATTGGCCAGTGATCCGTAGGTGTGCAGACTCAGGGTGGCCCCGGCGGCGAGCAGCATGGCCAGCAGGCTGGTGGTCAGTGCCACCGGTTTGGCCCAGGCGCCGATGCGCCGGTAACCCTGCAACAGCAGCACGATGAGCGCGGCGGCCAGCAACAGGGCGGCCGCGACTATTGCCAGTTGCCATTCGCCGGGAGTGGCCAGCCGGACGAACTTGTAACGGCCTTCGCCCCGCGAAAGCTCGACCAGCTCCGCCGGGGCCATGCCGGAACGTTGCAGCCCGAGGGCCAGATCCCAGCGGGTGGTGTCGCCGCGGGCATGGAGGAGAAACGCACTGGTCCAATGTGCCGTCGCCTCGGCCCAGCGATCCTGCTGGGCCAGCGCCAGACCCAGATTGTGGCGTGCGGTCCAGTCGGCGGGCGCGGCGTCAAGCGCTTTGCGCCAGTCGGATTCGGCAGCGGCGAAGTCAGCGCGCTTGTAGGCGTCGCCGGCGGTGTCGGCCCGGACCACGATGGGCGCGAGCACCAAGGCCAGCGTGAAGAGAAAGGGTAGCAGATTGCGTGACGCGAACAGGGAGAAAGGCGGCCAGCCGGGCACATGCACAGCCTGCAAAGCACCCTCGGCCCGTGACTGCCAGTCCTTGGGGAGGGTATTGTCCCGGCTGTGAAGGGCTCGGTCGGTTTCGGACCAGAGCTTGGCCCAGACGCTGGCGGCGTCCCTTTCCCGGAGGGTCACATGGGCGTGGAGCAGCGGCGCCCCGGGAGCGGCGTGGGGAACTTCCCAAAGCGCGGCGGCGTCTTGCTGCCAGGATCTGAGCAGGGACGCGCCCTCGCCAGGCTTCGGCGCGGCAAGGCGAAGTTCGGCTAGGATCTCGGCGAGTCTTGCGCGGGCAGCGCGACGCAGCCGTTGCGGGTCGTTTTGCCGGGAGCGCAGGGCGGCGAGAAACAGCCACGCAAGCAGGACAAAACCGGAAGCCGGGGCAGCCACGACGACCCAAAAATAGTCTGACGGAAAGGGCACGAAACCGCGCGCAGATTCAGGCAGCGGGTCGCGCGGCAGATTTTCCGGGGGGACCGGCGGCACCGCATTCGGGAGAACCGGCGCGGCCGGTCCCGTTGGCGGTGGGGTGGCGATTGAGAACTGGACGGGTGCACTGGAGCCGGCGGGCGGCTGCACGGGCTGCGAACTGGCGGTGACGGTCACGGTGACCGGCTCGCTGGCGACAGTTTTGTAGGCACCTGACTTGGTGTCGAAATAGGTAAAACGAACCGGGGCGAGTTTGTAGGTGCCGGGCCGGGAGGGCACGAGCACCACGTCCTCGCTGATCGTGCCTTCGAAAAGCGAACCGTCCTTCATCGTGCGTTTGGACTTGGGTTGCACGACCTGAAAGTCGTTGGAAACATCGCGCTGCGGCAGGCCGGTGATGTCCGGCCAGTTGCCCGTGCCGCTCAGCTCGATGGTCCAGGTGACCGGCTCGCCCACGCCCGCCGTCGTGGGAATGACCTTGGAGGTGAAGGCAAATTCGCCGATTGCGCCGGAAAAATCCGCGGGAGCGGTGGGCAGCGGCTTGATGTTCAACTCCAGTTGATTCGAGTCGATCTGGCGTTGCTCGACCGTCGGCTGGGAAAAGAGGCCGAATCCGGTGGTGCCGACCATCAGGTTCACCATCTGCGTGGCCGGCTTGATCGTGTAGTTGCCGGGCTGCTTGGCGTAGGCCCGGGTCGACTGGTTGGAAATCACCCGGCGTTCGCCGCGGATCAAAGTCTCGCTTGGGTCGGGTTTGGTCCATTCCTCGGTTACGAGCGGCGCAGCCGGCCAGTCCACGTTGGTGGCGAGCGAGTGAAAGTAACGGCGCACCACGTTGAGATTGTAGATGACCGGGAAAACCTCGCCGGCCCAGAATGAATCCTTGGGCACGGTGAGCTTCGCGCTGGCTACATCATCCACGGCGATGCCGGAGTTGCCGACGGTGGCGTCGCCCACGGTGTAGCTGGCGGCGGGGACCCGGATCATTCCCTTGTCGGTCTTTATCTCAAAGGAGGGGATGGTGAGGTTATTTCGTTTGGCCGGGCGCACCGGGAAAATGAGCTTGAAGGTCCGCGATACGCTGAAATTCACGATGCTGGTCTCGCTGCTCTGCGAGGGACGACCGAACGTTAGGCCGTCCACTTGCGGGAGTTGCGGCGCACCATCAGGCTCGCAGTTCTCGAAGACCAAGGTGAGGGGCGACACTTGGTTGAAGCCCAACTGGCCGCCCGGCGGGTCCCAGCGCACGGATTGGGCGAAGGCTTGTGCGCTCAGAAGCGTGGAGAAGATCAAAGCAAGCACGCCCCGGCACTGTGCGCCACCCCTCTTGATAGAGGGGAATTTGGTGGCGCATGTCCGGGCATCCCCTTTGGCCTGTCCGCCGTAGCCTTGGCGAAGGCGGAAGAGGGGTGCCCAAAGGGCGGGGTGTGTCAGGATGAACATGAGACGAGAGAACATGAGAGTCACCAATCTTTGGCCGTAGGCTTGGGCTTTTGCTGCTGGCTTTGCATGATTTGCTGGAGCTTGGCGGGGGAATCCTGATTGCGCACCTGCTCCAGTTTTTGGAGCGGCATGGCGAGTTCGGGGTCTTGCTGCTGTTCCTCCGGTTTTTTGTCCTGCTGGCCGCCGACTTTCTGCGTGCCTGGCTGGGACGGAGGCTGCGGTTTTTTCTCCGCCTTCTGGTCCTTCATGTCGCCAAAGGCGTCCTGGTTTTTCTTTTGCTGCTGGTCCTGCTGCTTTTGTTGTTCCTGTTTTTGCTGCTCGGTCTGCTGCTTGTCCTGATTCTGCTGCTGTTGGTTCTGGTCCTGATTTTGTTGCTGTTTATCCTGCTGATCCTGCTTCTGCTGGTCCTGATTTTGTTTTTTGTCCTGTGGCGGCGGCTCCTCTTTCTTGAGCAGATCTTCGAGGTCCTGGCGTGCCTTGGGCCAGTCCGCCGCCTTCGCATCGAGTTTCTCCCCGAGATCCACCGCCTGGAGCGCATCGCGGATCACTCTCTCGGGCGGACGTTGTTGCGCGGATTTCACCCTTTGGCCGTAGGTGATCGTGGTCTCAGCCAGCTCGGAACAATCTTTGGCGGCCAGTGTGTCCTTTTCGGCGAGCCGGGCCACGGTGGTGGAAAGCGGCTTGGCGAGGGTGTCGCCCGGCGGCTCGGCCGCCGAGGCGTAAGCAGTGAGCAGTAAGCAGTGAGCAGCGAAGAGAACGGCAAATGAAGTCGCGGCCATCGTCTGCCCTCTGCCCTCTGCCCTCTGCCCTCTGGCTTTGCCGAGCGGCAAAGCCCGTTCGCGCGGTCGGACGGGGAACTCCGCCCAGAAACTGATGAGCAGTAGCAGCAGTCCCGGGGCGAGAAACCACTGGAACCGCTCGATTTTGCGCGCCGTGTTTTTCTCGGAGAACTCGCCCTTGCGGCCCGCCTCGACGGTTTTCCGCAGCAGCGCGGGCAGATCCACCCAAGAGCTGGCGTCAGTGTAGGCGCCACCGGTCACCAGCGCCAGCTCCTGCAGCGTCGAGCTGTTGAGCCGGGCCAGCACGACGGCGCCGCGCTCGTCCTTGACGAAGCCGCCGCCCGAATCCGGGATGAAGGAGCCCTGCGCGGTCCCGACCCCGAGCCCGATGACCCGGATGCCCTTGGTCTTGAGCGGCTCGATGAGCGGTTTCCAGTCGTCGTCCGTTGCCTCACCGTCGCTCAGGATGATCAGATAGCGATCGGCGGTGGATGTACCAAAGGCTTGGATCGAGGTGTCGAGCATCGCGCGGTAATTGGTGCCTCCTTCCGGCAGGTAGTCCGGGTTCATGGCGGGCAGGAACTCCCGCAAAATCTCATAGTCGGCGCTGAGCGGGCTTTGCAGGAACGCCGTGCCGGCGAACAGCACGAGGCCCACGCGCTCGCCCTTGAGCCCGTCGAGCAGCGACTGGATGAGCAGCTTGCTGCGGTCGAGGCGCGATGGCTTCACGTCCTGCGCCAGCATCGACTTGGAAAGATCCACGGCAAGGAGCACCTCGCGCGACTGGTCGAAAACCTGTTCCTCAATCACACCCCATTGCGGCCGGGCGAGGGCGATGATGCAAAGGGCGAGGCCGAACCACAGCCAGATGCGCGGGCGGGTTTCGGCCGTGGTGTGCCTGATGCCGAGTGAAACGTCGAACGCCCCGGCCCAGGCGCGCGCGATTTTCGGCCAGGTGGCCGCGGCCCGCGCGGTATGCCGGGCGAGTTCCCACGAGAAGAGCAGGACGAGCGGCACGAGCAGCCAGAGGAGATGGGGCGAATGGAAGCTCATGAGGCGGGTGTGACTATCTTGGTGGAAGCCGGCGTCCCAACGGGTTTAGCCGGTCCGGAGGCCCGGTTCCACCTTGGCAATCTGGGCGGCAGCGCGAACAGCGCGCCGAGGAAAAGCAGCGAGGCACCGGGAATCGCGCACCAGTGGAACAGCTCCGTCGTCAGCAGATAGGACTTGGCCTGGAATTCAATTTTCTGCGCCTTGTCGATGGCGGCGAAGGCCTTTTCGATCGTGTCGGTCTCGGCCACGCGGAAAAACTTTCCATGGGTGGCTTCGGCAATCTGTTGCAGGGCGCCCTCGTCGAGATCGGCGATGGCCCGGCGGTAGCCAATCTTGTTGCCGTTGTCGTCGAACACCGGCATGGGCACGAGGCCGTCGCGCCCGGCGCCCATGGTATAGACGGGCACGCCGCGCGACCGCGCGATCTCGGTCGCCTGCTCGGGCGTGAGCAGGCCGCGGTTGTTGGCTCCGTCGGTCAGCAGGACGACGAAAGCGCCTTTGCGTTTTCGGCCTTCTTCTCGGCCGGCCTGCTCCAGCCGGGTGAGCGCGATGCCGAGACCGTCCCCGATGGCCGTGCCATCCTCGATCATGCCGATCTTCAGGCGCTCGATCTGCCGGCCCAGCCAGTCGTGGTCGAAGGTGAGCGGGGCGAGCGTGTAGGCGCGGCCCGAAAAGACCACGAGGCCGATGCGGTCGCTCGTGCGCTGGGTGATGAAGGCCTGGATGACGGGCTTGATGGCCTGCAGGCGGTTGATGCGCTCGCCGCCGCGCTCGTAATCCTCGGCGAGCATCGAGCCGGAAAGGTCGATGGCCAGCATGAGATCGTAGCCCTGCTGCTTCACCTCGCGCTTGTCCTCGACGATTTGCGGCCGGGCGAGGGCGACGATCAACAACACTAGGCCGGTCATCGCCAGCACGGCGGGCCAGCGCGAAGTTGGAATGATCGACGGCCGGTGCCATGCCGCCGCAAACGGCACAATGAGCACCGGTGCGCCCCGCCGGCCGCGCACCCAGATGAGCAGCGGCAGGGCCACCAACGCCAGCAGCCACCACGGATCATGGAAAGTGTAATTGGTGAGCGTCATCAGTGGCGGCCCGCGAACATGCGGGCGTGGAAAAAGCGCACGAGGGCGTCGAGCCGTTCCTCGTCGGTGCGAACGACCAGCCGGCTGAGGGAGTCGGGGAAGATGGCGTGAAAAGCCTCTTCACGCTGTTTCACCCAAGCGGCATGGGCGGCGCGTTGCGAAGTGGAGGTGCCGTTGAGCGTGACCAGCCGTCCGGCGACGGGATCGTAGGTGGTCAGCACGCGATCGAAGGGCAACTCGCGCTCCCACGGGTCATCCACGCGAAAGCCCATGGTTTGATAACGGCGCGACAGCACGCTCCAGCCCTCGGGCTCGGCGCGGGGCGGAAAATCACCGAGCCAGATCATGATGCTGTGGCGCGGCGCGGCCTTGGCGAGCAGCCGCCAGGGAATGAAGGAATTTTCGATTTTTGAATCTCGATTTTCGATTGCCGGAGCGGGTTGCCCGAGGAGTTGTGCCGCCGCATGGAGGATTTGTCCCCGGCCCCGGACGGGTTCCTTGAGCACATAGCCGGTTTCCGAGGCATGCAGGAAGCCGACGCGGTCGCGGTTGACCGCGCCAAGCATCATGACAAGCCCGGCCAGTTCGAGCAGTGCCTCGCGTTTGGACTCGGCGCCGGAGCCGAATTGCAGGCTGACGCTGTCCTCGAAAACCAACAGCAGCGAAACCTCGCGTTCCTCGATGAATTTTTTGCGGTAGGGTTCGCCGAGACGGGCCGTGACGTTCCAGTCGATGTCCCGGATGTCGTCGCCGTAGGTGTATTTGACGACTTGGTCGAACTCCATGCCGCGACCGCGGAAGGCGGAACGGTATTCGCCGCTGAGCACGTTTTCCACGGCGTGCCGTACCCGCCATTCGAGCTGCCGCAGCAGGGCGAGTTGGGACGTGACCAGCGAGGTGTGCTCGTTGACGGGCGACGGCGGCATGGGCGCGGTGACGTCAGACCTTGGCCGGAACGGGGGTGCGGACCAGCACCTGGTCGAGAATCTTGTCGGAGGTGAGGCCTTCGGCCTCGGCCTCGTAGGTGAGGCCGACACGGTGGCGGAGGGCGTCATGGAAGATCTCCTGCACCAGTGCAGGCGACACGTAGTCGGCCCCGCGGAGCCAGGCGAGGCCGCGGCCGGCCTGGAAAAGCGCGAGCGAGGCGCGGGGCGAGGCGCCGAAGTTAAGCAGGCGCTTGGTGCCGCCGTTGGTGCCCTCGGCCTGGGCGGCGAGATCGCGCGAACCGCGGACGAGCGCAAGAATGTAGGCCTGCACGGCGGGCGACACATGAATGGCGTCGACCTGGGTGCGGAGTTCGAGGAGCTCCTCGCCACTGGAAACGGCCTTGAGCTCAGGCTGCCGGGTGACCTGACCCCACATCTCCATCATCGAGGCCTCTTCGGTGGCGGACGGGTAGTCGACGATAAGCTTGAAAAGAAAACGGTCGGTCTGCGCCTCGGGCAGCGGGTAGGTGCCCTCCTGTTCGATGGGATTCTGCGTCGCCATCACGAAGAACGGTCGCGGAAGTTTGTGCGAATTGCCACCGATGGTGACCTGCCGCTCCTGCATGGCTTCGAGCAGGGCGGACTGGACCTTGGCGGGCGCGCGGTTGATTTCGTCAGCGAGGACCAGATTGGCGAAAATCGGACCCTTGTGCGTGGTGAACCCGCTGTCCTTGGGCGAGAAGATCATGGTGCCGACCACGTCGCTGGGCAGCAGGTCTGGCGTGAACTGGATGCGTTCGAACTGCACGCCGAGAGCCGCGCCGAGGGACTTGATGAGGAGCGTCTTGGCGAGGCCGGGCATGCCCTCGAGGAGGACGTGGCCGTTGGCCAGCAGGGCGACCAGCATGCGTTCGATGACGGCGTCCTGGCCGATGACAGCCTGGCCGATTTCGTCGCGGAGTTTTTGGGACCAAGTGGGACCGTTGATCATGGGTGGAGGGGAGAAGAGAGTGAGAGTGGAAAGTGAAAGGGGTGGGCCGTCCGGTGACAAGTGACGAGTGGGGAGCCGTTCAGACCGCGAAAGCTGGATGGAGTTGCAAGGGAATTGAGCCCCGATCCGCCTTCGCCAAGCGCTATGGCGGACAAGAAAGTCACGAAAACGCACAAAAAGGAAGGGCAGGCAAGACTGGCCCGAACCGGGCGGTTTTTCGTGTCTTTTTGTGACCCTTTGTGGCTAAACCAGACCGTGGCCGATTTTCCCGATATCGTAGAAGCGCCGCTGCGGGCGAGATTTGTCTCCTTGGGCGTGCAGCCCGGGGAGGTCGAGGAACGCTTTGTCCGCGGAACCGGGGCCGGCGGCCAGAAAATCAACAAGACCTCCTCCACCGTCTGGCTTCAGCACCGGCCGACCGGCGTGGAAGTGCGCTGCCAGCGTGAGCGCAGCCAGACCGTCAACCGGCTGCTGGCGTGGATTGAACTGGCCGAAAAACTGGAGTGGCGCCGGCAGATGTCGGCCAACCAGGCGCAGGCGGCGCGCGAGCTGGTCCGCCGGCAGAAGCGGCAGAAATCCCGCGGCCAGAAGGCCCGGATGATCGAGGCCAAGAAGCACCGGGCGGCAATCAAGGCAAGGCGAGGGCATGCCGAGATGGAATGAGATATCAATCCGTCAAACTAGGGTACGACAATTGCCAAAAGCATCTCGTGGTCGGACGTAAGCACCCACGATGTTGCGGACTTCACCGGGGATTTCGAAGTACCGGATGACGTACTTCATTCAACCATGCTGCTGAGAGCGGGCGATCGTCACTGCCGCAACGCGGTGTACGACTGCCGACGACGAACCGCAGCCAATGCCAGCAAGGCGAGGACAAACCCGGGTTCCATGGTGCCACCGCCACCAGAGCTGGCAGTGGAAGTACTGCCCGTGCCGGAGGTGGAACCAGAGGAGGTGGAAGTGCTGGATGAGTTGCTATTCGCGGGTGCAGGAATGGAGGGAGTCGCCGTCGTCTGTTGCAACACCAGCGTGGTCACGACCCCGGCCGAGGTTACCTTGCGGATCGCCGCGTTGCCGTTGTCGGTCACGTAGAGATTGCCACTGGAATCGAGGCTGAGGCTTTCCGGTTGATTGAACCAGGCATTCATGCCGGTGCCATCAAGCAGGCCGGCGATGGTCGGCAGCCCTGCCAGGGAGCGGACGGTTCCGTCCGGTGCGACGACGCGAATGATTTCATTGCCGGTATCGGCCACGTAAATGTTGCCGGACCCATCGATAGCCAGGCCGGTCGGGTGGTTGAAAAGTGCCGTGGCGCCCGGGCCATCGGCATAGCCACCCACACCCGCTACGCCCGCCAAGGTCGTGACCACGTCGGCGGGGGTTATTTTGCGGATAGTGTCATTCAACGTGTCGGCTACATAGAGATTGCCTGCGCTGTCCAACACAATGCCGGACGGCTGGTTGAACGTGGCGCCATTGCGCGTTCCGTCGGCGCTGCCCTTGAATCCGCTGCCTGCAATCGTGGTGACCACACCGGCGGGACTGATCTGCCGGATCGCCGCGTTGCCGGTATCGGCCACGTAGACGTTGCCGCTGCCGTCCACGGCCAGAGCCTGCGGCGAGTTGAAAACGGCGGCCGTGCCCGTGGCATCGATGTATCCCTGGGTGGTCGACGAGCCGGCCAGCGTGGTCACGACGCCGGCGGGAGTGATTTTCCGAATGATGGAATTGCCCGTGTCGGCGACGTAGAGATTTTCCGACTTGTCCAAGGCGATGCCGTGCGGCTGGCGGAAAAGTGCGCTCCCATAAGAACCGTCCGTCGAGCCCTGCTGTCCGGAAGCACCCGCCAGCAGACTGACCGCCCCGGCGGGAGTGACGAACTGAATGGTATTGTTGGAACCATCGCTGATGAACAAGTCACCGGAGGCATCGATGGCCATGCCAAACGGACCGGGGAATGGCGGCGCCGCGACCGTCAGGGTCAGACCGTTCGTGATGGTGGAGCCGGCGGTGTTGGAAGCGACGAGGCGGTAATGGTAGCCATTCATCGCACTGGTCACGTTGCTGACGGTAAGCGTGGCCGAATTGGTGCCACTGTAGGTGGAACTGTCGGAGAGCGCGGACCAAGTGGCGCCACCATCGGATGAGATCTGCCATTGGTAGTTGGCGGGCAGGTTGCTGCTGACCGCAGCCGTGAAAGTCGCGCCATGGCCCAAAGCGACGGTGTCACTGACAGGCTGGGCGGTGAACACCGGAGCCGTGGTCGCGGAGGCCGCGGCGGACACGGCCAGGGTGGCCCCCTGACTGGTTGCCGAACCAGTGCCGTTGCTGACGACCACGGCATAGGTACCCGCGTCACCCGGCTGGACGCTGCTATTGGTGTAGGTGGCACTGGTCGCGCCCGCAATCGCAGCGCCGTTGAACATCCACTGGTAGGCGAGCGGATCGCTGCCAACCGCCACGACATTGAAACTTGCGCTTGAACCCGGGGCCACCGTCTCATTCTGCGGCTGGGTGCTGATGATGGGAGTGACTTGGGCGGCGTTGATGGTCAAGGTGGCCGGATTGCTCGTCACAGCGCCGTTGTTGTTCGTCACCGTCACCGTGTAATCGCCCGCGTCGGCCGCGTGCACCTGCGGGATCGAATAACTGCTGGCCGTTGCGCCGGCGATGGATGCCCCGGCTTTGCTCCACTGATACGCCAACGGAGAAGTGCCGTTCGCCTTGACGGTAAAATTGACCGATGAACCCGCGGTAAGAGTGACACTTTGCGGCTGGTTGACGATGGTGGGTGCGGTCTGGAGCGCGTTGACGGTCAAAGTGGCCGGAGCGCTCGTCGCGGACCCGGCACTGTTCGTTACCGTCACGGTGTAGTTGCCGGCGTCGGATACGTGAGCGAGGGGAATTTCATAACTGCTAAGGGTCGCGCCTGCAATCGCGACCCCGTCTTTGTTCCATTGGTAAGTCAGCGTAACCGTGCCACTGGCCGACGCCGAGAAGGTCACGGGCGTCAGCTCCGTGACGGTAGCCCCCTGCGGCTGACTCGTGATGGTTGGGGTTACTGCGGATGGATCGACAGTAACAATCGCGGGGGCGGTGGTGACCGAACCCACGGCGTTGGTCGCCGTCATGGTATAACTTCCCGCGTCGGAGGCTTGCAGGTTGGTGAGCGTCAGGCTCTGGGTCGTCTGCCCGGCGAGCAACTGTGAACCACGATACCATTTATAGACGGAGACCGGGCTCCCGCTGGCCACGGCCGTCAGGGTTACCGAGCCACCAATAAAGCCGATAGCATCCGCTGGCTGAGTGATAATCACAGGTGCCGTGACTGCATTTTGCGCGATCACGAAGGTGCAAGTGATGCTTCTGAATGAGCCCGTTTCGTCGACCCCGTCGTAAGCCGTGAGCGTTACCGTCCAGACTCCAGACATGGTTGGCGTCCCCGATATGGTCAGCTTGTACGGCACACCCACATTGACGGGATTCCCGCCAGACACAGTGAGGCCGTCCGGCAGGGTACCGGAAACAATCCAAGACTTGGGGTTCGTGACACCGCCGGTCAGGGTGAAATCCGCGTTCATTGCCGCGCCGAGATTGCTCGTCACGGTAAATGCCGTTCCGGCCGGTCCGCTGGACGGAGTGGAATCCGTGGCTGCGAAAATCAAATTGCTCGAGGGGATGGTGGTAGTCGTGGTGGTGCCGGTTGCGGTGGTCGTGGTGATCGTGGTGCCCGAAGCCCCGGCCAGTGAATTGTAAGCACCCAACGCGCCCAAGGCGAAGAGCGAGCGAACGGTGCTGCCCGTGCAGATCTCGGTGACATACTCTACTTGGTCCGCCAGTCGCACGACAGGCGTGCGTTGCAGGAGCACCACCAGCAGGCCGACCGGGGCATGCAGCCAGCGGTACAAGGCGGCTGGCTGCGAAAAAACATGGGCCACACGACGGCGATTGGGGATCAAAATCATCTTGTTTTTCGAGGTTTAGTTGCAGCCGCAGCCGGCGCCGCCCACGCCTTGGCCGCCGGTCGCCGCCTCGCGGGAGAAATAAACATGCTCTTCACTGGCGGTCTTGATCGGATCACGGGCGCGGTTCATTTTATAGCCAGTGAGCGCGGCATGTTCCCACGGCTGAACATGGGCACAGCCGCCCAGGGCAAGGGAGGCGAGGGCGAGCAAAACAATGCGGGATCGATTCATGATTTTTCCTCCAATAGCTTGATGATTTCCTCACGGAGCTGACGGGTGGTTGAACCGCCGTGAAACCCCTTGTACACCGCCTGCACCACACCATGCCGGTCGATCAGGTAGCAGGTCGGCATCGCGGGCGGATGGACCGCGGACACAAGCTTCTGCTCCGCGTCACGCACAATAGTAAAGGGGGGAGCAAATCGCTCCACAAAACGTTTATAAGGATTCTCGTCGCGGTCGACGCTTACGCCGATAATGACCAGCCCGCGCTCCCCGAATTCGCCCTGGAGTGCGCCATAGACGGGGAGAGATGAGCGACAAGGGGCGCACCAGGTTGCCCAGAAATCCACCAGCACAACATGGCCGGACTGATCAGGCAGACTGCCGATGAGGCCAAAATCCGCGAGTTTAGGGAAAGGCTGCCCGACCGCGACATCGGCCAAGGCCAGAGTTGCACTGATAAGAAAGCCGGCCAGCGAGACGGCAACCGCTTTATTTAGTGACTTCATAGCGATGGAACCCCTTGGTTTGATGGCGGGCCAGATCCGTCACCACGACGGCTTCAGCTCCCCTCATGTCCGAGACGAACTGGAGGCCGGCTTCCGGGCCGAGAATGAAAACAGTGGTCGACAACACGCCGGCCTGCAGGCAACTGGGCGCCACAACGGTCACCTGCCGGCAGCCGTTCACCACCGGACGACCGGTGCGCGGATCGACGATATGACCGTAGCGTTGGCCATCGATGGTGAAACCCCGCAGGTAATCGCCCGAGGAGGCAACCCCACAATCGCGCACAGCAATGCTCGTCCAGCATTTGACCTCGGGCTGGCGTGGATCCTCCAAGCCGATGTGCCAGGCCGGTTTGCCCGGTGCGGCACCGATCGCGCAAAGATCATGCCCGAAATCCACCAACGCGCACTCGAGTCCGTGTTTGCGCGCGATTTGCGCGACCAGGTCGACGGCGTATTCTTTGCCCCAACCACCGAAATCCAGCGCCATGCCCGCTTGCGGAAGGCGCACGCGGCCCGCATCACGCTGCACTTTGTTCCAGCCGACGAGACGCAACGCCTCGGCGATCTCGCGGTCGGTCGGAACACGGGGATGCGCGGCCTTGTAGTCCCATAGCCGCATCAACGGCAGGGCGGTGACATCCAGCACGCCGTGAGACAAATAATGGAGCGAGCTGCAAAGCTCCAGGAATTGCTGCATTTCCGCGTCGACCGGCACCCAGTCACGTCCGGCGGCCGCGTTAATGCGGCTGATGAGGCTGTCGGGCAGAAAGCGGGAGTACTTTCTCTCGAAGGCCGACACCCATCCGATGGCCTCCGCTTCGAAGGCCTGTGCGGCCCGATTATCTGCGCAGACATACTGCACCTCGCACCGCGTGCCCAGCGCGGACCATCGGAAGCGGCGCACGAGGGTCGATTCCTCCGGGGTGGCGCCACGACGGCCGGGATTACTCAAGGTGGCAAGTGAAGTCATGGCGCGGCCTTCGTTGGTCAGAAGGACCATTTGAAACCACCCGTGACGATCCGGGCCTTGCTGTACGCGTCCTGCGGAGTGACGTGGTCGAGTCCGTGCATCTCGTAGCGGTCAAAGGCCACGTCCACCGCCACTTTCGCGCTGATATTCCAGGTGAGTTTCAATCCAAGGTCCACTGTCCGCAAGTGGGACAGGCGGTAGTCGGAAGAATAGAAAGGCGCCGCACCCGTGCCGGTCTCCCCCGTGGATGGATCGTAGGATGTTACGATGCCGGCACTGTCCAGATTGTAATGGTAGAAGTCTGCGGCGGACTGGAGGTAGTAGCGCACAGAGGGTTCAAGCACCAGGTCCTCACCGAGATTCTGCAGCCAGCGCAACGTCCCGGTGTTGCTGGTGATGCCAAAGGAGTCATGATAATAGCGGTAGGAGGCATCCAACGCACCATCGATGGCAGTGAAGTGGTTGTTCGTCCCGAGGAAAACACTGAGCTTGTTTTTCTCCCTCGGCCGGTTTTCCGGGACCGTGAAATAGAGGCCGGGGTCTATATTGAGCATGGTGGTGGAGACTATCTTGTAGGGATCGTCCAGATAACCGTTCAACCGCCCAAAGGTGACATTCAGGGTCAGCGTATCATTGGGGTCGAGGAGCTGGGTGAGTCCGATGATGAGGTCGGTTCCTTTCTTGTTGCGGTCAGCGGTCCAGCCCAGCTTGGGCTCATGGATGGTGTCGTCCGTGCCGGCATAACCAAGCAGCACCCGGGTGTTCTTCTGGTTGAAATCGGTCAGGGTATTGATTGACCATCCCTGCGAAAAATAATCGCTTTCCCGGCTGATCCCATATCCCAGATCGATGTTGACCACATTGATCTGCCGGGTGAAGTCGAGGTTCACCGCCCGGCGAAAATCCTTCATGTAGCCCGTCGGCACGGGATCGCCCGGCGCTTGTGGCAGGGCGCCGGTCGGCGTGGCGCCCGCAATCGAGTCCGTCACTCCCATGACCTTGAGGCTCATCTCCGGGCCGAGGTCCGCCAAGGCGAGGGCATAGTTTGAATATACGCGGATGCGTTCGTTGTCCTCGGCGTAGGAGGAGAATTTATAGGTCAGGCTGTCCTCGGCCCGGGCCGAGCGTGGTTGACAAAGCCATAATATGCCGGTGAGGCACCCTGCCCGGATCCAGATTCTGGCTGCGGCAGACAGCGCGTGAGGAGAGGTGTACATTCTTCTGCGGCGCCTGACAGATTGGTCCGGTCGTTTGTTCCCCGGGAATCGGACAATTGTGCGGATCGAGAAAAAAAGATTTTTTTGCAGCAATCGTTGTAACCGAGTTGCCGGGCGTCACGTCTCCCAACGGTTTTTTCTGCGTGCAAGGTCAGGTGGCCGGGGTATTGCCGTATATTTGCAGCACGCGGCCATAGACTGAAAACTGGCCAGCCGGTCGTAGTGCTAGGAAACCCGCGGGGCGGCGGGGATGATTGGTGAGCGAAGGGGCGGTCCGCTCCGAGGCGCCGTTATTTTCCGAACAAGGAAACGACGGTGATCACCACCCCGGCGAAAACAGTGCTGTTGGCGATGACCGGGAGATGTCTTTCGAACCAGCCGGTTTGCTGGTCGGTCGGATCCGCTTCACCCGGTTTCCGGATATGAAGCCAGTGCTGTCGCCGGAGGGCGATGGCCCGTTGGCTGCTCACGGCGAAGCCCCGCATAAATATTCCCACCACAACCAGTGAGACGCCCAGAGGCAGCAGCACGTCGTGGCTGGTGAGTTGCTTGAGGAGATCCATTGGTATTGCGGAAAATGATTTTTAACCACGGATTGCACGGATCCGATCCGGATGAAACTCATTTCCAGGGATCAT
>CAZBLQ010000045.1:0-3398 GCA_964492635.1 uncultured Oleiharenicola sp.
ACCGCGCGCCGAACTCGCCGCCATCTACCACAAATACAAACTCACGCCCGTCTTCCCGCCCGAGGTGGTCCGCGAGGCCGCCGCCCTTCCGAACGTCGTCGGCCCGGCCGATCTCACCGGCCGCAGGGATTTCCGCGCCATCTCCACCTTCACCATCGACCCCGACGACGCCAAGGACTTCGACGATGCGCTCTCGGTCGAATACCTCGACCACGGCGACATTCGCATCGGCGTGCACATTGCCGATGTCAGCCATTACGTGAAACCCGGCACTGCCCTCGACCGCGAGGCGCAGAATCGCGGCAACTCCACCTACCTCGTCGGCACCGTCGTGCCGATGCTGCCGGAAAAACTTTCCAACGGCCTGTGCTCGCTCGTCGAGGCGCAGGACCGGCTGACCAAGGCCGTGCTGCTCACCTTCAATGCCAGCGGCCGGCTCAAGGAAACCGTTTACGCCAACACCGTCATCCGCAGCGTCAAGCGCCTCACCTATAAGCAGGCGTTTGCGTTGATGTTCGAGGACGACCCCGGCAAAATCCGCCAACTGCCCCTGCCCGCCGCCCACCAGACCGGCGCGACCGGCCGCGCACTCAGCGAGCTGTCCCATCAGGAACTGACCGACCTGCAAAAATGGGTGCGCCAGCTCTGGACCATCGGTGGCAAGCTCCGGCGCGAGCGAATGAAGGCCGGCAGCCTCGACCTCGACATGCCCGAGACGAAAATCTTCGTCGACGCCGCCGGCTACGCCGACCGCATCGAACTCATCCACAACGACGAGAGCCACCAGCTCATTGAGGAATACATGCTGATGGCCAACGAGGCCGTCGCCCGCCTCACCCGCAGCCACCACCTGCCCTCGCTTTACCGCGTGCACGACGATCCCGATGAGGCGAAGCTGGCCGAGTACCGCCAGTTCCTCGGCACATTCAACATCAAGGTCGGCGACCTGATGAAACGCGAGGAAGTGGTCCGGCTGCTCGGCCTGCTGAAAGACCACCCGCAGGGTTACATCCTGCGCACGCAATTGCTCCGCAGCATGCGCAAGGCCTGCTACCGCGCCACGCCCGACGGCCATTACGGCCTCAACAAGATTGACTACACCCATTTCACTTCGCCCATCCGACGCTACGCCGACCTAGTCGTCCACCGAGTGTTCGATGCCTATTTGGCCAAGCACCAGGGCGGCCACGGCAGCCCGACCAGCTACCGCATCGCCCAGATCGACAATCTCGCCGAGCACCTGAGTCTCACGGAAATTAACAGCACGGAGGCCGAGCGCGATTCCGTGAAGGTGAAGCTGATGGAGTATTTCGAGCGCGAGACGGAAAAGAAAAAGAAGACGGTGTTCACCGCCATCATCACCGACGTGCGCAACCACGGCTTCTTCATCGAGGTCGCCGAGGCGGGCGCGTTCGGCATGGTGCCGGTGTCGTCGCTCAAGGACGACTTCTACGTGCTCAACGGCGCGGGCACGGCCTTCATCGGCCGGAAGAACAAGCGGAAGTTCGAGCTCGGCCACAAGGTCCAGGTCGTCGTGGACAAGGTGGATCGCCAGAAACGGCTGATCGATTTCACGGTGCCGTGAGCAAAAATCAACATCCGCAGTCTGCCCCCTGCCATGGGCTATCAAACGTTGGGCGAAAGCCGAAGATGAACAAATTCGTACAATCTATTCATAAACACTTTTCGCGATTGGCCGAAAAAGAGAAGTGGCCGTTTCTCTGGCGTACGTGGTTGGAGGCCGTAATTCTCGCCTACGTTGTCGGGAACATCGTGCAGTTTATTCTTCCAGCTGGACCAAGGAGCGATCTCGCCAAGATGACGCTCTTTTGGCTGCTCGGTTTGGTGCTAATCGCCGGCCCATTGTTTGAGACGTTGGTGTTTCAGTGCCTGTCATTGGAGTTCACATCCACCCTCCGCGTCCGGCGATCACTACGATTTCTTTTCTCAATCATTCCATTTGCGCTGGGTCATCACTTCGCTGGCATTCCGACCGTTTTGTCGGCTGGCATCGTGGGCGGCTTTTATTTTGCGTTCACTTACGACCGATGGCGAAAGGAGTCCTTGATTGTCGCTGTAGCGATGACGTTCTTGCTCCATTCCTCGTTCAATCTCGTCGGTGTATTGGGCATGCTGCTCTTCCCAAGATGAGTTCGGCCAGAAGAAAAGGCCAAGCCGAAGTGGGCAGGCTGCGGATCTTGATGCGAAAACTTTGAAGGCCGCGTCCAGCGCTACGGCATTGGTTGATTTGAGTCTTTTCGTGTTCCAAGTGGTTCCTGTTCGGTCATCCCAAGCCGGGATTGACCGCAGGGGTCGGCCGGCTATCTTCCCCGCATGACTCTCGCGAATTTTCCCGAACTGACCAAGTTACCGAAACACCAGCGGATGAAACTGGCCGAGGAACTGTGGTTTTCGGGCGTGGACGACAGCCTGCCGGTCAGTCCGGTGCAAAAGAAGATCCTCGATGAGCGCTGGGCCGCATACAAATCCGGCAAGATGAAACGGATCACACTGCACGAGCTGGAACGCCGCCTCATTTGGCCAGCTGGCTCAGGACATCAGCATCCAATAGCCAGCTGATAGCTTGCGGCAGGGGGGGGAGTTGGCGCCGGCGGAGCGGAAGATCATCCATGGCGACTGGACATTGTTTCAAGACTTCCAACCAGTCGCCTGCCGCGGCCATGCGGCGGAAAACCAGCGTGTCTTCCTCGGGATGAAATTCGGCCTGGAAATGGTCTCCCGGGAAGACGGGCGCGAGCGCGGCCGGCACGGTCAGGCGGCGTTTGGCATCAAGGGTCAAAAGCATGGTCAGATTACCCAGCTCTCGGTTAATTTCTCAAGTGGTCCGCGGTCCTGTCTTCAAAATCTAATCCCGTTTCTAAAGATTGGATCCCCAATACGTGTTATCTGTGAAATCGTGGTCAAAAAATCAGGGGGTTTGGTTGCTGCTCAATCGCGGTAGGTTTTTTGTGGCCAATTCGTCAGCCGCCGAACCGCGCCGCGACGAGTTCGTCCACGCGCTGCTTCGAGGCCAGCACCTCCACCGGTGTCAGCCGCGGGCTGAGTTCGATCACCAGCGTGTGCTCCGACCGCCAGAAGCCGCTGACCATCTCAAAATCGATTTTCCCTGAGCCAATGGCTTGGTGGTCGCGGCCGTCGGCGCTGACGTCGTGCAGGTGGAACCCGATGGCGTTGGGCGCATTTTTTTCGAGGTGTTCGCGGTGGTTGATCAGGCCCATGTCCTGCTTGATCTGGGCGTGGCCGGTGTCGTGCCAATAACCGCAGACCCCCGGACTGGCCATCGCCGCAATCAGCGCGGGATGGTCGGCGTCGAGCGGCAGTTCGTCCATCTTCTCCCGGTTTTCAAAGCCAAGCGTGACGCCCTTCTCCGCCGCATA
>CAZBLQ010000045.1:3498-25383 GCA_964492635.1 uncultured Oleiharenicola sp.
CGTCCATCTTCTCCCGGTTTTCAAAGCCAAGCGTGACGCCCTTCTCCGCCGCATAGGGCAGCAACGTGGTCAGGCCCTGTTTGGTGTTTTCCCAGTAAACCGGCATTCGCTCCTTCAGTTTGGCGAGGGATTTCGCCAGCAGCTTCTGGTACGCGGCGTCCTTCGCCAGGTCAGTCCCAGGATGAGCGTCGAGGTAGCGGTCCACCTTGCGGGCCGGATTGAACCAGAAGTATTCCACACAGCCCAGGTGCATGACGACCTTCCGGGCCTTCACTTGGGCGGCAAAATCGATGGTGCGTTTGCTGTGCCGCAGCCACTGGTCGCGTTCGCGCGGGTCGGCCGAGGACGGCATGTAGAGATTGGGCGCGGCGTGCATGACCCCCGTCGGCAGCGGGCAGAAATTGTGGCACGAGGCGACTTTGACCACGCCGTCCTCCACGGCCTTGAGGATGCCGGGCACGAGGGTGATCCTGATGCCATGGCTCAGCTCGACCCAATTGAAACCCATATCCGCCATCTCCCGGAGCATCTCATAGCCGTGCTGATGGCGGTGTGAACACCAGCAGGACGAGAGGGCTATGATCGGCTTCATGCGCGATGGCCACTAGGACACGGCCAGCGGCTGAAATCAAGCCGGGCTGAAAAGTTCGAAGGTAGGGCGCGACCGCTGGGCGCGCCGAGCAGAACGGACGGCCCGGCGGTCCGTCCCTACCCTCGCTGCGCGAAACCAGGAGAAGATAAAGATCCTCGGGCAAGCCCCGAGGCATTTGCTGAGTGGAGATGGGGCTATTAGCCCCGCGAGGCCCTACCGTCGCATTCGTTAACTCGCGGGACTGTTAGTCCCGCCTCCACCCAAGCCGAAGTAAGCTTCGGGTATTGGACCCATCGCGAAAAAAAGGCCGGGCATCCGAGGACGCACGGCCGGTGAAATTGAAACTGCGGGAGATTACTCGGCGTAGCGGCGGCGGAGCATGCAGGTGAAGGCCATGACCTTCTCCTTGCGGCGGCGGCGCTCCGAGGGCTTCTCGGCGTAACGCTTGGTGCGCACATCCTTGATGATGTTCTCGCGCTCGAGCTTCTTCTTCATGCGGCGCAGCGCACGGTCGATGGGCTCATTCTTACGCATCTTGATCTCAATAGACATGGAAAATAGACTGGTTGGTGTTGGAGAAAACGAGCAACAAGCCAGCCGCTTTCCCCACCGTCAACCCCAATTTTGAGGTCAGCCCGGCGAGGCGGAGCAATCGCACCGGCTTGTCGCGCCATAGCTCGTCCGAGCGACGGCGGAAGGCTTGGCGAAGGCGGATGCTTCCACTCCCGTCAATCTGGCTAAACCCCGTGCGAGAACAACCTTACGTTCAGCCTGTCGGCCAGTCGGCCAGACTGGCTATCACGCGACAACGCCCGCGGTATTTGAATACTGGAGGCGAGACTATCAGTCCCGCGGGTTGTCGATGGAGATTCCGCGCCTCGCGGGACTGATAGTCCCGCCTCCACCCAAGCCGTAGCTCGGTCGCACGGCGGGTTAAGGATAACCCGCCCTCCCCGTGAACAAAAACCGGCCGGCATTAACGCTTGCCGACCAGTGCACGCGGCTTTCCCATCACCCTCCGTGGGTTCCACCGACCAGAATTTTGTTCATCTCCATGTCCACAGTGACTACAGCCTGCTGGATGGCGCCTGCCGGATCGACCGCCTGATCAACCGCGTGGCGGAGCTGGGCCAGACCTCCGTGGCCCTCACCGACCACGGCGTGCTTTTCGGCGCCATCGATTTCTTCAACACCGCCAAGACGAAGGGCATCAAGCCGCTCGTCGGCTGCGAAATCTACCTCGTCGAGGGTTCGCGCCTGGAAAAAACCGCCCGCGTGGAAGGCGAGAAAAGCTTCTACCACATGGGACTGCTCGCGAAAAACGCCCAGGGTTATGCCAATCTGCTCAAGCTCGTCTCTGATGCGCACCTCAAGGGCTTTTACTACAAGCCCCGCACGGACCTCGACACCCTCGCGTCGCTCGCCGGCGGCCTCGTCGCGTTCAGCGGCTGCCTCGCGGCCCTCGTGCCGCAAATGCTGCTGCAAAACCGCTGGGAGGACGCCCGCCAGGCCACCGGGCGCTTCGTCGAGATGTTCGGCCGCGAGAACTTTTTCATCGAGCTGCAGGACCACGGCATCCCCGAACAGCGCCGCATCGCCCCGCTGCTGCTCAAGCTGGCCGAGGAATTCAAGCTGAAGGTCGTCGCGACGAACGACGTCCATTACGTCAACGCCAGCGACGCCTCGCCGCACGACACGATGCTCTGCATCCAGACCGGGGCGAAGCTCGACGACGCCGACCGCATGCGATTCGACACGCCGCAGTTCTACCTGAAGTCGCGCGACGAGATGGAGCGGCTTTTCGCCGAGGTGCCCGGGGCGGTGACGAACACCCAGGCTGTGGCGGAAATGTGCGACCTCACCCTGAAGTTCGGTGAAAACCGCTACCCGCTGTACCCGCTGCCCGTCGAAATCAAGACCAGCAAGCCCGCCTACCTCAAGGAGCTGTGCGTGGCCGGCCTGAAAACACGCTACAACGTGGATTACGAGAATCCTGCCAAGGCCGCCAACACCGGAACAGCGAATATGAGCACCTCTGGCTCGGCGAAGGTGGACCTCGCTCTGGCCAAAACCGTGGTAGAACGCACCGACTACGAACTGGGTATCATCGAAAAAACAGGCTTCATCGATTACTTTCTCATCGTCTGGGATTTCATCGCGTGGGCGAAGCAGCACGGCATCCCCGTCGGCCCGGGTCGCGGTTCGGGCGCCGGCTCCATCGTCGCCTATCTCCTCGGCATAACCGACATCGAGCCGCTGCGCTTCGGCCTGCTCTTCGAGCGCTTTCTCAACCCCGAGCGCGTCTCGCCGCCGGACTTCGACATTGATTTCTGCATGCGCCGCCGCGACGAGGTCATCGCCTATGTTCGCGAAAAATACGGCCGCGAATGCGTCGCCAACATCGTCACGTTTGGCACCCTCGGCGCCAAGGCCGTCATCCGCGACGTCTCCCGCGTGCACAACCTGCCGTACGCCGAAGCCGACCGGCTCGCGAAGATGATCCCGGACGAGCTCAACATCGACCTACAGACCTCCATCGACAAGTCCGCCGAGCTGCGCGACGCGATCGCCACCAATCCCTTCACGAAGAAAATCATCGACCAGGCGCTCGTGCTCGAGGGCATGGTGCGCAACACCGGCAAGCACGCCGCCGGCATCATCATCGCCGACCGGCCGCTGAGCGAGTTCGTGCCGCTCACCCTGCAGGAAGGCGACATCACCACCCAGTATGCGATGGACCCGGTGCAGAAGCTCGGGCTCCTCAAGATGGATTTCCTCGGCCTGCGCACGCTTACCATCATCCAGGACGCCGTCGACAGCATCCGCCGCACCGCAGATCCAAAGTTCGACATGGAGACCGTGCCGCTCGACGATGCCAAGACCTTTGCCCTGCTCAACACCGGCCGCACCACCGCCGTGTTTCAGCTCGAGTCCGGCGGTATGCAGGCGCTCTGCCGCCAGCTCAGCATCAATTCCATTGAGGAAATCGTCGCGCTCATCGCGCTTTACCGTCCGGGCCCCATGGACCTCATCCCGCAATACATCCGCGGCAAGCAGGACCCGGCGACCATCGAGTATCCGCATCCGCTCCTCGAGGAGGTCTGCCACGAGACCTACGGCATCATGGTCTACCAGGAGCAGGTCATGGAGGCCGCGCGCCGCATCGCCGGCTACACGCTCGGCGGCGCCGACGTGCTCCGCCGCGCCATGGGCAAGAAGAACGTCGAGGAGATGGAGAAGCAGCGCAGCGTGTTCGTCGAGGGTGCGCTGCAGACCAACCGCATCGCGGAAAAGAAGGCGCTCGAGATCTTCGCCCTGCTCGAGAAATTCGCCGGCTACGGGTTCAATAAGTCGCACTCCGCCGCCTACGCCATCCTCAGCTACCGCACGGGCTATCTGAAGGCCAACTACCCCGTGCAGTTCATGGCGGCGGTGCTGGGCAACGAACTCGGCAACTCGGAAAAAATCTCCCACTTCGTCGACGAATGCGGCGCCATGGGCCTGCAGGTGCTCGGCCCCGACATCAATGAGTCCCGCGAGAATTTTACGCCGGTGGTCGATGCATTCGCATCGACCACCGCCCTGCGAAGCCTAGGCGAAGCAAGGCCGCGAACATCTTCTTCGACAACGCAGCCTCCCGGAAGGATCCGTTTTGGCCTCGGCGCCATCAAGGGCGTCGGCGAAGCGGCCTCCCAAAAGATCATCGCCGAGCGCGAAGCCGATGGCCCCTTCAAGGACTTTGCCGATTTCATCGCCCGGGTGGACGGCCGGGCCATCAATAAACGCGTGCTGGAATGCCTGATCAAGACCGGCGCCTTCGACTATTCCGGGGCTAAACGCGGCCTGCT
The DNA here is from genome assembly GCA_964492635.1 of uncultured Oleiharenicola sp. Classification (GTDB taxonomy): domain Bacteria; phylum Verrucomicrobiota; class Verrucomicrobiia; order Opitutales; family Opitutaceae; genus Lacunisphaera. The sequence continues at coordinate 7,939 of CAZBLQ010000045.1, forward strand.
TTTCGGGCAGATTGACGAGGCCCTGTCCTCCGTCGCCGCCCGCCAACGCGACGCCGCCGCCGGCCAGCACTCGTTCCTGGATGTCCTCAACGAGCCCGGTCTTTCGGACCATGGCGCCGCATCATCCTCGTCGCGGAACGGCAACGGCCGCCACATCGACTTCACCTCCGCCGAGCGGCTGCAATTCGAGAAGGAGCTGCTCGGCTTCTATATCTCCGGGCACCCGATGAACGCCTACGCCGGGCTCGCCGAGGCCATCACCACCCACACCGAGGAAGAGGTGCTTGCGGAAGGTGACCGCATGGAATTCCGTCTCTGTGGCATCGCCTCCGGCATCACCAAGAAACTTTCACGGAAGGACAACCGGCCATGGGCGTTCTTCAATCTCGCCAGCAAGCACGCCAGCATCTCGGTGAACATGTATGCTGAGGCCTACGAGAACTACGGCAAGAGCCTCGCCGAAAACCAGCCGGTGGTGATCCTCGGCAACATCATGCGCGGCACCGACGGTGCGCGGTTGAACGTGAAGGAATGCTACTCACTTGATGCCTATCTCCCGGGCGCAGTCAAAAAAATCACCTGGCTGCTGCTGCCAGACCACGCAGAGCTGCCCGATTTCTTGCAGAAACTGCGCGCCGCCATCAATGCCTCCGGCGGTGAGACCCGGGTCGAACTGGCCTTTGTCTTCGAGGGCCGGGCCGCGCCCATCGCCGAGATCGCGCCCAGCCTCAACTGGCGCGTGGCCCCCGAAGCCTTTCATGAACTGCGTTCCCACCCCGCCGTCGCCGGGACGGTCGTCGAGGGCCGCCGGGTCGAGATCAAGGAAACCCGCCGGTGGTCCAAACGCGGATGAACCAAGCGGCGCCTTGTCCGCCGTAGCCTTGGCGTAGGCGGATGGTCGAAGCGCACCTGAATCGCCATTGACTAATGGCCGTGCTCTTCGTGCCATTTGCTACAGGGCTCCGATGGAATAGTCATGCATCCATTTTTTCCGCCTAGTGCTTTTCGACACGGCTGCGCTGCGGTGCTATTCCTCTTGTACGGAATCTCCCAACTGACTGCCGCAACAAAGGAGGACCAGTCGGACCAGCCCACTACCGGGCCGCTCACCATCGAGGAGCTTTTCCGCCCGGCTTTGCTCGGCCAAGCTAGCCTTTCCCCCAAGGGGCGTCAGCTCGGCGTCATCCTCACAGGCAAACAAGGCACCCAGGATTTGTTGTTTCTGGATTTGGAGACCAGGAAGACCGAGGCGCTCAAAACAAGCGACGGCGACGACATCAAAAGCTTTCGCTGGGTAAACGACCGTGAAGTCCTGTTCACCACCTGGCGGGCCAATATTTGGGCCGGCGGGCTCTATCGCGCGAAATTGGGCGAGCTCTCCCACTGCACTCCATTCAATGCCTTCGATGCCACCTACCTCCTCGGCATCCCCCGGGACCGCCCCGGCCGCGCAATTGTCGTGATTGTCAAATCCGCCCAAAACACGAATGCCGCCAGCCACCTGATTGAACTCGACACCACCGCCAATGCCTTGAACAGCTACGTTCCCGCCTCCGCCTTGGTTCGCACCTACCCGTCCCCCAAGGAGGGCACGGTCGTCAACTGGCTGGCGTTGGAAAACGGTGAACTCGGCTACTGCTTCACCTACCTGGACCGCAAGACACTCCTCCACCGCTACGACTCGGCCAACGGCTCCTGGCACCGGGTGAGCCTGGATCTCGAACTCTACCAGATCGTCGCGAACGATCCGGACAGTCGCAGCCTCTGGGTCTCGCACTATGACGCCGCAGGCGGTTTTCTCCTGCAGCGCTATGACCCCACCGCCGATTCCTTCGCCGAACCAGTGTGGCATGACACCGAGTATGACTTGAGCGGAGCTCATCTTTACTTCTCCAAAAAAACGAATCAGCTCGCCGGCCTTATCTATGCCCAGCGGAAACTTACCTCGAATTGGATTTTGGAACCGTTCGCCTCGGCCTATGCCGCCGTTAAGAAAAAATACCTCGAGTCCGACGTCGTGCTGACCAGCATCGACGAGTCCGAGCAAAAGTTGCTTTTTCAAGTCACCAGTCCTCTGGAACCGGGCCGGCTGCTGCTGCTGAATCTCGCGGACAAGAAACTGACGTTCCTCAGCGCCGCCGCCCCTTGGTTGCAGGGCCGGCCGCTGCAACCAACCCAGCCGATCAGCTACAAGACGCGCGATGGATTGAGACAGGAAGGTTACCTTACCCTGCCGGCGGGCGCGAGCGCCCAAAACAAGGTGCCACTCGTTGTGCTGGCCCATGGGGGCCCGTGGGTGCGTGACTTGTGGCAGTTCGATCCGACCGTCCAGTTCCTCGCCTCCCGCGGTTACGCCGTGATCCAACCCAATTACCGCGGCTCCACCGGCTACAGTCCGGCCATCAGTACCGCGGATCGCTTCGATTTCAAAAAGATGCATGACGACATCACCGATGCCACCCGGGCCGGCGCCCGCTTGGAAATGGTCGATGGCTCACGCGTGGCGATCATGGGCGGCAGTTTCGGCGGCTATCTTGCCCTCGCCGGCGTAGCCTTCGAACCCGGTCTTTATCGTTGCGCCGTGTCTTTTGCCGGCGTCTTTGACTGGGAGCGACTGGTCAAGGACGCCAAAGACAACCGCCGCCAGGGCGAATATGAATTGCTGCGCGACCACCTCGGCCAGCCCGGAAAAGACCGGGAGTCATTTGCGGAATATTCTCCGCTCCGCCATGTCGCGGCGATCAAGGACCCGGTGTTCCTGGCGCACGGCAGGGAAGACAACATCGTGGATGTTGCCCAATCGAAAAAACTGGCCGCCGCCCTCAAAGCTCAGGGGAACCCGTATGAGGTATTCCTTATCGACGACACCGCCCACGGCCCCGGGCCCCTTGAAAGCCGCTACGAGTATTATCGCAGGGTCGAGGTATTTCTTGCGCAGAATCTTCGCCCCACCGTGGTGGCGCAGCCGTAGTGTGTCCCGCCTTTCGGCTCTCAGGCAAAAATCGCGGTTCCAAAATTACAGATTCGCCTTCACCAGTGGAAAAGGTGTCTCGTTGATTCGCATGGCTCAATCCAGCATCCTCAACAATGCCGCGCGCGTCCTGCAGCTGGTCGCCGCAGGCACCCCGGCCGACCAGGCGTTGCGCGAGTCGCTCACCCAGGACCGCCACTACACGGCGCCTGCCGAACGCCGCGGCATCAGCCGGGCGGTCTTCACCTACTTCCGCTGGTGGCGCTGGTTGAACGAAAATGATTCGCCCCAAAAGCAACTGGCTGCCGCCCTCGACCTGCAGGAACGGTTCAACCTGAACCCAGCCAGCTTCAAGCTGGAGGCACTCGCCGCCCGCGCAGTACCCGACTGGCTCAAGAGCGAAATGGACATCCTGCCGCCGGAAACACTGACCCAGTTGCAACGCGAGCCGGTGCTGTGGATCCGCGCCAAGGCGGGCACCGGCATTGAGCTGGCCAGGAAACTCAGCCACCTCATCCCCGCCCCTTTGCCTCGCACGGCGGTGCGGGGACAAACCCTGGGGACCGCAGCAGCGGGACAACAGGGCAGCGTCCCCGACGCACTGCGCTATTCCGGCCTGACCGATCTCTACCGCACCAAGGAATTTCAGAACGGCGAATTTGAAATCCAGGACCTGGCCTCGCAGATGGTCGTACTCGCCGCCGCGCCGCAGCCGGGCGAGACTTGGTGGGACGCGTGCGCTGGCGAGGGCGGCAAGACGATGCACCTCTCCGACCTGATGCGGAACAAGGGACTCATCTGGGTGAGCGACCGCTCGCTTCGCCGGCTCGCCAAGCTCAAGGAGCGGGCCGCCCGCGCAAAGGTGTTCAATTTCCGCGCGGCGCCGTGGGAAGGCGGTGCCAAGCTTCCAACCAGAACCAAATTCGACGGCATCCTCGTCGATGCACCGTGCACCGGCGTGGGCACCTGGCAGCGCAATCCGCATGCCCGCTGGACCATTTTGCCCAAGGACGTGCATGAACTCGCGGCCGTGCAATGTAAGCTGCTCGATAACGTCGCAGGCTCGCTCAAGCCCGGCGGCCGGCTCATCTATGCGGTGTGCACGCTCACTCGCGCTGAGACGACGGGAGTGACCGATGCCTTCACCGCCGCCCATCCGGAACTTGAGCCAGCTCCTTTATCGTCACTCGCCACTCATCACTCGTCACTTGTCCTGTGGCCGCACGAACTCAACGCCAACGGCATGTATATCGCAGCATGGCGGAGAAAGCCTTGATTTGTCATCCTGAGCGTAGCGAAGGATCCATCAACAGGCCGATCAAGTTCAGCGCACTGGATTCATCGCTTCGCTCAGAATGACAGGCATCGACGTATTATGAGCGAGGAGGTAACCAAAATCACCGGGGAAACCGTGCGCGATGACTTCAACGCGATCCGCACGGTCATCCATTACACCCGGGCCGCACATTTCATCGGCCTTTGGAAATCCGAGCGTAACCTGATCGAACACTACTTTCCCGACAAGACGGCGCGGCTGCTCGAGGCCGGCTGCGGCGCCGGGCGCGTGGCGGTGGGACTCTGGCACCAGGGCTACCAGCAGATCACTGCCTTTGATTTTGCTGCGGAGCTGGTCGAGCAGGCGGAGAATCTCGCCCAGGAACAGGGCATCACCGGCCTCACGTTTCTGCAGGCCGACGCGACGCACCTGGCGGCGTGTAACCTAATAGGTTACAAGTACGACGGCGTGCTGTTCATGTTCAACGGGTTGATGCAGATTCCAGGACGCGCGAACCGCCGGACCGCCATGCAGGAGTTGCACCGCGTGTGCCGGCCCGGGGCGCACTTCATTTTCACCACGCATGACCGCGAGGATCCCAAGGATACGGCGGCTTGGGCGAAGGAGGCCGGGCTCTGGGCACGCGGCGAGCAGAATCCGCGTCTGCTGGAATTCGGGGATCGTTACTTCACCGACGACAACGGCAACACCTTCATGCACCTGCCCGACCGGAAGGAAGTGCTCGAGGACCTCACCGCCACCGGCTGGAGCCACGTCCACGACCGGACGCGGGACGAACTAGCCAGTGAAACGCCGAAGGTTCGCAACTTTTCCGACAACTGCCGGTTCTGGGTGGCAAAAAGAATTAGCTGAATCAGCCTCCCTGACTAGCGTGCCCTCATGAGATTCCTCGCCATCCTTGTCTTGCTCAGCGCCGCGACGGCCTTGCGCGCCGAACCCGAATATCCCAAGCAGGGCCCGGACATCTACGACCGTGAATCCGATGGCACGGCACAAATCACCACCGCTCTCCTCCGGGCCAAGTCGGAGCACAAGCACGTGCTGCTCGATCTCGGCGCCAACTGGTGCGTCTGGTGCCACCGGCTGCACCACACCCTGCACACCGATGCCGGAGTGGCGAAAACCCTGAACGACAATTATGTCCTCGTGCTCATTGATGTGAACCACCGGGACGGCCGGAAACGGAATGACGCGGTCAACGACCTTTATGGCAATCCCATGGAGCAGGGCCTGCCGGTGCTGGTGGTGCTCGATGCCGACGGGAAACAGCTCACCACGCAGGAGACCGGCGCGCTTGAGGACGGCAAGTCGGCCCACGATCCCGCGAAGGTCACCGCCTTTCTAGAGAAGTGGGCACCGAAGAAGCCGAAGTTGTAGAGCTGCCGCTTTTCGGCAGGCCTGATTCGCGGCACGGCGACAAGCGCCGGCCCTACAAAATGCGAAAACAAGGCGGGATCGCTGATCCCGCCTGTCTGCGCAGACTGCACCACGTTCACAGCGGGATCAGCACTGTTGCACGTGCTCGCGGCCCGGTGTTTGTCCCCGCGCCTACGCGCGAGGCAAACGACCCCGCCCAAAAAAAACTACCGCGCGAGCTTCGCTTCGAGCCGCGTTTTCGACACGGGCCATTCCGCGGCCGTGATGCTGAACATCGCGGTGTTGCGGACATAGCCATGGCTGTAGGTCTGGTAATTGCGGAGAATTCCCTCGAAGACAGCTCCGAGGCGGGAGATGGCTGCGCGCGACCGGGCATTGCGCTCGTCAGTCTTGAGCTGCAAACGAACGGCACCAAGCGTTTCGAACGCATGCCGGAGCATCAGGTATTTGGCCTCGGTGTTAACGGGAGTGCGTTGAGCTTCCGGAGCCAGCCAGGTCCAACCGATCTCCACGGTCCGGTGCGGCCGGCGAATATCCAAGAAGCGCGTCGAGCCGACCGGAAGGCCGTCGCTTTCACGCACCGTGGCGAAGGCCACTTCCTGCCCGGCGCGCTGGGCGACCAACGCTTCCTCGATCCATTTTTGCACGTCACTCACACTGGCGAATTGCGGAATCAGCAGATAGGTCCAGATGCCGGGATCGCGACTGGCGGCGAACAGCGCATCCGCATGCCGCGGTGCCAGCGGCTCCAGTCGCACATGGCGGCCCGCGAGTAATACAGGCTGGGGGTCGAATATCGGGTTCACCCCGCCACTATAAGGCCGGCCGGGCCCAGCCCAAGCCTCAATCAGAAAAACACCAGCACAGTAGCCTTGGTTTTCTGTGGGAGCGAGCGTGCTCGCGACTGTAAGAATGTCGTGAGCTCGCTCGCTCCCACATTTCCAGCAAATAGCGACTTCTACGGAATAATACGCCGTACCCTTATTGTTTCGTCACAACGCTTGCCGGGACGCTGCGGTGCTGCCAAGTTACCGGCATGTCCTCGTTGATCTCCGACCGGTCCCTGTTGTGGTTCGGTGCCCTGCTCTACCTGGCCGGTTTCCTCACCGGGCTGGTCGGGCTGACCCGGCGCCAGTCACCCGCGGGCCTTCGTACCATCCTCAACGCTTTCCTGGTCGGCGGCTGGGGGTTCCAGTGGCTGGGCCTGTATCAGCGCGGACTGGCGGCGCACGGCTGTCCGCTCGGCAACACCTTTGAGATCGTCCAGTTTGTGGCCTGGTCCGCGATGCTGCTGTATTTCTTTGTCGGCACCGCCTTCCGGGTGAGCCTGCTGGGCCTTTTCACGGCCGGCTATGCGGCGACCCTGGCGTTTGTCTCGCTGCTCATCCCGCATTGGGATCTGGTGCGAGGCCAGAAACTTTTCGGCGAGAACCCCTGGATCGAGGTGCATGCCGCGCTGGCGGTGTTCAGCTACGGGGTGTTCGGGCTCCTCGCGCTGACCTCGCTCATGCAGTTGCTGCAGAACTGGAGCCTGAAGAACAAACGGCTCAACGGCCTGTTCTGGTTCCTGCCCTCAGTGGTGCAACTCGAGCAGATCAACTACCGGCTGATCATGCTCGGCGTGATGCTACTGACCTTTTCACTGAGTGTCGGCGCCTCGTGGTGGGTGCGAAACACCGATTCGGTTCATCTGCCCAAGCTGATGGTGACCATCAGCGTTTGGCTGGCCTACCTCGTGGTGCTGCTCCTGCGCTGGCGTGGCCGGCTGGTCTCGGTCCGCTTTGCCTGGGTTTGCCTGGTGATGTTCTGCCTGGCGCTGCTTTCGCTCGGGCCGGTCAACTCCAACCGTCACGGCTACCGGCCGGTCACTCTCGCGCCGCGCTGAACGATGGAAACCTCCACGCCCATCCTTTTCCTCCTCGGCGCCAGTCATCACACCGCTCCACTCGCGGTGCGGGAGAAGCTCGCGCTGGATGACGCCCGGGCCGGTGCACTCGCGGCCCGCCTGCGCCAGACGACCGGCGTGCGCGAGTTCGCCCTCCTCAACACCTGCAACCGGGTCGAGCTCTACGGCGTGGCCCAGAGCCCGGACACCCTCGTCATCCTCCGTGACACGCTCTGCGCCGTCACCGGCTGCACCCCGGCCGAGTTGGATTCCGCCGTGGCCCTGCACCAGAATCACGAGGCCATCGCCCATCTCTTCGCCGTGGCCTCCGGGCTGGATTCGCAGATCGTCGGCGAGACCGAGATTCTGGGCCAGGTGAAGCAGGCCTACGACGGAGCCCTCGAACAGCGCTGGACCGGGCCGGTGCTCAACCGGGTTTTCCAGAAAACCTTCCAGGCGGCAAAACACATCCGCACCCACACGGGCATCGGTGCCGGGCAGATCAGCATCGCCACCGTGGCGGTCGATCTCGCCGGCCGCATTTTTGGCGAACTGGCCGGCACCAGAATCCTGGTGGTCGGCGCCGGCGAAATCGGCCTCAAGACTGTGCAGGCCTTCCAGAGCCGCGGCGCCACCTCGATCACCGTCGCCAGCCGCACGCTCGCCAAGGCCGAGGAGGCGGCCACCCTCGCCGGTGGCTGGGCGCTGAGCATGGCCGACCTGCCTGAAGCCGTAGCCGGAGCCGACATCATTGCCAGCTCAACCTCCTCGCCGGACTTCATTCTCACTCGTGAAATGGTCGCCGCCGGCATCAAGCGCCGGCCCGCCCGGCCGTTGTTTCTCATCGACCTCGCCCTGCCGCGCGATGTCGATCCCGCCACTGCGCAACTGGCCAATGTCTTCCTCTACAATCTCGACGACCTCGCCAAGATTGCCGAGGAGAACCTGGCCCAGCGCGAGGCCGAGGTGGCCAAATGCCGGGCGATCCTGGCCGAACGCACCGCGGCGCTGTGGCCGGCCGTAGCCCACTCGCTGAACAACGCGCCGCGTGCTTGATGGACGCGGGGTGCGGAACCTCTGAATGCTTTGCCGTAGGGCGGCATTGTTGATGCCTCCTCGGCGGGGTCAGCGACCCCGCCCTACAACTCAAACCGCCAGCCACCGCGCGAGCCAGTCCGCCGCCGTGCCATTCGTAGGCTCGTGCAACAGCTCGCGCAGTTTCGCCGCCTGCGCCTGCGTCTTTTCGCGCCGGGCGGCATCACAGGTGCACTCGCGCAATTGCGCCGCCAGGGCCGCCGGGGTCGCTGCGCCTTGGATGAATTCGGGATACATCGACTCCTTCAGCAGAAGGTTCGCAATGCCGATGAAGTCCACCTTCACGAGCCAGCGCGCGAAAAGGTAGGTCAGCGGATTCGTCCGATAAACCACCGCGCCCGGAATGCCGGCCAGTGCGCAATGCAGCGACATCGTGCCCGAACTGGTCAGCACGGTTGAGGCGGCAGTACTGCCGGCATTTTCCCGCAACTCTACCTTGCCGGCCAGTTGCGGCCAGTGCGCCAGCGCCGTCCGCGCCACCCCGGCCACCTCCGCACTCGGATAGAGTGCGACGGCCCGAGCGCCCGGCGCGATTTTCAGATGCTCGGCAAAGCCCGCTAGCAAGACCGGCAGGATCCGTCCCACCGCCTGCACCCGGCTGCCAGGCAAAAGCAGAACCGGCCCGGCCGGATCATAGCGCACCGGCGGTGCGTAGTCCGGCGCGAGGAATGGATGGCCGACGAATTCCACCGGCAGCGATGTATCCTTGTAGCAGTCCGGTTCGAAGGGAAAGATCACGGCCAGCGCGTCGAGATCGCGCGCCATGGTGAAGCGGCGTTTTGGTTTCCACGCCCAGATCTGTGGCGAGATGTAGAAGAGCACTTTGACCTTGCCGCCGCCTTTCACGCTCACCCCGCGCTCACGCAGCTGGGCAGCCAGCCGCAGGTTGAACCCGGGATAATCAACCAGGCATACCACCCGAGGCTGGTGCCGCTCGATCCAGCGCAGCGTCGCATCGAACAGCGCCTTGAAAAATGAATAGTGCTTCAACACCTCGACGAAGCCCACGACGGACGTCGCCGTCAGGTCGTGCAGCAATTGGGCACCCGCCGCAGCCAGTCCGGGCCCGCCCAGCGCGCAAATCTTGAGCTCCGGATTTTTCGCGAGCAATTCGCGCACCACGCGCGACGCGTGCTCGTCGCCCGAGTGTTCGCCGGCGACAATGAGCAAATCGACCCTACTTCCGACAGGAGGGGGCAGGCCAACGGGGAGCGATGGAGTGCTCATGACTGGTAGGGGCGGTTGCCCTCAACCACCCGGATTTGAAAAATTGCGCCTGGGCGGTTGAGGGCAACCGCCCCTACCTTCCGTGCATTCGGTGTATTCCGTGGGCTCACTTCTGCGCCTTGCGAATCTGCTCCGTGACTGTGATCGCCACCTCGAGCGCCGATTTGCCGAGCGCTCCGCCGACCTTCGGCTGCTCGGCTGCACGGACACTCGCGATGAAATGCGCCAGCTCAATGGCCAGCGGTTCGCCCTTCTCAATGGGAATCTCGTGCACCGGGATGGAGCTGGCGTCACCGGCCTTCGCGAGGCCGATCTTCAGCTTCAACCCGTAGGCGATGATGTCGCTCTTCTTCACCAGGTGGCCCTTCTGGTTCATGAAATCGAGCGAGAGGTAGGCATTGTCCTGAAACACCCGGATCTCACGGTTTTTCTTCAGGCTCATGCGACTCGCGCTGAGATTGGCCACGCAGCCGTTTTCAAACTCGATGCGGGCGTTGGCGATGTCCTCGGTCTTTGAGAGCACGCTGATGCCCACGCTGTCGATCTTGCGGATGGGCGACTTCACCAGCGCGAGCACGATGCCGATGTCGTGGATCATCAGGTCGAGCACGACGCCGACCTCGGTGCCACGGGTCTGGTAGGGCGCGAGCCGCTCCGTCGTGATGTACTGGGGCCGACCGGTGTGCTTTTCCAGATAACTCATGACCGGGTTAAAATGCTCGATGTGCCCGACCTGCACGAGGCAGTTGAACTTTCGCGCGGCCGCGAGCACCTGCTCGGCCTCCTCCAGACTGGCGCAAAGCGGCTTTTCAATCAGCAGGTGGCAGCCCCTGGCCAGCAGCGGCAGCGCCACGAGGGCATGCTGGTCCGTCGGCACCACGACGCTGATGGCATCGCACGCTTCGCCCAGTTCCTCGAGCGAGGCGAAGCGCCGGCAGTTGTGCTTCGCGCAAATCTCCGCCGCGCGGTCGTCGCTGGTCTCAAAGATGCCGGTCAGCTCCGCGTTGGGCAGCGTGGCGTAGATGCGGGCGTGATGCTGGCCGAGCGAGCCGACACCGGCGACGCCGCATTTGATCTTGGGGTTAGCCATGCCCCATTTGTCCGTTTTTCAGGGCAAGTTGGCGATTCGTTTTTTTCGCGTGGGCGGGATTGTGCGTCACCAGCACCAGCCCGGCGTGTTCCTCGGCGCAGACATCCAGCAGCAGTCTGATGACCTCGTCACCGGTGCGTTCGTCGAGATTGCCAGTCGGCTCGTCGGCGAGGATGACCGACGGCTTGTTCATCAACGCCCGGGCCACGGCCACGCGCTGACGCTCGCCGCCCGAAAGTTGCGACGGCAGATGGAGTCCGCGCTCCGCCAGTCCGACGCGCTTGAGCAGGGCCAAGGCACGGGTGCGTTCCGCCGGCCCCACCCCGCCGACTACTCGCGCGGCCATGAGGATGTTGGCGAAGGCATCAAGTTCCGGAATGAGATAGTAGGACTGGAAAACCATGCCGAGAAACCGGCCGCGGCGGGCCGTGAGTTCGCCGAGGCTGAGTTTGTGCGCGGCCTCGCCGCCCCAGAATAATTCGCCGGCATCGGGTCGGTCGAGTCCGGCGAAAATGTTGAGCAAGGTGCTTTTGCCCGAGCCGGATTCGCCGCGCACGCTGACGGTTTCGCCCGCGCTGACGGTGAAATCAACGCCCTGCAGCACCTCAAGAGTGCGGTCGCCGCTCGGGTAGGTCTTGCGCAGGCCTGAGGCGCGGAGCACGGAATCAGACATGAGCAATCCTCCCAATCATATTGGCCACGAAAAACACGAAGAGGCACGAAAAGGGCCTGATCATTTTTGCGTTTTTTGCGCTTTTTGTGGCCATCAGATTCTGTGGTTCGAGAGCGCGTCGGCGTTACTCACTGCGCAGCGCCTCCACGGGTTTGAGCCGGGCCGCGCGCCAGGCCGGAATCAGCCCCGCCAGTGTCGAGGCCAGCACCGAAAAAACGATGATGATGACCACATCCTTGGTTTCGGTGTGGGCGGGCAACGAGCTGAACTGGTAAAATTTTTCAAACACCTCCTGTCCCATCGTTAAACTGGCGATGAGGTGCACCACCGCGTTGCGGTAATGCAGCAGGGCAAAGCCGAGTCCGAGGCCCACGACGGTGCCGCCCACGCCGATAAGCAGGCCCTGGAAGCAGAAGCACGCCGCGACATGACGCGCTCTGCCGCCCATCGCGCCAAGCAGTCCGATCTCGCGCGTCTTGCGAACGACCGTGACGAGCAGCGAGCTGGTGATGGAAAAAGCCGCCACCACGATGATAAACGTGAGGAGGAAGAAAATCATGTTCCGTTCGAAGCTGAGCACAGCTTGAAAATCGGCGTTGGACTCGAACCAAGTCAGTGCATGAATGCCGGATGGCAGCACGGCGTTCAGGGCCGCGGTGGCGGCGTCAGGGTCGGCGCCTTTTTTGAGCCTCACGTTGTAGCCATGGATCAGTTTCCCGAGTCCGTAGAAGTCCTGCATCAGCCGCAGCGAGCAGATGACTGTGGAGCTGTCGAGCTGCTGGTGGCCGATCTGAAAAATGGCGGCGACCCGCACGTCGCGCGGGAGAAGCAGCTCCTTGCTCTCGGCCCGTTCCGCCATGAGCGGAGTGTAGACACTGACCTTGTCGCCGATGTCCGCGCCAAGCGACTTGGCGAGCAGCGAACTCAGGATCACGGAGTCGTCATCCAGATCATCGAGCGAACCAGCGATGAGGTAGCGTTCCAGCGGAATGACCTGCCGGATACGCTCCAGATCGAATCCCTGAATGACAGGAATAGCCGGCCGGTTCGCATATTTGAGCATGACGAATCCCTGGGCGTAGGGCGCAGATGCGGCCACCGCCGGCACGCTGCTGATGGTTTTTTCCAACGCCGCCGTGGCTTCGAACGGCCCGCGGCCGCGGATCTGCACCTCGCCCTGCGTGTCGATGATCATCGCCTTGATCTGGTGGCCGAAGCCGCCCATGACGCTCGTCGACACCAGCATCAGCGCCACGCCCAGCCCAACGCCAAGCACCGAGATCAATGTAAAGAAAGGCAACCGTCGCCCGGACGGGAAAAGCTGCTTCAGCGCGAGGTAGAAAGGCCAGGACATGGGGCCGGATTTCATTTCGTCGCAGAGGACACGGAGAAAGGCACAGAGTTCACCGAGGTTGTTGCATTGCTCTGTGCACCCTGTGAACCACTCGGTGATCTCCGTGTCGTATATTCAAGTTCCGCCCGGGCGGAGTGACGGAAACAGGATCACATCGCGGATGCTCTCGGCACCCGTCAGCAGGATGCAGAGCCGGTCAATGCCCACGCCCATGCCACCGGCCGGCGGCATGCCGTGCTCCAGCGCGAGCAGGAAGTCCTGATCGATGTTCTGCTTCTCCTCGCCCGCCTGGGCCTCGAACATCGCGCGCTGCACGAACGGATCGTTTTGCTCCGAGTAGGCCGGCGCGATTTCCATGCCGCCGATGCAAAGCTCGAACACGTCGAGCGTCGTGTCGTCACCCGGCGTGAGCTTGGCCAGCGGACACAGCTCCTTCGGCAGATGCGTGACAAAGGTCGGCTGGATGAGCGTCGGCTCGATTTTCTTGGAAAAAACCTCGTTGGTGACCTCGAAGTCCTCCCACTTGGGATCGATGGACAGGCCCAACGCCTCTGCCTGGGCAATTTTCTCCGCCTTGCTGCGCTCAAACCAACCGGGATCGCCCGTCGCGATGCGGATGAGGTCCTTGTATTTCGCCTCGCGCCACTCGCCGGCAAAGTTGATCACCGAGCCGCTGGCCGCGTGCGAAATCTCCATCTTGCCCAGGACATCCCGGCACAACGACTGCAGCAACGACCGGATGAGCTCCATCATGCCGCGAAAATCCGAATACGCCTGGTAAACCTCGAGCATGGTGAACTCGGGGTTGTGCTTCCGGGAGACCCCTTCGTTGCGGAAGATGCGGCCGATCTCGAACACGCGGTCGTAGCCGCCGACGAGCAGGCGCTTCAACCGCAGCTCTAGGGCGATGCGCAGATAGAAATCGGCGCCCAGGGCGTTGTGGTGGGTGGTGAACGGCCGGGCCGCGGCGCCGCCGGCGACGCCCTCGAGCACCGGCGTCTCGACCTCGAGAAACTGGCGGCCGGCGAGAAAGGTGCGGATGTGCGCGACGATGCGGCTGCGCAGCATCAGCCGGGCACGTGATTCCGGATTGACGATCAGGTCGAGGTAGCGCTGGCGGTAAACCTGCTCGGCATCCGTCAGGCCGTGCCATTTCTCCGGCAGCGGGCGCAGCGCCTTGGAAACGAGCACATAATTCGCCACGCGTACGGTGATTTCGCCGGTCTTGGTTTTGAAGAGGGTTCCTTCAGCCCCGATGATGTCGCCGAGGTCGAGTTTCTTGAACGTAGCGTAGGCTTCGTCGCCCACCACGTCCTTCTTCAGGTAAAGTTGAATCTGGCCCTGCTGGTCGAGGATTTTGACGAACTGGCTCTTGCCCATGTCCCGAATCACCACCAGCCGGCCCGCTACCTTGACCGCCACGGCGTTGTCCTGGCCCTCAACATAGAGTTTCACCGCATCGGCGGAAAAATGCGTCTGCTCGCAGCTGGCCCGGAACGGGTCCGACCCGGCGGCGCGCATGGCCTCCAGCTTGCTGAGCCGCACGGCAAACTGGTCGTGGGAGATGTCCGGGGGAATGTCGTTCATGGAACGGCGCAGATTTGGTTGCCCAGGCGACGGGAGCAAACGGAAAGTGGGCGGGGGGCGTCACGAACCACCCCGGCTAGCACCACTCCGTTAAGAACGGGCACTCACACCCACTTAACGGAATAGTACTAAGACGCCGGCGCCGGCCAGATCCAGAAGGCGACGCCATCGTATTTCCATCCACGTTCCTCGACCCAAGGCCGGTCGGATTTTCCGATCAACCACAAATGCCGGTCCTCCTTGCTGAAACGGTACACCGGGATCATCTGCTTCTCGATCTGAGTGGACGCCCCAAAGCCCAGGATTCCCTCGTCATTATAACCCGATTTGAGGCAGGTGGCGATATGTCGGGGGTAAATGGCAAACACCCGGTCGTTGCCCTTGTTGTTGGAACGGACGAGGCGGCGCACACCCACCGTGTCCTCCCTCTCCGCCGGGCATAAAAAGCCCGTCCCGTTGATTTTCCAGCCATCCACCTGCAGCTTGCTCTGTTCCGCCAAGTCAGTCACCAGCAGAGTTTCCTGCGAAAAGGGATTCAACATGAGCCACGTCTGCATGGTCGGCTGCGTCTGCATCGAGGACTGCGCCGGCGCGAGCGTCGCGCCGAGCAGAATGAAACCAACAAGAACCGGCAGTTGCAGAGAGCGGGGAAAATTCATTGGGGGAGATGAATATAATTGGGGCAATTGGACAAGACCGGCTTTTAATACAATTGTGCGGGCCATTGAGTCCAGCCAACTTGAATCATTTCTCCGCCACAAAATGACCGCCACCACTGCATCCCAGACCGTCGATTGGGGCCGCACGGGCTATGCCGCGGCCTGGCAGCAGCAGGAGGACTTGGTCGTGCGGCGCAATGCCGGCGAAATCGGTGACACGCTGGTGCTGACGGAGCACAATCCCGTCTACACCCTCGGAGTGCGGCGCGAAGCCGGCCAGCATCTGCTTTGGGACGCCGCCGAATTGCAGCGTCGCAGCATCGAACTGGTTCAGGCCAATCGTGGCGGGGACATCACCTATCACGGCCCGGGACAGATCGTCGGCTATCCGATTGTAAACCTCGCCCCGCGCAAAGATCTGCATGCCTACCTGCGGCTTCTTGAACAGGTCCTCATCAACACCACGGGCACGTTCGGTCTCGCGGCCGGCCGGCGCGCGGGCAAGACCGGCATCTGGCTCGGCTCGCGCAAAATCGCCGCCATCGGCGTCGCCGTGAAAAAATGGACGACCTACCACGGCTTCGCGCTCAATGTGAACACCGACCTCGCGCCCTTTGCCGGCATCGTGCCCTGCGGGATCACCGACGGCGCCGTCACCTCGCTGCAGGCCGAGCTGGGCCACGATCTCGACCTCGCCGAGGTGAAGCGGGTGCTTGCCGCCGAATTCTGGACCGAACTGAAGAATTTTTTAACCACGGATGACACGGATAAATACCACTGATCGCCATGAGTCCGATTACTGCTTGAAAATAATCCGTGCTCATCCGTGAAATCCGTGGTTAATAAATACTGTTGAGCAACATGACGCCCACCAACCGCAAACCCGCCTGGCTTCGCGCCAAGCTGCCCTCCGGCCCCGCCTACCAGGCGACGCGCCGGCTGGTGGACGACAACCAGCTGCACACGGTCTGCCAGAGCGCGCAGTGCCCGAACATCGGCGAATGCTGGTCACGCGGCACCGCGACGGTGATGATTCTGGGCAACATCTGCACGCGTTCCTGCAATTTCTGCGCGATCCAGACCGGCCGGCCGACGGAGCTCGATCTCGGCGAACCCGCGCGCGTGGCTGACGCCGTGGCCCGGATGGGGCTGAAGCACTGCGTCATCACCTCCGTCGCCCGCGACGATCTCAAGGACGGCGGGGCCGGCGTCTGGGCCGCCACCATTCGGGCGACGAAATACCGGAACCCGCAATGCGCCCTCGAGGTGCTCGTGCCGGATTTCAAGGGCCAGCTCGACCAGGTGGACATCGTGCTCGACGCCAGACCCGACATTCTCAACCACAACGTCGAGACCGTGGAGCGCCTCCAGAAACCGGTTCGCGTGCAGGCCCGCTACGACCGCAGCCGTGGCGTCCTGAGCCATGCCAAGAGCCGCGGCTTCACGACCAAGACCGGCATCATGCTGGGCCTCGGCGAAAGACCCGAGGAAATCGAACAGTGCCTGCGCGACATCGCCAGTGACCGGACCGACATTCTCACCATCGGCCAATACCTCCAGCCCACCCCGCAACACTGGAAGATCGACCGCTGGGTGCCGCCGGAGGAATTTGCCCACTGGAAAAAATTCGCCCTCGCCGCGGGCCTCGGCGTCGTGGAGAGCGGCCCGCTGGTCCGCTCAAGCTACCACGCTGACGAGCAGTCGGTGAAATACACCGGCGTGGAACACCTGAACACGGCGCCGACCCTGGCGAATGCGTGAGGCAGGGCCCGTTGGCCCTAACGCGACGTTCCGCCCGGTTTGTGATTCGTAGCGGATCACGGAAAATCGCCCCATTGGAGGCAGTGCCCACGACTGCCGCAGATTTGCCTCGCCGCAGGTCGCGACGGGGTTAATTTTTCACGGGCAAAGCAAACTGACATGGAAACCAAGAAACAAATCGTCGACAACTGGCTGCCGCGTTACACCGGCGTGCCGCTCAAGAATTTCGGCCGCTACATCCTGCTGACCAATTTCCAGCACTATGTGAAGCTCTTCGCCCAGTGGCACCGCGTGCCCGTGCACGGCAAGGATCAGGCGATGCCCAACGCCACCGCCGGCGACATCACCATCATCAATTTCGGCATGGGCAGCGCCAACGCCGCCACGGTCATGGACCTGCTGACCTCGATCAAACCCAAGGCCGTGCTCTTCCTCGGCAAGTGCGGCGGCCTGAAGCACCGCGCCGAGC
>CAZBLQ010000046.1:0-25291 GCA_964492635.1 uncultured Oleiharenicola sp.
CCGCAGGGCGCCGAGATTTGGGCGCCCCTGGTTTCGCCAGCGCTGGTCGCGCTACCCGACGTTGATGACGGACCGCTGCTGCTGTTCGACGCCACCGGCGAAGGCCGGGCGGACCTGCTCGTGACGGCCGGCGGAGTCAGTCAGCCCGCCGGCGCGCCCGAGTACCAGCCACGCCTGTTCCTGAATGACGGGCACGGACACTTCCAGCCGGCGCCCGATGGCACGCTCCCGCCGCTGTCCATCAGCGCCAGCGCGGCCTGCGCCGCCGACTTCGACCACAACGGGCGGCTCGGCCTGTTCATCGGAGGGCGGGTCTTGCCCGGACGTTACCCGGCGACGCCCCAGAGCGCGCTGCTGGCAAATCACGGGGGAAAGTTCATGGACGTCACCGATGCCGTGGCACCTATGCTGCGCAACGTCGGCATGGTCACGGCGGCACTCTGGAGCGACGTCGATGGTGACGGCTGGCCGGACCTTCTACTGACGCTCGAATGGGGCGAGGTGAAGTATTTCCACAATGCCGGCGGGAAGAGGTTCGAGGACTGGACGGAGAGGGCGGGCTTCGCCTCGGCGGGAACGGGCTGGTGGCGGTCGATTGCGACGGCGGATTTCAACGGCGATGGACGCCCCGACTACGTGGTGGGAAATGTGGGGCTGAACACCCAATACCACGCCGATCCGGAATATCCTGCGTTGCTCTTCTCCGGTGATTTTGCCGGTCGCGGCTCCAACGAGATCGTCGAGGCGCACTATGAGAAAGGCCTGCTGTACCCATGGCGCAGCCGCTCGGATCTCGGCGCCGCGATTCCCTCCGTGCTGCGGCGCTACCGATGGAACAACGATTACGCCCGTGCGACGCTGCCCGAGATTCTGGGCGCCGACCGGCTGGCCGCAGCGACGCGCCTGGCGGCCACGGAACTGCGCAGTGGCGTGTTCCTCAGCCAGCCGGACGGCCGGTATCGTTTTGAGCCCTTGCCGCGCCTCGCCCAGATCTCTCCGGCCAATGGCCTTGTCGCCGGCGATTTCGACGGCGATGGTTACGCGGATATCTACGTCGTGCAGAACTCATACGCACCGGCGCCGGCGATCGGCCGGATCGACGGCGGTTTGAGCCAGTTGCTACGCGGAGACGGCCACGGCCATTTCACACCGGTACCGCCGATCGAGAGCGGGCTGGTGGTGCCCGGAGACGCCAAGGCGCTGGCGATACTTGACCTCGATGGCGACGGCTGGCCGGATTTTCTGGCTTCGCGGAACGGCGAAGCGACGCTGGCGTTTCACAACCGGGGCGTCGCGGGCCGGCATTCCCTTCGCGTTAACCTTCAGGGGCCGCCCGGCAATCCGCAAGCGCTGGGCGCGCGCGTTACGGCTGAGTACACCGACGGCTCAACGCAAACCAGTGAAGTCTGCGCCGGTTCGGGCTACTACAGCCAGTCGAGTGCGGCGCAGTTCTTCGGCTCCACGGACCGGAACCCGCTGCGACGTGTGCGCGTCAGGTGGCCGTCCGGCGCGACAACGAAGAGCGCCGATTGGGACGACCGCATTCCGACGACCCTCCGACTGATCGCGCCGGAACATTGAGCCGCCGGAAACGGGCGGAGGACTACCCAAGACGAATCCGCGGCTGGCTCTCGCGTGTTGCCGGCAATTCCAGCCAAAGCCGAACCACCATTCGCCCCTCCGTTTTGTCAATCCGCCACACTTTGCTGGTAATCCGGATATCCAACTGCCAGCAGGAGCATATTCAGATGTCCTGCCTAGTAGACCGAATCCCAGGGTCAAATGGTGCTGAGCAAGCAGAGACAATCATCCAGGGCCCGGAGGCATCAGTTTCGCTACTGAGCAATATAAGCTGGTCCGGTGCGCACGGGCCCGTTGCGGTCGCCCGGTTCGGCCGCCCAAGATTTTTGCAATTATGAAACCGACTATAACGGATGGTGGATTTAAGGCTTACGAATGTCTCGTGCTACTCGTATTGCTCGCGGTGACATTGGCGGCATGCAAGCCGAAGTCATACGAGCCGGCGAGCGACGTTGTACGGCCGCCATCCTTTTCCGTTACCCCGCCGATCCCTGCCGGCGCCGATGACCTTTTCGAGGATGTCACAGCCAAGGCCGGGGTCGATTTCGTCCAGCAGTTTTGCGACGAACGCATCGCCAACATCATCGAATCCAACGGCTCCGGGATCGTCGTCTTCGACTACGACAACGACGGGTTCATGGACCTCTATTTCGTCAATCCGGGACCGATGAAGGGAGTGACGCACGAGGTGCCGGGAACCAAGCGCCAGCCGAATCGGCTCTACCATAACAATAGAGATGGCACGTTCACCGACGTGACGGACAAGGCCGGAGTGGGCGGCCAAGGATTCGGAATTGCGGCCGCGGCAGCCGATTACGATGGCGACGGATGGACAGACCTTTATGTCGTCAACGCCGGCAAGAACATCCTCTACCACAATAATCGAGACGGCACGTTCACCGACGTGACGGACAAGGCCGGAGTGGGCGATATGGGGACAGGCATCGGCGCCACCTGGATCGACACCGACAACCGCGGCAAGCTCGACCTTTTCGTGGCCAACTACCTGCGTTTCGATCCGAACTACAAGCTCTACTACAACCCGATCAGCTACCCGGGTCCGCTGGCCTACAAGCCTGAGCGCGACGTGCTGTATCACAATAACGGCGACGGTACCTTCACGGACGTCAGCGAGTCGTCGGGCATCTCCGCCCTGGATCCTCATCGGACCATGTCCGTTCACGCGTTGGACTACAACCGGGACGGTCATCAGGATCTTTATATCTGCAATGACGCGACTCCGAATATGCTGCTCATCAACGACGGCCACGGGCATTTCCACGACGAAGCCATGCAGCACGGCGTCGCGTTCAACGCCTTGGGCGAGGCCGCGGGATCGATGACCGCGGCTTTCGGCGACTGCAGCGGCGACGGTATCCAGGACATCATGGTCTCGCGCTTGGGCTATGGCTCATTGTACGTAGGTTCGGAGAAGGGCGATTTCCAAGATCGGATGATGGCCTCGGGGCTCGGCGCATTGACCGCGCAGTATGTCGGCTGGGGATGCAACTTCATCGATTTCGACAATGCCGGAAAACTGGACATCTTCATCGCCAATGGAGATGCCTTCCGGATGGTGGGCTGGCAGAGCCTACTGCTGGAGAATGATGGCAAGGGCAATTTCCGCAATGCGGTGGAAAAGGGCGGCGCCTACTTCCGAACTCCGGTCCGGGCGCGCCCGAGCGTCGTGCTCGATTACGACAACGACGGACGGATGGACCTGCTGGTGGGCCTGATGGGCGATCGGCCGGTCCTGCTTCACAACCGCGACCGGTCCGGCAATCACTGGATCACGCTTTCCCTGCGCGGGACCAAGAGCAATCCAGCCGGTTGGGGAGCACTCATCGAGTTGACCGCCGAAGGGAAGACCTACGTCCAGGAAAACCAGTGCCCGTCGGGCTTCCTGAGCCAGGGGGATCCGCGGACCCACTTCGGGCTTGGTCAGGCGCCGATCGTGCAGCGGATCCAAATCAAGTGGCCCAGCGGCAAGGTCCAGACGCTGACCGATGTCCGGGTCGACCAGATCCTTCAAGTGACCGAGCCCTAAATGATGAATGCGCGCAAAAGCCTATTGCTAGGAGCCGCGGTCGTCTTGTCGCTGGCCGGTTGCCACCCGGCACCGCCCGACGGCTCCATCGTCCTGACGCAAACGCCCGTGGGCGTCCCACCGCCTCAAGCCACCACGGTGATGGATGTGCGGTATCCGCCGGGAAGCCGGGTCGTCCTGCTGGTCCCTCCCTATGGCCCGGACTCGGTCCGCGAACTTTCCCGCGGATTGGTCGCCGCCGGTGACCCCTGCGTGTCATGGAACGGTCGTTACGTCTACTTTACCGGCAAGAGTGCAGAGAATGCCGACTGGCAAATCTACCAGGTCGAGGCGGGCGGGGGTCAGCCCCAACGCGTCACCGAGCAGCCGGGCGGAGCGATGGATCCCGCGGTCGCAGCCCATGAAGAGCTGGTCTTCAGCTCTCCTGTTCCCAAGGCAGGCCAACTTTGGAACACCCACGAACCGGCCGCCCTTTACGGGAAACTGCCGGACCAGGCACCCCACCGCCTGACCTTTAGTCCGTCGAGCGCGGTCGGCGCCACCGTCCTGCACGATGGTCGGATTCTCTTTGTGACCGCCAAGCCCGACGACAACCGCCACGGACCGACGCACCTCTGCCTCTTCACGATCAACAATGACGGAACCGAAGTCGCTGCGTACGCCGGCCAGGATGACGGGGCCGACTTCGTCCGCCGGCCCCGCGAGCTGCGCGACGGCCGGATCGCTTTCCTCGCCGCCCGTGCCGAGGGACCGGAGGCCACTGCTTGGGCGGAAGGCGTGAGATCGGCCGCTCCGTTCGCCACCCGCGGCAATCTGTTTCCTTTCCCAACCGACAGTTGCCGCTCGGTCGAGGCGCTGTCGGAGAACGAACTGCTGGCCTGTATCGAGACGCCTGGCACGGTCGGTCGGTCGATGACAGTCAACGCCGCAGTCTATCGTTTCGCGGCCGACGCCACCGCGCTCGACAAGCCACTCTTCGCCCAACCGCAATGGAACAGCATCGAAGCCACCCCGATCATCGCGCGGACCGAACCCGCGGGGCACACCTCCGCCGTGATGCCAACAGCGACACGCGGTACGGCGTTCTGCCTCAATGTCAATGACAGCATCGCCTCGGCCGCCGACCGAAATCCGGCTCCGGCCTCTGCGCTCCGGGTCTTCGCCCTAACCGGCTCCGGACAACAGTGCGACTTGGGGAAAGTTCCAGTGGCTTCCGACGGATCTGTGCTCGTGTATCTTCCTGCCGGCATGCCGCTGGGCTTTGACACCCTCGATGGCCAAGGAAAACTGCTCCGCCATCAACCGGCGTTTGTCTGGCTGCAACCGGGCGAAAACCGCGCCTGCGTCGGTTGCCACGAGTCACGCAACCACTCGCCCCAAAACCTTCGTCCGTTGGCCGCGCAGCTCGAACCTTCGCGGTTGGACCTTGCCGATCCATCACCCGCTCCCCGGGCCGTCATGCCATGAATTCCAAAAAACTCATTCTGGTTGCGACATCACTGATCCTTGTGGGTGCAGGGGCCGCCGTGGGCGGACGGTTCGGCTTGCGCGCTCATGAACGCTTGAGGTCGGGACGGCCCGATCTGGACTTCGTCTCCTGTAATCACTGTCACGGAGTAAGCTTGGAAAAACTGCCGTGGGCGCAAAGCCGTCCGCACTACAACGCGCCCGGTGGGATCGCGATTTCCCGGGACGGGAAACGGTTGTTCATCGCCTTGGACGACATGGACGAAATCGCCGAGGCGGATGTGACGTCGCTTGCCGTGACCCGCCGGGCGAAAGTCCCGGGAGGGCCGTTCGGACTGGCGCTGGATGCGACGGGCCAGCGGTTGTTTGTGGCCTGTCCGAATCAGGATCGGGTCGCGGTGCTCGATACGATTAACCTCAAGGAGCAGGCCAGCGTGGAGGTGGGCATTCGGCCGACCGGAATCGCATATTGCCAGACTCCGGACGGAGAACGATTGATTGTGACCAATTCCGGCAGCGATGACATTTCCGTGCTCTCGGTCTCGCCGTTGAGCGAGTTGATTCGGCCGGCCGCGGGCCGTGAACCATACGCGGTCGCGGTCTCGAGCGACGGTCGACAGGTCTACGTTGCCAATCGAATGGCGGTCCGCGACCAGATGCTCGCTCCGCCCGCCTCAGAAGTGACGGTCCTTGACCCGGCCAACGGCCATATTCTCGACCGGAAACAGCTCAAGTCGGCCCACTTGGCCGAAGGCATCACCACGGTGCCCGTGCGGGGGTGGACCCTGAATTCATTGGTCCGGGTGCGCAATCTGGTCCCGATCACCCAGGTAAAGGATGGCTGGGTCATGTCCAGTGGCGTGGCGATCTCCGGAAAGGATGGTGCGGTGACGCAGATTCCGTTGGACGAGGCGAACGCCTACTTTTCCGATCCCTCGGGCATCGTGGCCAGCCCCGACGGCAAGCGGGCCTACGTGGCAGCTGGCGGGGCGGACGTCGTGACGGTCCTCGACCTTGACCGGCTCGCCGCGTGGCTGGCGCAGGCCGATGCGTCGGCGCGGGACGATGCGATCGCGAACCTGGCGCTGTCCTATCACTACGTGGTCGCCCGGATTCCGACCGGCTGCAACCCCCGGCAGCTCGCGCTGTCTCCGGATGGTCGCCGGTTATTCGTGGCCGAACGACTCGACGACCGCGTGCTCGTTGTGGATACAACCACCCTCAAGCTGATCGGCCGGATCGAGCTGGGTGACGGGGGAAAGAACGACCCCATCCGCCAAGGCGAGCGGGTTTTCACCCGGGCGCGCTACACCTTCCAAGGGCAATTCTCCTGCCGCTCGTGTCACCCGGACGGCCACGTGGACGGACTTGCCTACGATTTTGACGGCAGCGGGGTGGGCGACAATCTGTTGGACAACCGCAGCCTGGCCGGCGTGGCCGGAACTGCCCCGTTCAAATGGAGCGGGAAGAATCCGACCCTGCAGTATCAGTGCGGCGTGCGGTTTGCGCGGGTGCTGATGCGAACCGACCCCATCCCGTCAGCACAGTTAGACGAACTGGCAACGTTCATCGAGCACCTTCCTCCGACCCGTACGATCCCGTGGAGCCGAGTGGGTCAGCCGCTCACGCCGGCACAAGAAAGCGGCCGCAAGCTCTTCTTCGCGAAGCAGCAGACCAACGGCACACCGATTCCCTTGGCGCTGCAATGCCAGACCTGCCACCGGCCCCCGCTGTTCACGGATCGACTGCTCCGATCGGTGGGAACCAAAGCGCCCCGCGATGCGTCGGGGATGTTTGACACGCCGCATCTGATCGGAATTGGCGCCTCGGCCCCCTATCTGCACGACGGCCGGGCGAAGACCTTGGAAGAGCTCTGGACCACTTATCAGAAGGACGACCAGCACGGCGTCAGCAGCTATTGGTCCAAGGAGCAATTGAACGATCTGGTCGAGTTCCTGAAAACGCTTTGAGCCACTCGTAAAACTCTTTTCCCGTCCGAATGCCGTCCGTTTCCAGACATCCACTTGTAGGGCCGTCCCTCGCGGACGGGCCGACGGCCCTGAGATCAATTCCCGAACGATCACGCCTTACCCCTCCATATGAACTCACCACACAAATCGTCTACCCGTACCGTCGCGGGCTTGCTGTTCTTTGGCCTGTTACTTGCGGCGTCCGTCGTTAAGGGTCGCGCCGGGGAAACCTGCGCGGACCCGCCGACCTCCCTCCCGTTTCCCGTCGTTGCCCGTTTCGAGAATTTCGGTGAAAAGGACGGCCTCCCGTCGCACAAGGTGCATTCTCTCCTGAAGACGAGCGACGGCAAGCTGTGGCTTGGCACGAACAACGGGCTGTGCGTGCGCGAGGCGGACGGACGGTTCCGCACCTACGGAACGAAGGACGGCCTCAGTCATCCAACGGTTCTGGGCATCGCCGAGGATCCCCGCACCGGTGACCTGTGGCTCGCGACGATGCAGGGACTGTCCCGTTTCAGCGGCGGGAAGTTCACCGCCTTCACCCAGACCAACAGCGGCCTGCCCAACAATGTGGTCTACGCCGTAGCGGTGATTGATGGAACCGTCTGGGCCGCGACCGCCGCCGGCACCGGTGCGTACGATCTCAAGACCAAGGGCTGGAAACTCTACGACCAGAACAACACGGTCATGAACGAGCCTTGGTGCTACGGCATCGCGCAGGGCGACGGCCTCATCTACCTCGGAGTTTGGGCCGGCGGCATCATCGAGCACAATCCCAAGACCGGCAGCTTCAAAGCCTATCGCGATCCCGACGGCGATTTCCACATCGTGCTGATGCCCGACGCCGGTCCGATCGTCGACGTCACGTCCGGGGTCGCCTACGATGCCGGCATCCTCTGGCAGTCCACCTATTTCGGGCTCTCGCGCTACGACACGAAGCAGGCGACCTGGCGGACCTGGGTACAGGACAAGACGCCCTTGCTCTCCAATTTCATCAATACTGTTTTTGCCCATGGGCGCGTCGCCTGGCTCGCCACCGATAGCGGCGCCTCGGTGACCGACGGCACCAGCTGGGTCAACTACACCGTCAATGAGGCGGGCCAAGGCGTGATCCGGATCTACACTCCCGGGAAGCAGCCCGAAACTCGTGTGCTGGCGACGGCGCTGTCGGATGCCTTTGTCACGGCCATCTGGGCCGACGACCACGAGGCCTGGTTCACCACGTCCAACGGCGTGAGCCACGGCATCTTCGAGGCTCAAGCCGCCTGCGTGAACGTAACCTCGAATCAATAGGAGACCGCCATGAAAATGTTCAGTTTCTGCCTGATGACCCTAGCCGCGGCGGTTCCTGCCGGCGCGGATTACGCCGATGGTACCCACGGCGAGATCCGCGTCGACTCGACCGCGATAAGCACCTCAGCCAAATCGTCCGAAGCGGGTCTGCCCGACATTTCCCGTTTCATCTACGGAACTCCGGGTGAGGAGTATCCGGTCTTTGGCGGGGTGCCGAAGGAGTTCTGGCCGTTCGGCGACAAACCGTACTACCGCTACTTTGTCACCCGAATGCCGTTTAGAGGCCCTGGTCGGAGCTACCCGCTGCCGCCCGATCTGAAATCGCTCCGGATTGGCTTGATCGATTCGCCGAGATACGGACCGGACTGGAATCGGAGCGAGCGCACGCGCGCCGGCATCGTGCAGGCGATCGAAGAAGCGAACGAAGCTCGCCGGCCGGACGAATTGCCGTTCGAGCTGGTCGAGCACGAGGGCATCGCCCAATGGGGCGGCGCCGCAAATCTCGCCGCCCTCCTTGCGGACGAAAACGTCCTTGGCTACCTGGGCATGATCGACGGAACCGACGCGCATGTCGCGCTTCGCGTCACGCTCAAGACCGAGATCGTCATGATCAATACCTCGGACCCGGACCCGACGCTAACCGAGACGCAAATTCCCTGGCTGCTCCGGGTGCTGCCGGATCAGCGGCAGGAAATTGCGAAGCTGGCGGATATGATCGTCCATAAGTGCGGCTGCAAGCGTATCGCCATCCTGCGCGCGGGTGACCGGTTTGCCCGGGTCGGAGCCCACATATTCATCGATTACGTCCGGCGGCTGGGCTGTCCCGCCGCGCAGGAGCTGCTCTTCAAACCCGGTGGGACCGACATCGCGTATCAGCTCGCCGCAATCAAGGAGGCTCAACCGGATGCGATCTTCCTCCTCGGCGAACCGTCCGACATCGGCCGGTTCGCCAAGAAATTCCGCGAGGCGGGCGTGACGGCGCGTTTCTTCGGCACCGACCTCATGATGGAGGAAAGCTTCAGACAGAACGCAGGCGATACGGCGGAAGGCACCACTTTTGCCTATCTCTTCGATCTCGGGCGCAAGGATCCGCTGTGGATAAGTTTCGCGGCCCGCTTTAAGAAGCGCTGGGGCCACGAGCCCGATATCTATGCCGGTTATGCCTACGACGGCGCCCAGCTCATGCTCAGCGCGATCCGCCGCGCCGGCCCGAATCGTTGGCAGATTCGCGATCTCGTGTGCAACCTGGACTATTATCAGGGTGTCACCGGCTGGATGCGATTCGACGGCACCGCTTCCAACATCGCGCCGGTGCGCCTCGTGCGGTATGAGCATGGGCGGCCTGTCTTCGAGCCGGAACCGGAGTTCACGCCTTCGGTCGCCCTGCGCTAATCCCCAGAGTCCATGCTAGCCAGATTGCGCTGCCTGCTCCCCTGGCTGTTCCTTGCTCCATTTGCGTGCGGCGCCGGGGAGCGGGAGTTGACGCTAGGACTCATCGTGCCGCCGAGCGAACCGGATGCGACCAGTCTGCTGCGCGGCGTGCAACTGGCCGTCGCCGATGCCAACGAAAACGCCGGCGCACCGGTCGGACTCGAGGTGCGCAGCGGGAACGGCCAGTGGGGGACTGTCGGCAACGATGCGGTCATCCTGGTTTCCGAGCGTCACGTGGACGCGATCATCTCCCCGTCTGACGGCGCCGCCACCCACCTCATCCTCCAGGTTTCCGGCCGCACCCGGGTGCCGGTGGCCAGCGTCTGCTCCGATTCGTCGGTCACGGATGCCGGAATCCCCTGGGCCATCCGCGTGGTTCCGCGCACCGATCAGGAAGCCGAAGCCCTGTTCGCCGCGACGCTGCGACCGGACCATTCCCCGCTTCATTGGTGGGCGGTCGTTCCGGCGGAGCGCCCGGGCCGTGCGGTCCGCCGCGACCTCGAAAGGGCGGCTCGTCAGACTGCAACCCCGCTGGACCGGTTCGTCGAGGGCGGCGAGCCGAAGGCGGACCTAGCTTCCCTGGTTCACTTGATCGTCGCGGCTGCTCCGGGCGGGGTGCTCGTCTGGCTGCCGCCGGCGCAGGCGGGGACGTTGGCCGCGGCGTTGCGGACTGCGGGCTATGGCGGTTGTCTCGCCGGCCCCAGCCCGCTCGATTCGCCAGTCTTTGTCGCTGCCGCGGGCGCCGCCGCGAACGGATTCCTGGTGACGAATTTCCGGGCAGACGCGGATCTTCGCGTGCGCGCGGAGAAGTTCGAAAGGCAGTTTCGGCAAAAATTTGGCGTCGAGCCGGACTTTAGTGCGGCGGCGGCGTACGATGCCGCGAGAGTGCTGATTGAGACCCTACGTCGCGCCGAAAAAGGCGCTGGCGATCGTCAATTCCCCCTTGCCTTCTCCACCGAGGGAGTCACCGGCGTTCCCCATTTCGACAACTCCGGCAACCGAACAGACGCACTTCAGGTGCTGACTTGTCAGCAGGGATGCTTCATTCCCATTCCTCCCAACGATATAAACCCGTGAAATTTAAAAACCGGATCGCCCTGCCGACTGTGTTGTCTTTTGTCGTACTGTTGATCTTCATCGCCTTTTCCGCTCTCGGCGCCGGCTCGGATTCGGCGACAGGACTTGGTGCCGCCCCGGCGCTGCCTCCGCCGTCCAATGGCGCCATCAGCCCTCAGAATCAAGCTGATGCCTTGCACTTTGTCATCGCCGCGGACCGTGAAATCTACTGTCGGGAGTACATCGCGCGACAAAACGGTGAGCCCCCCTCGCCAAACGCCTCCGCCGGCGCCAAGCCGGGCGAATCCTGGCCGGTGCCATGCAGAATGATTCGCCGTGCCGCCGAGTCGATCCAAAGCAACGGGGCCGAGTTCAGCTACAGCCTGCGCTCTCTTCGTCCGATCGATCCGCGCAACGAACCTCAAACCGAACTCGAACGACGTGGGCTGGATTTCATCGCCATCCACCCGACGGAAAACTATTACGGTCAGGAAATGCTGGGGGGGCGGCGGTACTTTACCGCCGTCTATCCGGACCTCCCGATGGTCGCCACCTGCATTGAATGTCACAATCGAAGATCGGCATCGACCCCGCAACGCTACCAAGTCGGCGATGTCATGGGCGGTATCGTGGTGCGCGTCCCGCTCGAGTTTTGATCACACCAAAGACTCCGCCGGTTAAACCCGCAGGCGACAAGCCGGTGGAGCCAAAAAGGGACTGACCCGCCTCGCCCCGCTGAGCGCGTCAAGCCGGGCTATTTCCCCAGCCCCTCCTGGATTTCCACGTCCGACCACGCGGTCCAATCCCAGCTGTTATCGCCCTTGGGACCGGGATCCACCTCCAGCAGCAGCTCGCCGCCATGCCAGTCGCCGAGGTCCACCGAAAAAGTCTGGAGCCCCCGATCGGAGGAAACGTGGACCGGATCGAGCCGGCGGGAGAAAAGCGTTTCTCTTTCCCGCCCATCCGTCCATGTCATTAGAAAAGTCGCGCCGTCGGTCTGGCCTCCGTCGGAATAAGCGCCCTGGATGAAACCGAAGCTGCCCGTGATCCGCGACGCGTGCGGCGGCAGTTCGAATCTCAGTTCGCTGGGCGCATGGGCCACGATCACCGGATGGCCGTCGATCTCCGCCTCCGCGAACGGCACGAATGCAGTTTCCGAGTCGGGCAGCGCCTTGAACATGTGGAACCTCGCACGGCACGCTTCGCGCTCCAGTGATTTCTCCACCCGCGGCAGGTAAACCCCGGTCAGGGAAAAACGGAACCGGTCCGCAAAAAAACGGCGGTCGTCCGGCTCGATTACCACGACCAGGCTCTGCACGCGGCGCCGGGGTTCGCCGCTGACGAAGGTCAGATAATCGGCAGCGTCATCGATGATCGGATTCAAAATGAAGCCACCGCGCGCCTGCGCCGGCGGCAACCGGTAGTCGGTGGAGCCACCGGACGTGTCGGTCAGGCGGAGATGCACAAAGGGCGGTTGATAGCCGACGGCGCGCAAGCGGCCCCGGAGGGACAGCGGCAGGTCGAGTTCCAGCCACAGCGGTTTGTCCGCGAAGCGGTCAACCCGCAGCAGTTCACCGGGGGCAAGGTCGCCGGCGAGCAGGACGGGCGCCGCGTTCGCGGGGACGGGCGCCGGGCGCCGCCGCCAGAGCAGGAAGCCATCCTCCGCCAGTACGAACTCATACAGCTGCGGCAGCAGGCGGAACACCAATGAGTCGTCGAGACTCGGCAGCCGGTCGTCGATCGTCTGAAGTTTTTGCAGGACGAACTCCGGGGCGCGTGCCGATAAATAATAGTCGCGGTTCAACCGCGCGAGGGCCGGGGTGTAGGCGGAGTAACCTTGGAAGACCGGCCTCGGCCGGTAGTTCATTCCCAGCAGGCACACGATGCCCGTATCATGCCCGAGGACGTCGAGCGAGGCGCGCCCGACCATTGCACGGGTTCGGTCAAGCGGCTGGGCCGCGCACAGGCGGCGCAACTCCAGGTCGTAACCCGCCCGGAAGGTTTTCCAATGGGCGAGGTGGTCGAGCTGGCCGGTAATCTTTTCGGTGAAAACGGCCCAGGCGGTCGAGCGGGTGATCGTGAATGTTTCGTCGAGCCCCCAGACGCTGATGAAAGCCACGAGCGCCAACATCCCCCATTTCATCACCCGGAAGCGTTTCATTCCTCCCAGCAGCGCCGGTGCCAGGGCGGCCAGAAGCAGCATGCCGATGAAGAAATCCCCCATATGCCCGTCGGCGCGGATGAACCCGTGCTTCCACGTGGCGAAGCCATACGCCACCAGCAACAAAACCGCCACCACGGCCCCGGACTGGCGCCGGTGCAGCACGAGATGCAAACCGAGATAGAGCGACAGCAGCACGCCGATCACGAGCGCTTTCCACAATGCCACCGCGGGCGGCGGCAAGCCCATCGCCTCCTCATAACCATGGCTGATGCGCCAGGCATTGAGCAAATATTCCGGAAACCGCCACAGGCTTTGCCTCGCCATCAACCAAATCGCGGCAAAACCCCCGACATAACCCAGCACCAGCATGCCGGCGGTCTTTTGCCGGGCGGACCGGAGGTGCAGGCTCGCGGCCATCACGACAATGGCCGCGGCCAGCAGAAGGTTGGTGAACTTGATCGCCGACAACCACGCCAGACCCGCACCAATCGCCAGGCTCGCGCGCGGGCCAGGCGGCTCGTCTTCGCGCACACACCATGCTCCCAGGAGAACGACAATCATCCGGTGCAACGTGTCCTCGATATAGACCCCGAACAGCAGGAAGGCGGCAAAGCAGGCCCAGCGCGCCACGACCGGCAGGCGGTCCGCCGCATGCATGATGATCGCGGCAAACGCGACCGCCTTGACCAGTTGCCAGGTGATCAGCCCCCAGAAATGAACACCGTCATAGGTGTTGCCCATGAGAAAACCGAGAGGGCCGTAGGTGAACACAATATCATGCCCGAATTGCAGCCCGTCGTAAAACGCGCGGGTCAGGACCAGCCGCCACGATGGGTCGAGTGAAACCGCGGGATAATCGGGAAAAGTGAAAATGACCGCGAACAGCAGCAGCGCAACGAGCCCCTGCTCGACGTGCCGCGCCCCGTTCATCCACCGGCCGGCGGTCGCGACGGGCTTGCCCCGGGCAGACGACACGCCCGGCATGTTCATCGCCGTGCCTCCACGGTTGACGTCATGATCACCCCATAAAACTCCGCCAGAGCCCCGGCGCTCCGCTCCCAACTGAACTGCCGTTGCGCAAACCCGCTCGCCCCCCGGGAGAGCGCCTCGTAAAGGGCGGGGTCGGCGCGCAAGGTTTTCACCGCCCCGACAATGTGCGCACAATCAGCCCTTTCGAGCACGTAAGCGTCGACCCCGTGGCGGGCGATGCGTCCGAGATTCGTCCGGGGCAGGATTACGGGGCGCCCGAGGGCGAAATATTCCGGCAGCTTCGACGGCAGGCGACAGGCATTGAACTCGTTGTCGGAGCCCGGCTGCACGAACAGATCCGCCAGCGCCATGAGCGGAGCCACGTGCCGGTGCCGTTGAATGCTCCCAAGGTCGCAGACAAACGGGGCGACCTCGGCCGCCAGAGGACCGAGAAAATCGACGTGGTCGTATCCGGTCCGGATCAACCGGGCCGGCAATCCGGTGCGGTTGAGCTGGAGGACCGCGGCATAAAGCTCGCGCATCTCGGCGGCATTCGCCGGATGGACGTTGCCATTGTAGCAAAGAATTGTGGCTTCACCCGCCGGATCAACCAGGCGGCGAAATTCAGGGGGCCGCGGCCGGGGATAAAAATAACGGCTGTCTGCGGCCGGCGCGATCAACTGCACGGGAATTCCAGGTGGTACAAAGGCGGCCAGCGTGTCGACCACGATCGTGACGCCGTCAGCCGTGCGGAGGAAACGGGCACCCTTTCTGGGATGAGACATGTCCGGTGACACCAATCGGTCGAGCTCGGCCTCGGGCAGCCGGTCCAAGTCCTCGATGGAACACCGCAAGGTTGCGGCGAGAATCTGACTGTCGTTGTCCTCCAGGTGGACGACGAGACGGGCGTTCCGGTGGATTTGCTTCAGCCGTTCCGCCACTAACCGGACGCACTCGCGTGTTGTCCACGCATGCACAATATCGGGTCCCCGTCCGTCTGGAAAAGTCACTCCCTGCATCGCGTCGGCGTGCAAAATTCCCCGACATGCCGGGGCCTCGTTATCCAGCAGCATGTCGAGACGCTCGGGCACGGCGGCGATGCAGGCGTGTCCCTGTCCGCTGAGCTGGTCGGCCAGCGCCAGGACATGCAGCGCGCTGGCGCAGTAAAAATCACAGTGCAGCACAAACAACAGATTCAGGCCGTCGGACCTCGGGCAACGGGGCCGGTCTGGCGACGGGGCCACGCGGATTTCATGGTCCTCGAACGACGAGAGATAAAGCGAGAGGGGCGTCGATTCGGCGAAGGCGCCTTTCGCCGCCATGCGCGCGACCCGTTGCACGGCACCGGGCGCCTGGGCAACCGCGGACAAAGTGTTCAAGTCCCACCACGGCACCCCGTGACGGTGGGCGGCAAGCATGAGCGCCCAACCCGCTTGGAGCTGCCGCCAGCCCGTGGGCCCCGGTCCGGTCATACCGGCTTGTTTCCGCTCCCAGGGCAGGAATCGCCGGGTGAAAACCAATTGCCGGGCCCCGTCACCTGTTTCCGCGAAGACGAGCAAAAGCACGGGTTCGACGGTGACACGGGGCAGGTCGACCAGACCCGCAAATTGGGGATGATCCCCGTCCACGAGCCCGGGAAATTGCTCGCCGACATCGGAGCGCTGCAATCCATAGGGCAGGACTGCCTCCGGGGCGCCATTCACTCGCGCGGTCATTTTCCGGATCGGTTGCGTTTGATGAGCCAGCCAGCCGGCAACCAGCACTTTGCCTTCGCGCACATAACCATCGGTCGTCGGTGTCTCCAACGTCCCAAAAAATGGTGGAGCCGGCACCACATTCAATGGTATCGCCAGCGCCGACCGCACGGCTTCATCCGCCAGCGTTGAAATCCGCTCGCCGCTTTTCTGTGCTATTCCACGCACAAAGCACGGCAGCAGCCCGACCCACGTTCCTGCAGCCCGTCCGGTCACTGTGGTTGCTGTGCCAAGGATCGGTGTCTGATAAAATTCCATCCATCCGTGCCGTGCATTCCAAGCTTCGAGCCGCAACCGCCGGCTTCCACGCCCGGCCTCCACCAGAAAAGCAAACCGGAGACGGCCCGGCACCGCTGTGTCCGCGGGTTCGAACGGCAGGCCGAGCACGCCCAGAAAGATCTCCCCGTCGATCCACGCCCGCACGTCCGCCAATCTGTCGTTCTCATCCGCTTCAATCCAGCCGGTGATCCATGATCCACCGGCGGGAAAGCACCAGTTGGTTGGGTGGTGATCAAACCCGTATCTGATCGGAAGGTGTTCGCTTGTGGACATCAGCGGGCGGATAAAGCCGGGTCAGACGCCGCCACCGACACCTCGCCAACCAGTGCCGCATGTTCCGGCAGGACATCGGCGGCGTTGAAAAGCTGCTCCACACGCCGGCGCGCGCTGCGCGGGCGGGTCACGTCACCCGCGCGATGCGCCTCCATCGCCTGAGCCAGCGCGCCGGCCAGCAACACGGGTTCGCCCGGCGGCACCAGCCAGGCGTCCTGCTCGCGCAACATTTCCGGGATGCCGCAGACCCGTGTCGTCACAATCTGGAGTTCCAATCCCGCGGCTTCCATCAATGCGCGGGGAAATCCTTCCTCGAAGCTGGGGCACACGTAGATGTCGGCCAGACACAGAAACCTCAGGGCGTCCGGCGTTTCATCGACCAGGTGAACAAGTCCGGCCAATCCGCGCACCATGATGTCCCGCTGCAACTGGTCGACCTCCGGTCTTGGCCGCGCCCCCACAAGCAGGAATTGCCATGGTGGCGGGCCTGCATCTGCTGGCGGCGAAACTCCCCGCAGCAGTTCAATCGCATGGACGAGCAGACGCTGGCCCTTGCGGTCGCAAATGCTCCCCGCGCAGACGACCACGATCGCTTCAGCCCGTATTCCCTGCGTCCGGCGGAGTGACACCCGGTCATGGTCGGCGGCGAAGGCATCAAGCCGGGCAATATCCGTCCAACTGCGCAGCAACCGGAAATTGCCCCGGCGCTCCCATGGGCGATGCAGTGCCCGCGTCCACTCCGTGACGAATACCGTCCGGGTCGCGCCAGCCAGCGCCGCTTTGACCACGGGCACTAGCGCCGCCGAAAACAGCGAGTCGATCCGGGCACTCTCGTGAATGTAGAAAAGCACGGGCTTGCCCATCGCCTGGGCCAGATGCACGGCCCAGTGCACGACCATCGTGTTGGCAATCACCACATCGACGCCGCTCCAGTCAAGCGCCGCCGCCATGGTCGCAATCCGGTTGTTGAACTCGGGCCCGCTTGCCTCAGCGGTGACCGACGCGTCATCCAGGACCTCGACAGGAATACCCTCCTTGGCGCACAGCGCCCGCAGCGGTCCGTCCTGCGGGGTCGCCAGACGCACGGTCCAGCCCAGCCGCTGCGAAAGATAACGCGCGTATTCCAAGGCGAACAGCGCGGCCCCGCCGAGCGTGAAGTTATCGTTCACGATCAAGACCGAAAGTCGTCGCGGGAGCAGCAGGCCGGCTGGAGACTGATAGCGAACATCCCCGGGAACAACGGAGGGTGATGCGTGGCGTAGATAAGTTTTTCGGGCCATGGCGCATTCCTTCGCGGAACGACGCCAGTCTCGCCAGCCTCGGGCAGACAGCACGAGTGCCGCCGCGGTGCCAAAACGCATCGCCGAATAGGGCGGCAACTGGCCGGGAATATCCATGGCAAACGGCGGACCCCAGACGCGCCGGGCAAAGGCCAGCATTTGTTCGCCGTTGTCGAGCTCCGCGCAAACCACGAGTCCCCATGGCTCCGGATGCGATGCCGGCACGATCACCTCACCCGAAAATTGGCACCGTGTAACATTACGCAGCTGGCCGAAAACTGCCGCCACATCGCCACGCGACAAGCCGTGCTCGAGGCGGGCGGGCATCCGCGGGTCGACGCACGCGGTCACCCGCACCACCGCTTGCGTGGCATGCGCCAGCCAGCCATTGACCGAGAGCAGTCCGTGATTGGTCCGTATTTGTTGGCCCGGCTCCTCCAGACAGCCGTAGAGCGGCGGAACCGGCTGGATCTCGATCGTGCCCGCCGTGCTGGTGTCACTCACCGTCTGCGCGGGCCGGCGCCAGAAATTTCGTGGCTGGGCGTGCCGCTGGCGCAAAGTCCGCAACAACATCCAGCCCGGGCCCGGCCCGGCGGGCCGGGCGCACCCCGCGCCTAACGCCGGGGCATCGGACTCGATCTCGCGTTGAAAACATTTCCGCCAGCAGCCCCGGACCGCGTCATAGCCTTCCAGCCGGAAGCGATGCCGCCCTGCTCGTGGCCGGAGGAATACCGTGAAATTCACGGAGGGTAATCCCGCGGTTCTGGTGGTCATTCCCTCGCAAAATCCGCAGATTATCTCCCGGCCCACCCGGGCCCGCACGTCCACCACGGCAGTCGGTGCTTCAGCCTTGATGAGGCCGCGCAGCCAGCAGCCCCCGGCGGGAAACCGCCCGTCCGCCGGAAAGGAGCTGAAGGCAACACTCCAGGGTTCTGCGGGCACAAACGGCATGCCAGACGGCTAGACATTCCCGGGGCAAAATCGACCCAACTTTCCGCAATTATTTCTCCGGCAGACTAGCGGATGTCTCCGGTTCGATTGTCGAACCAAGTAAGATGCCCTGTTGCAAGTCCACGTCGTCGCCCTCTTGCTTGCGCCTGACGAAGAGACCGGGACGCATTGCCCTTGCGGCGGACGGGCGGGGCCGGTTGAAGTAATTTTATGCGTGTCGCAGCCTTTATCGGCCTCCGGCCCACGACACCTGATGCGGGCCCGGCCCTGCCGCGAGAGCTGCGCTGATGCACCCGTTGACCCCGATGGCCCGGCCGAAAGTTCTCTATGTCGTCCACAACCACCCGGAAATCCGGCCGGGCGGGGTCGAGGTCTATTCGCAGGAGCTGTTTGAGGCGATGCGTGGCGGCGGCGAGTTTGCCGCCTGCCTCCTCGCCAAGGCCGGCCCTCCCTTCTCCGCGGCGCAGCGCCCGCACGAGGGTACGATGATTTCCATGGTGCATCCTGCCGACGACAGCCAGTATCTCTTCCATAACGAAGGCGGTGACTACGATCACTTCCTCGGCGCGGCGTGCGCCAAGGAATATCTCGTCACCTATCTGGATCGTTTTCTCACGGCGGTACGGCCCGACGTCGTGCATTTTCACCACACCGTTTTCCTCGGTTACGACGCGCTGCGCCAGGTGCGCAACTCGCTGCCGGCGGCGCCGATTGTCTGCACCCTCAACGACTATCTGCCGATCTGTCATCGCAACGGTCAGCTCTTGCGCACGAACGACCACGAACGCTGCCACGAAGCCTCGCCCCGCCGCTGCCACGAGTGTTTCCCGGGGATTGCGCCACGGGAATTCTTCCTGCGGGAGCGGTTCATCAAGGCGCAGCTCGAACTCGTGGACCGCTTTGTGGCGCCCAGTGAATTCCTGCGGGAACGTTATGCCGCCTGGGGCCTGCCCCGCGAAAAAATCATTTGCGAGAACTATGGCCGCGCACCTGTGAGCGCCCGGGCCGGCGCCGGGTCGCCGGACGGATCGCGCTGGCGGTTTGGTTTCTTCGGCCAGCTTTCCCTGTTCAAGGGCGTCCACGTCCTCCTGGACGCGATGAAAATCCTGGAACGCCTGCAGCCGGGTGTCGCGCATCTTTGGCTTCACGGCAACAACCTCGATCTGCAGCCGCCCGATTTTCAGGCCAGCCTCGGCGCGCGGCTGGCCGAAACGGCGCCCACCGTCACGAACGCCGGGCCGTTTCAGCGGGTGGAGCTGCGGTCGCTGATGGAGAACATTGATTGGGTCGTCGTGCCGTCGCTCTGGTGGGAAAACGCCCCGCTTGTGATCCAGGAAGCCTTTATGTGCGGGCGGCCCGTCATCTGCAGCGATATCGGCGGCATGGCGGAAGCCGTGACCCCGGGCCGGAACGGGCTGCACTTCCGTGCCGGTGACGCCATGAGCCTGGCGGAAACCATGCGACGGGCCGCGACGACGCCGGGGCTTTGGGCGGAATTGCGCCGGCATCTTCCTGTTTCGTACCCGGTGGCTGAGCACGCGGAAAAACTTGCCGGCCTTTATCGCCAGCTGATCGCCCAACGCCGTGCCCTTTCCTGATCCCATGCCTCCCTTATCCGGCCACCTGTGGTTGAATCATCACGTGTTGTTGGTGATCAATCCCGCCGGCGCCGCCGCCCGGATCTCTGCCCGCTGGCGGATCAGTTTGCCCGGGGCGGATTCGGGCTCCCCGGTGCGCGCGGAGTTGCTGGGGTTCGCCACCCCGGTGGAAGCCGGCCGCGCTGTTCCCGGGACGAGCGCGGAGTTCGCGTGCAACTTCGTCGTACCGGAGGTGGTGCCGTCTGACGACGAATCCTTCCTCCCCTTTTTGCGCACGGCGCTCTCGTGGGGTCTTCCCGCGGCCGAAACTCATCTCCTCGCCGAACGCCTGCACCTGATTCGCGAGGCCACGCGCCTGCACCATCCGGCCCCGCTCTTCGCGGGCCGGCCGCTCCTGTGCGTCGACGTGGTGGCGCGCTCGGGCGAATTCTCCGTCTATTTGAAAGGCTGGTGGCGCAACTGTCACGGCCGGCCGGTGAGCCTGACCGCAATTTCCCCCGAGGGGGAGCGGCACGACCTGCTGGGGACGCTCTGCCATTTCCCCCGCAATGACATCGAACCCGCGTATGCCGGTGACCTCTACACGGGGTTCACCGCGTTTTTCCGGCTCGATCAACCCAGTCTATTGCGCACGGGCTGGTTGTTGGAAATTGAAACGGCCGATGGTTTCATCGCCGAAACGCCCACGCCCTCGGTGCTGGAAGAGCCTGAACCGGTACTCGCCGCTGTCCTTCCGGATATGCAAATCGATCGGTCGCCGCTCTCGCCCCAGGCTGTGGAGCAGGTCCATGGCATTATTTCCCAACTGCAGGCCCGTCGTCTCGGGAATTTTTTCCCCGAGCAGGAACTCCAGTTCGGGGCCCCGCCGCCCAACCCGGTGCTTTCGGTCATCATCCCGCTTTATGGCCGGGTCGACCTGATCGAACACCAGCTGGCCCAGTTCGCACTGGACCCGGCGTGGGCCGGTTGCGACCTGATTT
Organism: uncultured Oleiharenicola sp.; assembly: GCA_964492635.1. GTDB lineage: Bacteria > Verrucomicrobiota > Verrucomicrobiia > Opitutales > Opitutaceae > Lacunisphaera. Next base: position 21,094 of record CAZBLQ010000046.1, read on the forward strand.
ACCTCCTCGACTCGCCCGAGCTCTGGCAGCGAGTGGCCTGGCGCGCCGAGTGGCTGGCCCGGCTCTACCGTCTCAGCCTGCGCATCGTGCGCTGCAACCAGAGTGGCGGCTACGCGGCTGTCAACAACGTCGGCGCGAGGCTCGCCCGCGCCAGCCTGCTCCTCTTCCTCAACTCCGATGTGCTGCCGGTTGCCCCGGGCTGGATCGAGCGGATGATGGCCTCGTATCGCCGGCGGCCCGGCATCGGCGCACTGGGGCCGAAGCTGCTCTTTGAGGACAATTCCATCCAACACGCCGGCGTAGGTTACGTCGCGACGAACGACGGCTTCGGCTGGGACACGCTACCTTTCTTCAAAGGCCTGCACCGTAATTTCCCTGAGGCCGCGCAGCCCCGGCGGGTGCCGGCGGTGACGGGCGCCTGCCTGATGGTGGACCAAGGCCTTTTCCAGAGCGTAAATGGTTTTGACCAAGGCTACATCCAGGGTGATTTCGAGGACATGGATCTCTGCTTGCGGCTTCTCCGCGCCGGTTGCCAGAACTGGTATGATCCGGAGATCGAGCTCTATCACCTGGAGGGTGTCTCCTATCCGCTGGCTCAACGCATGCGCCACGCAACCTACAATCGCTGGCTCCACTCGCACAAATGGTCCGCCGTAATCGAAAAACTGGTCAACCAGAGTGACGCTTCCGTTGCGACCGCTGCGCGGATCATTGCGTGACCCGGGCGGGGACACCCGTGTCTAATGTTGGCCAAACGATTGCCTTGCGGAGCCTGATCGATTCCGGGAAGATGATTCTCTATCCCATGCGCCTGTCGTTTGTCCGTCCCGGTGTGCTCACTGTCTTCACCCTGGCCCTCGCCTCGCTTGCCTTCGCGCAGACGCCGCCCGCCACCAGCACCGATCGCCCCGACCTGACCTGGTTCACCGATGCGCGTCTCGGCATCTTCATCCACTGGGGTATCTATTCCGAGGGCAAAGGCAGCGAATCCTGGGCCTTTCATGATGGGGAGATGCCCTACGAAACCTACCTCGCGCAGGCCAAAACCTTCACCGCGGTGAACTACCATCCCGAGCGATGGGCCGCGCTCTTCAAGACCGCGGGCGCTCGCTACGCTGTGCTCACCTCGAAGCATCACGACGGTTTCGCTTTGTGGGACACTGCGCAAAGCAAGCTCAATGCCAAGGACGGTGCGCCGGCCGGCCGCGATCTCATCGGTCCGTTCTGCGCCGCCCTGCGCCAGGAGGGCCTCAAGGTCGGGCTCTACTTCTCGCATCTCGACTGGTCCCATCCGGATTACGCCAGCGTGCTCAAGGAGGGCGGCATGAAGGAGTCGGACCGGCAGAACCGCTTCTCCTACCCGCAGGGACCGGAGAACCCGGCGGCCTGGGAGCGTTTCCTCGCATTCCATCGCGCCCAATTGCGGGAAATCTCGGAGCGCTTTCATCCCGACCTGCTCTGGTTTGACGGCGATTGGGAACGTTCCGCCGCACAATGGCGCATGCCGGAGCTGCGCCAGCAGCTGAAGGCGTGGCTGCCCGGCGTAATCCTCAACAGCCGCATGGCCGGTTACGGCGACTACGCCACCCCAGAGCAGGCGCTGCCGCTCCGGCCCCCGGCAGGCCCGTGGGAACTGTGCATGACGATCAACGACTCGTGGGGCTATCAAGTGAAGGACCGGAATTTCAAAACCGTCCGGCAGATTGTGCGCCTGCTTACCGAGTGCGCGTCTCAGGGTGGCAACCTCCTGCTCGATGTCGGTCCGCGAAGCGACGGCAGCATTACGCCGGAGCAGGAGCAGATTCTCCGCGGTCTCGGTCGGTGGACCCACAAGAATGCCGAGGCACTCTATGGCACCACCGGCGGTATTCCGAAGGACTACTACTATGGTCCCAGTCTGCTGAACAAGGCCCGCAACATCCTCTACCTGGTATGCTACGACCGGCCGGCCGACGGCGTTTACGTGAAGGGCATCCGCAACACCATCAAGCGCGCCAGTGTTGTGGGCGGACGCGAACTTGCCCACCGCCGTTTCATGAAGGCCGACTGGGCGCAGCAACCGGGCATAGTCATCATCGATCTCCCCGCCGGGGCCGACGATCCCGACGCCACCGTCATCAAGCTTGAACTTGACGGGCCGATTGAGCTGGTGGGTACGGAGAAATAATCGTGTCCTTCGACTGCCTGACTTTCCCCATGAGTAAAATCAATCTCTCCCTGATGCGGTCAAACCCCGCCCGTCTCATTCTGGTCGCGGCACTCGCCCTGGCCACCTGGTCCCTGGCCGGCGCCCAAATTCCCGCCCCGGTTGCACCGCTCAAGGGTCAATACCAGAATTTCGCTGTCGCGATCTACATCCCGGCTGCGGTGGTGAAGCAGTTTGCGGAACCGGGACGGCTCGAGACCGAGTGGAACCGGATCAGCAGCCAGCTCAAGGTCGACAAGGTCTACATTGAAACCCATCGCGACCGGATCGTGGTGGATGAAGCCCTGCTCGAGACCGTGAAAAAATTCTTCCTCGATCACGGGGTCCGTATCGCCGGCGGCATCACCTTCACCGACGCGCCCATCCAGTTCCAATACCGCTCATTCTGCTATACCGATCCCGTGGACCGGGCCTTCGTGAAGCAAATCTCGGAGCTCACCGCGCGTCACTTCGATGAAATCATTCTCGATGACTTTTTCTTCGTCACGACAAAATACGATTCGGACATCGCCGCCAAGGGCCCGCACAGCTGGACCCAGTTCCGGCTCGACCTGATGAACGGGGTCGGGCGCGACCTCGTGGTGGGCGCCGCCAAGGCGGTGAACCCGCGCGTCAAGGTGACCATCAAGTATCCGAACTGGTATGAGCATTTTGCCGGCATGGGTTTCGATCTCGAGCAGGGTCCGCAGATCTTCGACGGCATCTACACCGGCACCGAGACGCGCGACCCGAACCGGACCGACCAGTTTCTCCAGCAATACGAGAGCTACCAGATCATCCGCTATTTCGAAAACATCGCCCCGGGGCGCAACGGCGGCGGCTGGGTCGACACGTTCAGCATAAGTTACGCCGACCGCTATGCCGAGCAGCTCTGGGACACGATGTTCGCCAAGGCCCGCGAGATGACGCTTTTTTTCTGGGGCGGCATGCTCATGCCGGTCGAAGCCGGTCAGCGCGAGGCCTGGCAGTCGCTCCCGACGAGTTTCAACTATGAGCAGATGCTGAAGCACGTCCAGCCCGGCACCTCCCCCGCGGATGCGGCCGCCCCCACCTGGGCCCGCGTTGCCGGCTATGCGCTCGAACAGGCGGATGCCGTTGCCGGCCATCTCGGCCAACCGATCGGCATTCCCAGCTACCGCCCGCCGCACGCGCTGGGTGAGGATTTCCTGCACAATTACATCGGCATGATGGGCATTCCCCTCGAGCTTCATCCAACCTTTCCCGAGGACGCACCCGTGGTGCTGCTGACGGAGGACGCCAAGGCCGATCCTGAAATCGTTGCGCGCATCAAGCGTCAGCTGGTCGCAGGAAAATCTGTCATTGTCACCTCGGGTCTCTATCAGGCCCTGCAGGGCCGGGGCATCGAGGATATTGTCGAGCTGCAGACCAGTGCCCGCCGTTTCATCGCCGACTCCTACTCGACCGGATTCTGGCCTGGCAGTCGCCCCCCGGCCGGCAACGACCCCCCCGGAGCCCCGTCTATTATTTTCCCGCAGATCGGTTTTCTCACCAACGACGCCTGGGCGCTGGTCAACGCACTGTCGGATGGCGTGGGCTATCCCATCCTGCTGCTGGATCGTTACGGCAAGAACGGTCGTTTCTACGTGTGGACCATGCCCGACAATCTGCACCATCTCTACCATCTCCCGGCGTTCGTCACGAAAGTCATCAAGGACGTCTTGATGCCTGGCTTCCCCGTCCGCCTCGACGGCCCGAGCCAGGTCGCTTTGTTCGCCTATGACAACCACACCTTCATCGTCGAATCGTTCCTGCCCGGCGAAACGGGCGTGAAAATCCGCACGCTGGGCTCCGCGACGAAGCTGCGCGACCTCGTCTCAGGTGAAGTCATCACCGGCCAGCCGCCCGTGATTCCGACCGGTCGGTGGCATCCACCGGAGGAACCGCGCGTTTCCTTCGATATACACGTGGCGCCGCACAGCTACCGGGCGTTTGAGCTCGTGCCGTGATCGGTACTGGGCCAACTGAAGGCTA
>CAZBLQ010000047.1:0-25028 GCA_964492635.1 uncultured Oleiharenicola sp.
TCAGTCCGCAAAGCTCCGTGCGTTACCACGATTTTAGCCGCTGACTCGGGAAAGTGCCGGATGAACAGATCCCTGGCGTAGGCGCTGACCACACTGATACGGACGGCCCTGCGCAGCAGGTGGGTGGTGCTCCAGCGCAGCAACCGTCGCGAGGCCAGACGCTGGATCTCGGAACCGTGAAACGTGAGCAGAAGCCGCGCAGGTTGCAACCGGTCAAAATACTGCAGCAGCAACATCGCCAGCAGGGGGCCAGGCTCGGGGATGTAGAGCGTGGCTGCGTTGAGATGGTCGCGCTGGGCCTCGAGCTGGCGGGCCATGCGCCATTGGCTCAACAGGCTGTGGTCGCCCGCGAGCGGCAGGCGCCGGATCCTGAACGGCCAGGCAGGTTCGGTCATGCCGGCTGGCAGGGCGGGCGCCCAGACCTCGACATCGTAGCCCAATCCGTGAGCGGCCCGCGCCATCTCGGCGGCATAAACTGCGATGCCCCCGCGGTGCGGAAAAAATTCATGCGTGACCAGAACCAGAGGCGGGGCCCGCCGGTCGGTAGTGCTGAAAGGGGGAGGCTGCATCGGCCGGTTGATCAGTGAGTGAATTTCTCGCTAATGTCTGAGGCGTGGGATAGAACGCCGGGATGTGGCATCGCAACCAACGGCAAGTCAACAGACTAAATTTGGCACGATAAACGCTACTCTTGACGGTGGCCCGCCGGAAATTTTTGGAGTTTACATAGATGGCGCGCTTTAACTTACTATTGTAACAAATGGCACAGGCAGCAAACAACCCTTCGGGCATTCCCCTGAAACTCTTCACCTCTGAAGATGATGCAAATTTGCGCGAAGCGCTGAAACGTTGCTCGGCAGCAACTTATGAAGCAGCGGCGCAGTTCCGAAAAACGGGCAACACCGAGCACCTCCCCGCCATTGTGTTGGGCATCATTGAGCGTTACGTTGAGCCCGACCTGCGTGCCAAATTGAAAGATGCCGACGACGACCTGCGGGTCATCGAGGATTTGGGTATAGATTCGCTGACCATGATGGAGATCGTCATCCTGGTGGAGGATGTCCTCCAGATGTCCATCAACAACGAGGAACTCCGCTACCTGCGGACCGTGGGTGATGTGAAAACTTTCATCGAGTGCAAGGTGCGCGGACTGCCCCTGCCGAAACCCACCAAGTTCATTCCGATCGAGCAGATCATGTCCATCATGCCGATCCAGCCACCGTTCCTCTTTCTCGGTGAGGCGTCGGTCAACGCCCACGGCGCCAATGCCAAGTACAAGATCAGCGGGCAGGAGTTTTTCCTGCAGGGCCACTTCAAGGACAATCCCGTGCTGCCTGCTTCCATCATGCTGGAAGCGCTGGGCCAGCTCGCCGTTCTTTTCCTGCTCGAAGGCCAGGTCGGCGAAGCCGGCAAGATTGTCGATCACCGCACCATTTTCTTCACTTCCTGCGAAGGCGTCCGCTGTCACCGCGTCTGCAAGCCGGGCGATGTGCTCAGTCTCTCCATCAAGCCGAAGCGCCTGAAGTCGCCCCTCGCCACGTTCGAGGGCCAGATCCGCGTCGGACAGGAGAAGGCGGCCATCGCCGAGGAAATCACCCTGACCTTCGGCTTCGCCGAGGAAGTGGCGCAGCCGGTCCAGCAGGCCGAGCCCGTCGCCGCGCCGTCACAGGCCGCGGTCAACGCCTGAGCGGTCAGGGTCCAATCGGTGCGGTTGCGGTGGTTGACCACCGGGGGAAAAGCCTTTTCATTCACCGCGATTCGGCCCCGGCACCCTCCGCCTCCGCCGCAGTCTAATCTTTCATGCGGAAAGTCTATATCACCGGCCTCGGTTTCATCACCAGCATCGGCAATGACACCGGCTCGGTCTCCGAGAGTCTGCGCGAACTGCGCCACGGCATGGTCCAATATCCGCCGTTTCAAAAATCCGACGTGCCGGTCAAGGTGGCCGCCCCGATCCGGGATTTCCAGACGGACACGGTCGATGCCGAGGACTGGGTTTTCCCGGCGCGCTACAGCATCCGGCGCGAGGCGCTGCGGGGCATGGCTCCGCACGGCGTGTATTCCTACTGTGCCATGCAGCAGGCCGTGGAGGACGCAAAACTGACCGAAGCCGAGTGGTCGAACCCGCAGACCGGACTCTATGCGGCTTCCGCCGGTTCGCCCTTTCTCCTTGGTTTTCACCTGGAGCGCATGCGCAAGATGGGCGTCATGCGCTGCCCGCCCCTCGGCATCGTGGCCGCCATTTCCGGCACGGTTAATTTCAACCTCGTGTCACAGTTCAAGATCAAGGGTGCCTCGACCGGCTTCTCCTCCGCCTGCACTTCCTCGGCCCACGCGCTTGGCTTTGCCTATGACGAGATCGCCCTCGGACGCCAGCAGCGCATGTTTGTCATCGGTGCGGAGGACGGCAACGTCGAGAGCATCCTCCCCTTCGCCGGCATGCGTGCGCTGTCGCTCCAGACCGATCCTTCCATCGCTTCGCGGCCGTTCGATGTGGCGCGCGACGGTTTTGTCGGCACGGGCGGCGCCACCGTGCTGGTCCTGGAAAGCGAGGAACAGGTCGCTCGCCGCAATCCCAAGGTTTATTGCGAGGTCGCCGGCTGGGGCCAGGCCTCCGATGGTTACAATGTCGCCATTTCGCACCCCGAAGGCACCGGCCTCCGGATGGCGATCGAAAACGCGCTGAAATACTCCGATGTCACGTCCGAGGCGGTGGATTACGTCAACGCCCACGCCACCTCCACGCCGATCGGGGACATTTCCGAGGCGAAGGCCCTCAAGGCCGTCTTCCGGAATTCGCCGACACGTCCCGCCATCAGCAGCACCAAGGCGCTCACCGGCCACGGCCTGTCGCTCGCCGGCGCCATGGAGGCCGGCTTCTCCGCCCTCGCCATCAAGGAAGGATTCATGCCGGGCTCGGCCCATATCACGAAGCTCGAGCCCGCGTGCGAAGGGTTGAACATCATCCGTGCGACGCTGCCGCACCGGCCCAACGTCGTGCTGAGCAACAGCAGCGGGTTTGGCGGCTCCAATGTCTGCATCATTTTCAAGGCGGTCTGACGCGCGATGAGCCCGCGGTTTCCCCACTCGTCGGATAAATGAGCACTCGCGTCCTCGCCACCCGCTACCGCACGGCCTTTGTCACTGGCGCCAGCACCGGACTCGGCCGGGCTTTTGCGGACATGCTGCTGGCCGGGGGCGTCGAGGTGTGGGGCACGGCGCGGGATCCGGCCCGTCTGCCCACTCGGGACAAATTCCATCCCGTCGCCCTCGAACTCTCCGACGGCGCTGCGGCGGAGAAAACCTTTCTCGATGCGGAACAGGCCGCCGGCGGTTTCGACCTCGTGATCAACAATGCCGGCTATGGCGTTTTCGGCGGTTTTGCGGAGACCGAATTTTCCGTCTGGCAGCAGCAGCTTGAGCTGATGCTGGTGAACACCGCGCGTCTCGCCCACGCCGCTTTGCGCGGCATGCTTGCCCGCCGCCACGGTGCCCTCGTCAACATCTCCTCGCTCGCCGCCGAGTTTCCCATGCCCTATCAAAGCGCCTACAACATGGCGAAATCCGGACTCACTGCGCTCAACGAAAGCCTCATGTTCGAGACCGCCGGCACCGGCGTCATCATCATCGACTTCCGTCCCGGCGACTACCGCACTGACTTCGAGGGCTCGGTGCGCCGCCCTGCGACGATCACGGATCCGCGCCAGCAGCGCGTCTGGGCCGCCTTTGGCCGGATGATGGCGTCCGGTCCGGCGCCGGCTCACGCGGCGGAGCGCCTGCGCCGCGCCCTGCTCCGCGGCCGCAGCGGCACGGTGCGCACCGGCCGTTTCTTCCAGGCGGTGATCGGCCCGTTCCTCGCGCGCCTCGGCCCGCTCCCGCTCCGGCGCGGAATCCTGGCGCGCTACTTCGGCCTCTGACCATGGCGCGCGTCCGCATCCTCGTACTCACCTCCAGCACCGGGGCCGGCCATGACGCACGGGCGCAGGCCTTCGCCGAATGGTGCTTCGAGCTCTACCGGCACGACGTCGACGTGCGCATCGAGCAGATGCTGGAGAAATCCTCCGGGTTTTTCCGGGCCGGGGTGAATTTCTACAACTGGATCCAGAAAAGATCCCCGTGGCTGCACAAGGTTTTCTATCTGTTCGTCGAGCTGCTCAGCCTGCTCAACCGCCGCTCCGTCAGCTTCGGCCGCGCGTACTACGAGTCGGTGCTCCGCGAATACCAGCCCCATCTGGTCTTCAGCGTGCACGACTGCCTCAACCGCGGCTATTTCCAGCTGGCACGGAAAGTCCTCGGACCGGACCGGGTGCGCTGTGCCACCTACTGCGGCGAGTTTTCCGGCGGCTTCGGCTACAGCCTCAACTGGGTCGAATCCACCGCCGACCTGTACATCTCCCGCACGGCGACGGCCCGCGACTATGCGGTGAAAATCGGCATGCCCCGCGAACGCACCCGCGTCCGCGGCCACCTGATGCAGCCGCGCGCCCACATCGAGGTGCTCGAAGCCGGCGCCCGCACGGCCTACCGGGAGGAAACGCTCGAACTGCGTCCGGACTTGTTCACCGTGTTTCTCGCCACCGGGGGCAACGGCGCGAACAACCATTTCGAGCTTCTGCCGAAACTCCTGCCTTATGCGGACCAACTCCAGGCCATCATCATCTGCGGCAAGAACCGCGAGGTCTACAACCAGCTCGTGCACTGGCGTTCCGAGCACCCGGAGTTCAACTGCTTCGTGGACGGCTTTTCCGACCAGGTGCACCTGCTCGCGCAGGTCAGTGACGCCATCGTCACACGCGGCGGCACCACCACCTGTGCCAAGGCCCTGCATTTCCGCTGCCCGGTCATTTTCAACGCCATCGGCGGCATCATGCCGCAGGAAGAGCTGACGGTAAAATTTTTCCGCAATGGTGGTGGCGCCGAGATCATTACCAACGCCGGTGACTTCGGCGGCCTGATTGCCACGTGGATGGCCGATCGCCGCAAGTACGAACGCTTGCGCGATGATTTCCTCAAGTTGCGTTACGAGGAAGACCCGACTTTGGTTGTCAAGGAACTGGTTGATCTCGCGCAGGAAGTTTCCGGCACGCAACTCAGGCCTGGTCCATTCCCGCCCAAACCCCGCAAGCCGCGTTGATTTTGCCGGCTGCCGGCCGGTTAGTAAGGCCGGTTATCAAAGTAATAATCGGGAATTATGTCTGCCTTTGGGGCGGGTGCGCTCGGCGCCCCGCTTCTTCACATCGAGCCGGGATTCCCGTGGCGCTCCCGGGCGTGCGACTCTGCTTGCGCCCGCCGGCTTCAATGTTAGCTGTAGCCCATGAAGCGCCTCACCCCTGGAATCTTCCTTCCGATTATTATTTTCTGCGCCGCGAATCTGGCGGCGGCAGATCCGGCGCCGCGCTCGCGGCTTTTGCTGGATGCCGGCTGGAGATTCCACCTCGGCAACGAATGGGGCATCGGCCAGAATCTGGCCAAGGCCGGCACGGGCTACGGCCCGGCCAGCGCCGTGTTCAGCGACGCCAGCTGGCGCAGCGTCAACCTCCCGCATGACTGGGCGATCGAACTGCCGTTTGATCCCAAGGCCGATGGCGCGCACGGCTTCCGGGCGCTGGGTGCCGGGTTTCCCGAGAACAGCACCGGCTGGTATCGCCGCACTTTCGAACTGCCGCCGGCCGACGCCGGTCAGCGCCTCTGGCTGGAGTTTGATGGCGTGTACCGCGATTGCACCGTGTTCGTCAACGGCTGGTTCGTCGGCCATCATGAAAGCGGTTACAGCAATTTCCGCTACGACATCACCGATGTCGCCAACACCGGCGGGAAAAATGTCGTCGCTGTGCGCGTGGACGCCTCGCAGTTTGAAGGCTGGTTCTACGAAGGTGCCGGCATTTACCGGCACGTGTGGCTGGTGAAAACCGCACCGCTGGCCATCGCGCCCGACGGGGTGTTCGTGTTCAGCCGCTTCAAGGACAATGTGCCGCAAGGCCCCGCGGAGATTCATCTGCAGACGCGGCTGACCAACACCCTGCCGACTTCCGCCGATGCCACGGTCTCGTGGGAAATCACCGCGCCGGATGGCAAAACGGTTGCGAGCACCCGGCAGGCGGCCAAGATCGGCGGCGCGGCGGCACTCGATGTCGAGCAGACGGCGAAAGTTGATGCGCCCGCACTGTGGTCGCCGGAAACGCCGAAACTCTACAAGCTCGTCACCACGGTCGTCAGCGCCGGCCGGACGGTTGACCGTATCGAAACGGAGTTTGGCATCCGCACTTTTGCCTTCGATGCCAACAAAGGTTTTTTGCTCAACGGCCAGCCCTACGTGCTCAAAGGCACCTGCAATCACCAGGATCATGCCGGCGTGGGCGCCGCCCTGCCGGACCGGGTCCAGTATTTTCGCGTCGCGAAGCTGAAGGAAATGGGCGGCAACGCCTATCGCACCTCCCACAACCCGCCGACGCCGGAACTGCTCGAAGCCTGCGACCGGCTCGGCCTGCTCGTCATGGACGAAGGCCGGTTGATCGGCAGCGATGCGCTGAACCTCGACCGGTGGGACCGGCAGGTGCGCCGTGACCGCAATCACGCCAGTGTGGCCTTGTGGTCATTGGGCAACGAGGAGTTCACCACCCAGGAGACGCCCACCGGCGGCCGCGTCGCCGTCACGATGCAGGCTTTGGTGAAGCAGCTCGATCCGACCCGGCCGGTGACCTTCAATGCGTCCGTCGGCAACGAATTTACCGGCATCAACGAAGTCATCGAGGTACGCGGTTGGAGCTATCACATCGGCGTGGACAACATGGATGCCTATCACGCGGCGCATCCGCTGCAGCCCAATGTCGGCAGCGAACAGGGTAGTACGGTCGGCACCCGCGGCATTTACCTCGACGACAAGGAGCGCGGCTATGTGAGCGCCTATGACGATCACGGACAGAGCTGGTCCAACACCGCCGAGGAATGGGTGACCTTCTTTGACACCCGCCCCTGGATGTCGGGTGGCTTTGTATGGACAGGCTTCGACTATCGCGGCGAGCCGACGCCGTACGGCTGGCCGTGCATCAATTCGCACTTCGGCATTTATGACACCTGCGGTTTTCCCAAGGACAATTTCTGGTATTACAAGTCGTGGTGGACCAACCAGCCTGTGCTGCACCTGCTGCCGCACTGGAACTGGGCCGGCCGCGAGGGCCAGGAGATCGATGTGCGTGCAGAGAGCAATTGCGACGAGGTCGAACTGTTCCTTAACGGCCGGAGCCTCGGCCGGCAGACAATGAAGCGTACTTCCGAGCTGAAGTGGAAGGTCGCTTACGCACCGGGTACTCTGTCAGCAAAGGGCTTCAAAGCCGGCCAGGTTGTGGCCGAGACAAAGGTCGAGACCACGGGCGCGGCCGCGGTGGTGCAGCTCGCCCCTGATCGCGCGACCATCAACGCCGATGGCGAGGATGTTTCCATCATCACGGTTTCGGTTGCTGACGAGACCGGCCGCATGGTGCCGGTCGCGGGCAACAACATTGCCTTCGAGCTCGAAGGCCCGGGCCGGATCATTGGCGTCGGCAACGGCGACCCAAGCTGTCACGAACCCGACGTGTATGTCTCGGCTCCGTCCGTCCGCACCACCGCCGTGGACGGCTGGCGTTGGAAGAAATTCGCGGATGTCAGTCAGCCCAATCTGCCGGCAACGGGCGTGCAATTCGATGATTCAACCTGGGACAAGGCCGATGTGAACGCGGAGAGCGGCCCGCTGGCGGCCACCGAGCGCGGCATCTTCCGGGCGCGGTTCACGGTTTCGGCGCAGGATCTCGCCGCGCCGGGCATCGAACTGTGGTTTGGCAAGATCGACGGCGACGGCGCGGTTTATCTCAACGGACAGAAAGTCGGCGCCGGCGGCGACTCACGGGCGGCCTCGGTCTACGACGTGAAGTCACTCCTCCATCCCGGCGAAAACACCGTGGCGGTGACCATCGCCAACTGGAATGTGGTGGCGGGCCTCAACAAGGGCGTGATGCTGCGGTTTGTGGCCAATCCGCCTGCGGTCGAATGGCGGCGCTCCGTGTTCAACGGACTGGCGCAGATCATCGTCAAGTCGACCCGGCAAAGCGGCCCGCTCACGCTGACGGCACGTTCCAACGGCCTGAAGCCGGCGGTGGTGACAATCCAAGCTGCCCCGGCGACACCCCGGCCCGCTGTGCCGTGATTCCGCTGCGAATTCCGGCTACACAAACTATTCCCGCCGGCCTTTTAATCGGTTGGCTTCTGTTCGTCGGCGCCTGTGCTTTGCCCGGCCCGGGCGGTCAAACTCCGGGACCGAGGGCCGGCAAGTCGTGGCGCATGCCCATGGGGGAAGGCATGACACTTGACCTGGTGTGGATTCCGCCGGGAACCTTTGCGATGGGCAGCCCGGCCGGTGAAACGGGCCGTCACCCGGAGGAAGGTCCCCCCGCCCGGGTGACGCTCACCAAAGGTTTCTGGCTCGGCCAGACCCTCGTCACAATCGGGCAGTGGAAAAATGTCATGGGGGTGGGCGTGCGCGGCCCGCCGGACGGGCAATCCGCCACCCGAGGCCAGTGCCTATCGCAGTTTCCGGCTGGCTTTGTGCCCCGTGCCGTAGGGACCGTACCGATCTCCATCCGACCCGCGCGTTCGCGTCGCGACTGTCCGCCGCCACTTGATAAACAGGCATGAAATCTCGGTCACCAGCATAGATGACATTTTGGCGCATATGAAATTCGCGCGAACCCACTGGTGCCGACAAGGATCAAATCCGGTCGAATCAGCCGATGAAATGCTTCGTTATCCATTGTGTTGCAATAGATAAAATTAATTGGCCCTGGTGCTTGCCAAACGACCTGAAGCCTTCATTTTGTTCTCTGACGGAGGGGACAGATGCCCTTCCCGCAGTTGATTGAAAACGCCCGGACCCTCAGTGGGAAAAGGCCCTAACCGCCGCCTCAAGCGGCAATGGAGGACGAAAGTCATGCTGACTATCGCCGCTATTGCAGTTTCCTGGCTGACGGTCGTCGCGATGTACTTCATGGCGATCACGGACCGACGGAAACGCAGTTACTAAAGAAAACTACGCCGCCCCGGGGGACTCTCCCCGGGGCGGTTTTTTTTACGCCTGTTCAGTTTGAAATGACACGGTATTGCGCAAACTACGGCACCTCGATCAACAGGTGGCGGCGTTTGTAGCGGGCGGGATTATTGGGAGGATTTGGCGGCGGCAAAAGTCGTGCCGTAAGGCGCGGGGTGGACTTGAAAGGCGGGTGCAAGTTTTTGGAGTCCCGTGTTCCAATCCTGGAGCAACTGGGCCGTGGTGATGTTGGGATGGGAATCAGCGGTTGGATGCATGATCTTGGCATAGGGGAGCGTCGTGAAGCCCAGACCCGTGGCCGTGGTCAGCCACGCCTGCCACGCTTGGTCGGCCATGCTGCCCAATGCCACCACTGCCTTGATTTTGGTGCCGGGCTTGATGAGCGCCGTCAGCCAGAGAAGCGCTGGATGGCAATTTGCTCAATCATGGTCCTGCGTCAAATTGTTCCCTTGGCCGGGCCTGCCCTGAGCCAGTCGAACGGGCGACTCAACCGGCGCGATTTATCAAAGACCATCGTGCAACGTTTACCCGCCACTTTCCGATCCAGATAAACACTGACCAATGAACAGTTATCCCGCGTCAAAGCGTGGTCAGCCTCTGGCCCTGCGCGTGGGCTACGCTCACGGTGATTTGCGGTGATTCAGGGCGGGAACCTCCCGGTCGCAGTTCCAGTGCCAGCACCTTGCTGGGCCGTGGGATGATTTCCGGTGGAAAAATGGCGCGCGCCAACTCAACGGGATCATCCGTCCCATCCCATGGCTGTCCTTTCAGCTTGGTTGGTGCATAGGGATCAAAGACGCGACGGCGGCCGTCTCGCCAGAATTCCAGGATGGTGTGTCCTTCCGGGAGCGAGGGAGCGTAGCAGGCCAGCAGGCGCGCGCGCACTGGTGGATTCGCCTCTTGCTGCAGCTCCTGCCAGCGGGCCACGCACCGGATGAAACAATCGTGCGGCAGGGGGCTGGCCCGGCCCTCCACGGGTGACGGCGCGGTCACCTCCGTGAAGTTCGTGAGCCCGCGTTCAATCGCGAGCAAGAGCGGGCCGGGATCAGCCTCGTCGGCGGCCAGCCGGCCGCGCACGAGCGAAAGGCTTTGGGTGCCGTCCAACCCGGTGTAGAGCCAGAGCATGCCCTCGAAGGCAAAAACGAGACCATAAAATTCAGCGGGAAAACGGCTGGCCCGGCCCGGCTGGTTGTTGCTGATCCGCAGGACACGCGACCACACCCCGGGGCCCAGCAGCGCCTGTGCCCGGAAAGCCGTCTCCGCCGTCTCATCCCGCCGGGCGGCCAGGGAGAGCAGCGCGAGACCGCACACCGCCAGTCTGAGTATACGCATGATCCTCCCATAACGCAGACATGGCGCCAAAGTTTTGCCGATGCGACCGGCCCGCAGAAATCCGCTGCCGGATGGTCAATCAGGACGCCCGGCTTCACGCGCGTATTTGGGCGCACATTCCGAGTGATTCGCTGGCGGAACGGGGCGATCCCGCCAGTGGGATTTATCAATGTCCCTCAGGCAAAGTTCACTGTTCATTTTCCAATCCAGATGAACCTTGGGCAACGAACGCTGCCCGCTGAACAATCAGTCAGGCGTCTTTGCCTTGCGGCCCGGCCGCCGCGACTGCCTTCCTTGCTTTCGCTTTATTTCCAGATGTGAAAGTTCAACCGGAGCTGCTTCCTCTCCAGCAGCACCCGCCAGTCGAGAAAGAGAAAGGCGGAGAGGACGACCAGGCCGGCCACCAAGGTGATGATGCCCCTCCCGGAAAACGTCCCGTACACCAGATCGACCGAGCTGAGGATGGCGTAGCGGCCGCTGAAGAGCATCACCGCATCACTCACGAATTTGCCGACAAAGAAGGGCGGCAGGATCTGGAGCGGCTTGATCCGGGCGAGACCAGCGGCCGAGAACAGGGCGGTCGTGGAGAGCGGCATCAGAGAATAAAGCAGGACGAAGGGCCAGCTCCGCCAGAGACTGCCCTTCAGCTTGCTGCCGACGAACTTCAGCTCGTCACTCTTGGTCTGCTTGATGACTTTCCCAAGGAACCACGGGGCATAGAGGCTGAGCCCATAGCGGCCAACCACCGACCCAGGCACGCCCACGGCGAGTACCAACCACGGGTTCAAGTCAAACTTCACCAGCATGAATACCATGACAGTCCAGACCGGTGGCCCGATCACCGGGATAAGGTCGGTGGCCAAGGCCGCAAAGAACATCACCAGATAAGGCCACATGGGGAGGGGAGCAGAGTCAGCATCTAGACCGGTTGCCGTTGCCTTGGTGCCCACCCTGCTTGGCATGCTTCGCTTATATGTGCTAAAAAGTAGGGTTTCACCCCATATACATGCTTGACCCCGTTTGCTCTCGGCCCCTCTGTCCGCGCAGCAATTGAGTTGATTGAAAAGATACGAAGCTGATTCGAGGTCGAGATTCCGACCGCCGCGCAAGTTTCCACCCACCGCTTAACCCATTCCACGAGCCTTAGTGAAAGTCCTACTGCTGTCGTTGGCCTTATTAACCCCGGTTTTGCCGGTGCAGGCGGAGGTGTCTTTTATCCGGTACCTTCAGGAATCGGCCAGCCAGGGCGAGGCGGAGTCGCAGTTCATCCTCGGCCTGACTTATCGGGACGGCTGGGAGGGGACCATCAAGTCCGGTTCCATCGCTGACCGGTGGCGGACCCTCGCCGCCGAGTTGGACGACCAACGACCCGCCTTCGTGTTTGCCTTGCTCCAAAAGGAGAACGACCGGGTGCAGAAGGATGAGGCCAAGGCTGTGCAATGCCTCACCCAGGCCGCGGGTCAGGGAGAGGACTATGCGCGGGTGCTTTTGGGGGAGATGCTGCTGGAGGGCAACGGGGTGCCCGCCGACTGGCGCAGTGGCACGGAATGGATCAAGAAAGCAGCCCAGGCCGGTTTTGCCCCGGCGCAATTTCGCCTGGGGGTCATCTACCTGGTCGGGGACGCCACGACGCCCAAGGATGACATCGAGGCCCTGGCTTGGTTTATCGTGGCCGCCGCCGCCGGCTCGAAGCCCGCCCTGCAGTTCCGGGACGAACGGACGAAGCTGCTCGGCCGTGAAGCCGCCCGCCTCGCCATCCTGCGAACCCGCGCGATTCTGCATAAGGGCTAAAAAGCGCGGCGAGCGCCGGGCTTTGGCACTACTCCGTTAGGTTTGGTGAGGGCACCCCGCCCACAAAATTGGCCAGTCCAGAGGAACGGCTCAGCTAACAGAGTAGTGTTAGAAGAACGGCGCTATTTGAATGAACGCGATGAGCCCAGAGGACGCGCAGGGCAGAGGCAACCTGCCAGACGTGCCGCAATAACCGCAGCCGATTCCTTCAGGCACTTTCGTTCGGGAGGAACTGCCCAATGTTCATGGCTCAATGTTCACCGTTCATTTTCTGGTGCCGATGAACCGTGGGCCAGGAAACTGCCCGATGAGCAATCAGCCCGCAGTCTACCTGACCCCGTGCCGGAGAATGGAGAGCTCGGCCAGGTTGTGGTTCCGGTAAACCTTGACGCTGATCTCGTCACCCACTTCCACCCTGGTGGCCCCGTCGCCCAGGGTCGCGTCGGTCACATTCCAATTTTCCATCTTGCTCCCGGAATGGACGGTCAGGACGTGGTCGCGAACCCCCTTGACGACGCCGGAATGTCCGGTGGGGCGCTCCTCGAAACGAAGCACCGCAGCATGGCCGCCCCGGCCCAGTTCCACCAAGACCCAGTCATACTTCACAATTGAGCCTTCCACCTTGGTGCTGGCGTCGACGATCCAGTTGCCGGTGGAGTGCTTCGTCGTCCTGACCACGAGCTGGCCGTTGTCAAAGGATTCGACGACTCCGTAGTAGTGACCCTCGCTGGCCCCGAAGGCGGAAGCCCCGACGGACAGGGCAAGAATGACGCAAGCGAAGAAAGATGCGCAGTGATTTCGTTTCATGGGGTGAAGGCTCCTTTCCAGTGGATGGTTGGACAAATAACGACCGAAGCTAGCCCCGGAACACCCACCGAGTCAATGGTGCCGCGAACACCCTGGTCAGTGTCCATCGGGCAATGTTCATCGTTCTCTTCCGAAACAAATGGGCCCTGACCGCTGAACGCTGACCGATGCACAATAAGTCCGGTTCACTTTTCCGGGCTCCCCGTCCCTCGCATCATCCCGTCTTGTTGAACCGGAAGTTCACCAGATCGTAGTCCTGCATCACGTATTGCTTCATTTCGAGGCGGAGCTTGCCGGCGCGTTTGGCCTGCGTTTCGCCACCCGCGGCGACAAAGTCCGCCCAGCCGATGATCTCGGCGCGGATGAAACCCTTCTGGATGTCGGTGTGGATCGCCCCGCCGGCCTCCCACGCCGTCGTGCCCCGGCGGATCAGCCAGGCGCGGTTTTCCATTCCGCCGACCGTCAGGAAGCTCAGCCAGCCAGCTGCGGCGACCGCGCGCAGCAGGAGTGCGTCGGGGTGGGCCACCTCGTCGGCCGTGGCGACGATGACGGGCTTTCGCGTGAGCAGGTTGCTCGCACTCACCGCCGCCCAGTCCGCTTCCGCGTAAGCGCAGGCGCTCAGGCAGCGGCTCGCTTCGAGGTCCGCCTGCATCCGCTGCAGCACGGCCTTTTCCCCGGCGGCCGGGTCGTGCCCCAGGCGGGTTTCGACGAACTCAAGATCCTGCAGGATGAGATCGAGCACGCTGTCCCCGGTGGCCACGATGGCGTCGGCGTCGGCCAGGCCGTCATCGGCGGACACATCCACCTGCGCGTAGGTCCGCTTGTCGGCCTCCACGAGCTTGTGGGCGGCGTCGAGCCGCGGATCCTTGAGCGGACGTTTCCCCACCGTGGTGCCGGGCACGCTGTACGCACAGATTTTCATGGTGCACGATTCGTGCGCCGAAATCGCGACCGGCTCAAGGATGGAAGCAGGGCCCGGGCAATTCGGAAGGATTTGCTCAATGTCCATCGTCCACTGTTCAATTTTCATTCTCCGATCCAGATGAACACTGAACTCTGACCGCTGAACAATTAATCCGGGCCTCCCGCCGGTTCGTTTCCGGGCATGAAAAAAGCCGGACAGCCCACGTCCGGCTTGTGTTTTCTGTGTATTCTGGAGGAGGGACTATCAGTCCCGCGAGGTATCGGCAGGACAATTGAGAGCCAGCGGGGTTGATGACCCCGCCTCCACCTGCTTCCAGCTACGCCGTTTTCGCCGCGGCCGGTGCCGCGCGATGCAGACCGGAGTTGCGCTCGCTCCGGCGCACGTAGCCCATCGCCTCGTAGAGCTGGCCGTCCTCGCCTTCCTCGTGGTCGCCCTTCACCGCGTTGACCACCAGCAGCGTCGCGCTGAGCGACACCTTGTCGGCATCGTCGCGCTGATTTTGCATGGTGAGGATCTGATTTTCGAGCGTGGTCATGGACGACCGCGTGTCGAAACTCGGCTTAGCCCTGGCCTTGAATTGGGCAGGGTGAAGCCGGCGTATGTCTTGGCCGGTTTCAACGTTTCCCAGGCAGCGATGACTGCCTGGAGCTTATCTTCATTTTGTTTGGGACTCATTTTATTTGAGGCGGTGGAGATCGCATTCATTGCGCTGCACCTTGGCGTCACTGTTCCAGATATCCGCGCATCATTCGTGAGCAATATACGCCTGAAATCAGGCAGTTGTCTCCCGACTTTTCCCGATTGCCGCGCATCTCCGCGCAGACGCACCTCGTCTGCGCGCAAATACACCGCGTCTGTGCAGATATGCAGCGCGTCTCCGTGCAGACGCGCTACGTCTGCGCACAAATACACTGCGTCTCCACACAGACGCGCTCCAAATGCTCGCAACCGGGGTACGTCTGAATGGAGATTGAGTCCGTCTCTGCTGACACCGACTCCGTCTCCCCGCAGACGCGCCGCAAATGGACGCAGACGCGCTGCAATTGCGGGCGAGGGGAGTCCGTCTCCACGCAGATATGACGCAAAGCTCCGCAGACGCGGTCCAGGTCCATGCAGACGGAGAGCAAAACTAGGCAGACGCGGTGCAAATCCGCGGAAACAGACACCAAATCCGCTCAGGCACGGTCCAAACCACGCAAAAGCAGTCGAAAACCCCAATTCCGCCCTGAATTCCACCCGAAACCAGCTTGGGCAAGCCCGACCCTGCGACAAACGCCAACCTTTGCCGGGCGATGGCCCGGGGATTTATTAATGTCCATTGTCCAATGTTCAGTTTTCATTTTCCGATCCCGACGAACATTGGGCAATGAACGCTGACAGCTGAACAATGGTCCGGCGGACTGGCTCTGCTGCCGGCGGACCGGCCAAGGCCCTGCCTCTGGCTTTACTTGGTGTCGGAATTCCAGGTGTCGTGAATCGCTTTCCACACACCGTCCTTCCCCTTCTTCCAAACGCAGACGTACTTGCCCTTCTCGGTGACGAGCTTGCCATCCGGACCTTTGTACGAGTCCTCGTAGCTTCCGGTCGTGTAACCGAGGTCTCCGCTCGCCGACACCTCAGCGTGCAGGGTTTTCCAGGAGAGGGTGAAGGTCGGATCGGCCAGCATCGCAGTCCAGATCTTCACAGCGGCCTCCCGGCCAACGACGGCGGGTTCGTTCGGCGGATAGAGGACGGCGTTATCGGCATAATAGGAAGCCGTGAGGTTGGCATCCCTCTTTCCGGCCGCGGCCGACCAAGCGTCATCCAGTTTCGCCAGCACTTTGGCCGAAGCATCCATGTCCGCGGCGACCGCGGAGGAACCGGTGAAAAGGACTGCGCTCAGTCCGAGCAAAGCAAACAACGCAGAGGTAAGGCGTGGATTCATGGGCCCGAAACGTGGCGGGAGCCGACGCGGACGCAAAATAAAACCGCCGGCGCCGGAAAAGCCCGGGCGCCCGACGGCTTTCGCGCTCTCAAAAATTGCGCCACGCTCCGTCATTCTGACCCACCCGCCGTGGCAATCCCGGCCCTGTTTGCCAGAAAATCCGGCGGAGCGCGGAGTTTTCAGGACAAATACCGGATTGGCAGCAGCCAACAACGGTGCGTCAAACGACAACCGGCTCAAACGGAAGCAAGGTCCGCGATTCGACTTCGTGCCGATCCCCGCAAATCACAATTGTATCAACCTGACCGTTTTGGCTCCCCCGCCTGATGCGCACGCGCATCACCGCTAGCACTTCACCCCATACCGCCGCGATCTTACGGGCTATAGCATAGGATGTGCAAACTGCCACTCCACCGTCCCACCGCGAGAGAGACGGGGTGCGGGAATTTCCCCGACCTTGGGGCGCCTGTTTCCTTCTGACCATTACGTCCTGCCTGCTCGTTTCCTGCGTCGGCGGTCCCGGACGCGGGGAGAGGAGAATCAGCTACGAGATGACGCACCAGTTTGCCATCGAGGATCCCCAGTTTCTGCGCCTCATGGGCCAGCTGCTAGGTCCGCCGATGGTTCCCGGCAACCGAGTGACGGCGTATCAAAACGGCGACCAGATCTTCCCGCCGATGCTGGAGGCGATTCGCGGAGCACGGGAATCGGTCACGTTTGAAAACTACATTTTCAAGGCGGGGGCCCTCGGCCGCCAGTTCACTGACGCCTTTTGCGAGAGGGCGCGGGCCGGGGTGAAGGTCCGCGTGCTGCTGGACTGGCTGGGCACCATGCAGATTGACGGCCGATTCCTGACGGACATGAAGGCCGCCGGCGTCGAGGTGGAGCGGTACCATCCGATCCGCTGGTTCAGCTGGTCCCGCGCGAACAATCGCACCCATCGCAAGTTGCTGGTGGTGGATGGCCGCGTGGGATTCATCGGCGGGGCCTGCATCGCCGACGAGTGGACCGGCGACGGCACCGCCCCGGATCACTGGCGCGAGTCCCATTACCGGATCGAGGGCCCGGCGGTCGCCGAGATGCAGTCGGTGTTTGTCGACAACTGGATGAAGACCCGGGCCCGGGTCCTGCTGGGTGCCGAATATTTTCCCGAACTCGCCCAGGTGGGCCGCTCCCGCGCGCAGGTTTTCCGGAGCTCCCCCCACGAGGACAGCGAATGCGTCCGCCTGATGTATCTGCTGTCCATCGCCTCGGCCACGCGGAGCATCCGCCTGCAGGCGGCCTATTTCGTGCCGGACGACCTGGCGATCGAGACGCTGGTCACGGCGTGCAAGCGCGGCGTGAAGGTGGAAATCATCGTGCCCGGCCCCCACACGGATTGGGAGATCGTCCAGGGCGCCAGCCGTTCGCGCTGGGGAGCGTTGCTCGACGCCGGCGTGCGCATCTACGCCTACCAGCCCTCGCTCTATCACAGCAAGGTCCTCATTGTGGATGATGTCTGGGTGTCGGTGGGCTCGACGAATTTCGACAACCGGTCCTTCCGGCTGAACGACGAGGCCAACCTGAACATCTACGACGCCGCCTTCGCGGCGGAGCAGGCCGTCGTTTTCGAGGGCGACAAAAGCGTCTCCCGGCTGATGACCCGGGCGGATTTCAATCGGCAGTCGATGCTGGGAAAGATGTTTGATTCGGCCGCCGGGTTCTTCCGCCACCAATTCTGACGTTTTGGCCACGGATGTCGCAGATGGGCACGGATAGATGAGTCAGTGGCCTGCCGCGTTGTCTAGTCTCGACAAAGCCCGCAGGGCGACGGCGGAAGCTCGATGAGCGTAGCCTGTCATCTTGGATTCGCTCGATATCACAATCCGCGACCTGACCCGTTTGGGCTGCCCCGGCGCCTGGAAAACCCGAGCGCCCGACGGCTTTCGCCCTCTGAAAAATTTCGTCACCCTCCGTCCTCTGCCCTCGGCAATCTCCGCCCGGCGTCAAACGACAACCGGCCGACATGGCCCTTGCCTTGGGGGGAACCCGTGGTGATTCTCCGGCGGTGGCGGGTGTCGTTGCACCCGTCCGGTTACCACGAAAATCAAACCCCCAGGAGAATCAGTCATGAAGCGAATCATACTAGCGGTCGTTGCGTTGGCGGCGATGATTGCCCCGGCGGTCCTGCGCGCGCAGGATCCGGTCAAAGTCGATGCGAAACATTACACGGTGGTGTTCGAGAACGACGAGGTGCGCGTCCTGCGCATCCACTACGCGCCCGGCGAGAAATCCGTCATGCACGCCCACCCCGACGCCGTGGCGGTGTTCCTGGGCGATTCGACGACCACGATGACCTTCCCCGACGGGAAGAGCCAGGTGATGACGAGCAAGGCCCAGGACGCGATGTTTACGCCCGCCGGGCAGCATCTGCCGGAGAACACCGGGAAGACGCCGGTGGACCTCGTTCTTGTGGAACTCAAGTGCAAGCCCCCCGCGAAGTAGCCGCGGCCGGATCTCCATTTCATCACTCCCGGCCCGCCCCGATCACAGGGCGGGCCTTTTTGTTGGCGGAGAAGGAGGCGGGCGCTAGGCGCGAGTTGGGCAGGCGCGACGGACCGTCAATGCTCGGCTCCAGAACTCAGGCGCTAGCTCTCAGCTCCCTGCTGATTCCACTCCCGACCCTGCGTCAAACGGCAATCAGCTCACAGCAATTCGTTTAACCGCTAATCTACGCTAATAGAACGCTAATCAGATCGGCGCCTTCCGGAGGGCCCGACTCCCTGCGGGCCGACTCTGGCTCCTCGCTCTTTGCTCCATGCCCTACGCTCTCAGCACAGGAGCATCAGGTCTTAAGCGTGCTGGCTATCTTCGCTTTGATTTCGGCAGGGTTGTACGATTTCTGCGCCGGCACGTGGAGCAATGGCAGTCCGGCACTGGCAAAGGCTGAGTCCACGAACTCATCCCGCTGCTGTCGGTCCTCTTCGTCATGTGAGCTGTCATCGAGCTCGACACCGGCCAGCGGGGCCAGATCGCTCGAGCGCACAAACAGAAAATCGACATGCTTGCGGTTGATGCGGTTCCGGGCCGCTTGCCGCTCGCCCCGTTCAAGCCCGGCCTTCACCCCGAGAATATCCTCGAGACGCACCTTGCCGAATACGCGCACACCCGACGGGAGATTTGGCTCCAGTACACCGAGAAAGGAACGCTCCGCCGGCGTGAACAGCGACTTCCTCAGGTAGTAGACACCAGCCTTTGCGCCACCTACTGCCAGCTTGGCTTTCACGACAGCCAAAACTACAATAACGATCAATACGACAGCCACAATCAGGATTAATTTCATCATATAAATTTATCGCCTGTGGCCCCAAACGACAGCGCAACACTTGGGAGATCCCGCCCTTGCGTCAAAAGAGAACCGGCCTGTCCGGTATAAGTCCACGCCGCCCCGCCACTTTTGCCTATTCGGCCTTACAGTGTCTTGTGGGTGCCGTCGCAAAGCGGGGCGGTCTTGGAGTGCTTGCAGCCGCAGAAGTAAACCGTCTCGGCCTTATCCGCCTTGAACATCTTGGGTGCGAATCCGCTACCCTTGTGCGAACCGTCGCAGAACGGCTGGGTCTTGCTGCCGCCGCAGGCGCACCAAGCGTAGGTCTTGCCGGCCTCGACGTTGACCGCATAGGGGGACTTCTGGGCGATGAGGGGTGTATTCATGTCGGGGATTCAAGACCCGCTCGGCTCCCGCGACGACCCCTTTCGAGCGACCGCGTATGGGGCGTTCACCTGCTCCGCGTGGAGCCATTCCAAAGCCATTCCCCGGGGCATCTCGTGAACGAGTAACCGGGGGTGGTTGCTTTGACAGCAAAGCCCGGCACCATGCTTCCTTCGAGTGGCGGGGTCATTCACTTAACCCCGAGCCCCGATGCCTCACCTGACGGTCCGGTTCAACGGCCAAGCTGAACATCTACAGCTTGCGCCGGCGGATCGCGGCCACACCGAGCGCAGCCAGACCGGTGGCCATGCAGGCAACAGTCGATGGCTCGGGTATGCCCGTGAAAAGCAGGAAGCCCTGCGGATTGTTCAATCCGGAAATCAGCGAGGCATTGATCACCGCCCCGGTGGTGGCGTCATATTCGCCAATGGTGCCCAGGCCAAGGTCCGAGACAAACAGGGTCGAGCCGGACACAACCAGGCTGCGCGGGTTGCCCAGGCCGGTGATGAAGGAGGCGTTGATCGCCGCGCCCGTGGTCGCATTGTATTCGCCAACGGAACCGATCGCAAAGTTGGCGACATACAGGGTTGAACCGGTCACGGCCAGCCCCGCCGGGCTGAACAAACCGGTGACCAGGGAAGCATTGATCACGGCCCCCGTCGTGGCATCGTACGCGCCGATGGTGCCGCTGTTGTAGTTGGCGACATACAGGGTTGAACCCGAAACCGCCAGGCCGATGGAGATGTTCAAACCCGACACGAGCGCCGCATTGACGGTTGCGCCGGAGGTCGTGTACTCGCCGATGGTGTTGCTGGTCGCGTTGGTGACGAACAGGTTCGACCCGGCGACGACGACTTCCCGCGCACCGCTCAAACCGGTGACAAGGGAGCCGTTGATCAACGCGCCGGTCGTCGCGTCATACAGGCCGATGGCGTCGGTGCTGCCGTTGATCACGAAGAGGCTCGAGCCGGCCTGCGCCAGGCCGAGCGGAAGAATCGATCCGGTGATGAACGAGGCATTGATCAACGCGCCCGTCGCGGCGTCATACACGCCGACCGAGTTGCTGCCGTAATTGGCCACCACGATCTGCCCGCGGGCCGCGCCCAGGAGGGAGATGAGCGTCACAATGCCGGAGAGAATGCGGAGTAAGGTGGGTTTCATGCCGTCGTGGCAGTGCGTAATTTGACCGGGGTTGCGCGAAGTCCTCGCCTCGCACCACCATTAAATGAATGGATTGAGAAGCCGGGTGGACGTTGATCCGGTTGCCCCGGGTTGTCCACCTCCAAGATCTTTCCCCGAGCCATGACGACATGCTCCGGATGCATCACCGATGCGCCAAAGCGCGTGATCCATTCGGTTTCGCCGGGCCGGTCCGGCCAGTCAGACAATGTCACTTAATCGGTGACATGTTCTGGAGAAAAAATGGATTCTCCACTGGGATGAAGGCTGTGCCCGGGCAATCCCGGCCCTGCGTCAAACGACAACCGGTATTGTAATTCACACCGCGTGGAGCGGGTTCGACGGGCCATTCGACAAGCTCAGGCCCCGAGCAAGGTCGAGGGGCTCACCGCAAGCTTGGCGACGGTGGCGGCGAGGAGCTTTCCCGCGGTGGTGCGGGCGGTGGTGAGCGTGGCGGCGAGGGCGTCGAGCACGGCCATGAGTTCGTCCACCTTGGCGACGATCCGGCGTTGTTCGACGAGGGGCGGGAGGGGGATTGGAAGTCTGTAGATTAGCGGGAGTCTTCTGGCATCCACTGCACCAGCCAGCAATTGAAATCCAGCCGGTTGCGTTCGGCGTCCTCTGGCTCCGGCCGGCGTTACTGTTTGAGGCCCATTTTTTTCACCAGGGCGGCGAAGCGCGGGTCGGGCCAGATCGTTTCCATGACAGGATCAACCGGCAGGTAGATTAGAATGCCGTCCCGCTCCTCATAGGCCTGCTCGAGATAGTGAAAAACCTGGTCGGAATCCCCGAGCCCGATGGAGATGACGCCGAGGTAATAGGGCGAACTGGGCGTGGTCCGGGACAGCTGCAGCATCTCCTCGTAGATTCGGCGCGCTTCGTCCGGATGTCCGGCGAGAGCCTGGTTCAGGCCGAGCATGGCGACCATCACCGGCCGGCTGCCCGAAAGCGCGATGGCGGTTTTCAGCGCGGCGATGGCTTCGTCATATTTGTGCTGTACCTGATACGACATGCCCATGCCGAAATAGGCCTCCGCATACTGCGGGTCGATCGCCAAGGTCTTTTTAAACTGGAGGATGGCTTCGTCGAGCCTGCGCTCGAAGTGCAGGATGCGTCCGATGCCGGTACTCACGCTGGCCGACAGGGGGTCGAGCTGCTGCGCCCGTTGCATCTCGGCCATGGCCTCGGCGAAGCGATGCTGGATGGCCAGGTAGAGAGCGTAACGCTCATGCGCCCCCGCATAGCCGGGCTTCAGTTCCAGCGCCCGCTTGAACTCGGTCTCGGCTCCGGCCCAATCCCAGTCGATCCGGAATTTCACATAGCCAAGCGCCGCGTGGGCCTCGGCGAGGGAGTCGTCGAGCAGGACCGCCTTGCGGGCGGAGGTCCGGGCCTGCTCGATGGCCTGTTCGCGGGGCAGCGTGCCGTAGCCCGCATTGCCCGCGAGTGTGTAACTCTCGGCGAGCCCGGCATGGGCGAGGGCGAACGCGGGGTCCAGTTCGATGGCGAGGGAGAAACACTCGATGGCTTTCACAACCTCTTCGCCGGTCCGCCGCGTGAGGTGGGACCGGCCCAGCAGATACTGGCGGTAGGCGTCATTGTTGTCCGTGCCCCGCCGCTCGAGCAGGCTGCGTTCGCCGGACAGGAGCTGGACCTGGAGCGCCTCCGTCACGCTCTGGGCGATGGCCGACTGGATGGCGAAGATGTCCTTGATCTTGCGGGTGTATTCCTGGGACCAGATGGTTTTCTGGCTCCGGACCTCGATGAGGTTGACGTTGACCCGGGCGTCCTCGCCGGCCAGCCGCACGCTGCCCTCGAGAATCGAGCCCACGTTCAGGGCCGTGCCGATCTCGGCGATGTCGTGCTGGGCGCCCTTGAACCGGGCGATGGAGGTGCGGGCGATGACGTTGAGATCGCGAATCGTGGACAGCGACGAGATCAGCTCTTCCGTCATGCCGTCGGCAAAATATTCATCGCGGTTGTCGCCGCCGATGTTGACCAGCGGCAGCACCGCCAGGCGGTTGACGGGCCCGGCCGGGGCGTGGGCCGCGCGATGCCAGAGCAGGAGAGCCGCGAGGACAACGCCGGCGAGAACGCCCGCGGCGACCATCCGGCGGGCCGATTTTTTGCGCAGAAAAAAAGCCAGCCGATCAGCCGGCGGCCAGCGCGGCTTCTGCCAGGGGAGGAGGATCCGGTAGATTTCCACCGGCAGGCCGATGTTCTTCAGCTCGCCGGAGCCCAGTTTCACGAGAAGGCAGTCGAGTTTGTTCTGGATCTGCCGGGCGACATCCTCCGAGACACAAATGCCACCCGCCTCCGCGAGCGGCTCGATGCGGGCTGCGATGTTCACGCCGTCGCCGAAGACATCATTTTCCCGGTAAACCACGTCGCCGGCGTGCAACCCGATCCGGAGCTGAACCTGCTGATCCGCCGTTGCCGCGAGGTTGCGGGTGTGGAGGGCCGTTTGCAGCTCGATGGCGCAGGTGGCGGCGGCGAGCGCGCTGGAAAATTCCACGAGGAAGGCATCGCCGATGGTCTTGATCTCCCGACCACCGTGCCGGGCCAGAACCGGGCGGACAACCTGCCGGTGTTCCTCGAGCAGTTGCAGGGCGAGGGACTCGTTCCGCTGGGTGAGTGCGCTGTAGCCCACCATGTCGGTGAACATGATGACTGCCAGCCGGCGCGGTTCCGGGGCAGCGGACGGCGTGCCAGTGTTATCGGTCGGTGGATTCGAGTTTGCCACAATGACCAGCCCCCAGGCGGTAACTGATGCGGGTTAGTGGATCGGCCGGGAGAGTCGTCTGAGGTTGGGGGTTTAAGGCCAGGACGCAAGTGAAGGGTTCGGTTGCGCCAAGGAGCTGAGCGGTGACCACGGGCGATAGCTGTCAGAGGACAGTGATTAAAAGTCAGTAGTCAGCAGCCTGTTGTCCGTGGCCCTCCGTACTCCGTCCGTTGTCTGTCACCTGACCTCTGTCCGCTGATTTCTGCTCCACCTCACCTCCGCCGGATTTCCGAGCCCTTGAAACGGATGATGCAGCGGTAGACTTTTTTCACGCGGCAATGGATCTGGCCGGTCTTTAGGTCCACCGACTCGGGTATCTCGATGCGGTGCACATCCACCACGGCATGGTAGCCGCGTTCCGAAAAAATATCGATGAGCATGGCCAGCGCCTCGGGCTCGGAGAGGGCCGGGTCCTCGCTGTTGATGTTCGAGTGACCGGAGAGCGCGTGTCGCGTGATGATGGGCATCATCTTTTTCTCGATGAGCGTGACGACCCGCTGGAAAAGTTCGGGATTGCTGAGTTCGTAGCTGTCGAGCCGCTTGACCAGCTCCTGCCGGGCGTGGACGACAATCTCGCTGGCCAGCGGCAGGGTCCGCAACCGGTTGAAGGTGCTCGGGTCGAGTTCGAGCGAGCTTTGATATTCCAGTTCCCCGACGATGTTGTGCTCAACCTCGGCCAGCGGGCCCTCGGCGTTGATGAGGTGGTAGTGGAAGATGTCCTTGAGCGAGAGCAGCGCGTCCCAGGTCTGCTCCTTGAACACCCGGTAGCGGCGGCGGGCCAGCTTCTCGTCGAAGTCGGTCGCGCGTTCCTCCTGCAACTGGCCGTGGCCGGTGCGGCGGGCCTCCGCGTTGGCGGCCTTGATCTCGCGCCCGCGCTTGAGCTGGCGGGCGACGCTCTCCTTTTCGTCGACGAAGAGGACCACGATGTGCACGACGGGCTGGCGGAAATGCATCGAGAGGGGCGTGCCGTAGAATTCGCGCCAGAGCTGGGTCATCTTTTCATGCAGCATCTTGAGGCACTCGACCTGCACATGGGTGCGAGGGAAGCCGTCGAGAACGACGCCGTCGCGGTATTCCGGCCGGAGCAACCGGCGGAGGAGCACGGCCAACACCTCGCGGTCGCCGATCATGTTGCCGGCATCCTTCACCTTCTTCATCTCCGGGGTGTCGAGCAGGGAACTCATGACGATGGGCCCGCAGGTGAGGCCGCGGGTTTTCGCGAGAAAGGCGGTGTTGGTGCCCTTGCCGGCGCCGGGCGCGCCGCCGAGGAGGATGATTTCCTTGGGCAGGCGCAGATGCTCGCGCCCGAAATGCGCCTCCAGGTCAGCCCAGATGGGCTCGAAAATAATCCGGGCGTCCTTGATTTCCAGGTCGGCCGACGTCGCAGAGACCGAAGGCTGGGCGGGAGTGGTGTTTTTCGTGGGCTCGCTCATGCTAGGCAAGCGGAGCCTAGGGGCCGCCTTCCGTCCGAGGCGACAAAAATTGGCGGCGGACAGCAAGAGTCTGGGAGTGAGCGGTGAGCGG
>CAZBLQ010000048.1:0-24718 GCA_964492635.1 uncultured Oleiharenicola sp.
GTGGTGAAGATGACGGCGGGCAGCGGCGGCTCGAGTTGTTCAAGCAGGCTGAAGCCGTCAGCGCCGGGCATCTGCACGTCGAGGAAAAGCAAGTCGGGCTTGAGCGCATTGATTTTTTCCAAAGCGTCCGGCACGTCCACCGCCTCGCCCGCGATCGTGATATCGGTGTGCGCGGCCAGCAGCCGGCGGAGTTCGTTGCGCGCGAGGCGCTCGTCATCGATGAGCAGGGCTTTCATGGATTCAGGCGGCCCGGCGACTGCCCGTGCCCTTAAGATAGAGCTGCCGGTGTTTGTAATCGATGATGGCTTCGCGCGATTCAGGAACATCACCACCAATTATGCCATCCATCGGTTGGGCGCCACTGGCGCGAAGCCCCTTGTTGACATGTGAAAGATCGACAACCGCGACCGCAAAGCGGGTCTCCTCGATTCCCGACAAAGTGAAATGCCGGACTGTTGTCTGGTGGACGATCATGTCTTCGGTGCCGAGACCACCGGCCGGGCGCGGGCCTTCTGTCAACACCAAGCCGCGACGCCGGGCCTGGTCAAAATCGAGCACGGTGCGTCCTGCGCCCGTATGGAGGTAAAGGGAGGCCTCGACGCCATTGAGTACGCCATCGTTCTGCCAATGCCCGGTCGGGCCGCGGTGCAGCGGGATGGCAATGTAGTCAAAACGAGAAAGATGATCACCCAGCGGATTCATGGTTTCGAAGGGAAAGCGAGGGGAATGAGCACATCGGCGGTGACGCAGCCGGCCGGCTCGGACAGGAGCCTGAGCGAAGCGCGGTCGCCAAAGAGCAGCTTGAGCCGCTCCGACGCGTTGCGCAGGCCGACTCCGGTGGACGAACCGGCTTTGGCGGCGGAAGCACTGGTGGGCGCAGCCAGTTCGCCGGGATTGGTCACGCGGATGTTGAGTGCCGCGCCATCAATGCGCGCCGAAATACGTAACTCGCCGCCTTCCCGCCGGGTACTGATCCCATATTTGACGGCGTTCTCGACGAGGGTCTGCAGCAGCATCGGCGGCACAGGCAGGGCGCCGTCCACTACGTTTTCGGCGATATCCCAGCGGACCTGCAGACGGTTTTCGTGCCGGATCTGCTCAAGCGCGAGGTAGTCCTCGACAATGTGCAACTCGTCCTCGAAGTGCACGGTCTCCAGCTGGCCCGATTGCAGAGAGTAGCGCAGCATGTTGGCCAGCCTGGTCACTGCCTCGCGGGCCTTGGGCGCGTCTTCGTCGATCAGAGCGCGGAGACTGTTGAGCGAGTTGAAGAGGAAGTGCGGGTTCACTTGCGACTTCAGCGCACGGAGCTCGGCTTCCTTCACACTGGCGGCGAGACGCAACTGTTCGACCTGCATATATTGCATCCGCTCAAACGCGTGGTACGCAAAATACACACAAAACCAGCCTATGAACATCAGGGTGCCATTGACGATGCTGGCCGAAAGGACAAAGACCGGGCTAAACTTTGAAGACCAGGGGCACTGCAGCACGAGATAGATGTAGCCATAGCCCGCCACCGTCCAAAAAACTGACATGACAAATGATACACCCGCCACACGCGGCAGCAGGGCCGCCCAACCCAGTTGTTTCCAATTCCAACGTCGCACTAGGGGCCGACTGATATGGGTTAGAAGGAGACCCATCAACAACACCATGCAGAGCACAGATTGATCAAAGAGAGGATCCGTCTTCTGACCGCCTGCACGCCCGCCGGAGATGTTGTAGAAAACCAGTTGCAGGGCAATAAGGCCACCCCAGCCGCTAAGCTGGCAAAGTACATAGATCCGCTCCTTCGCGCGCTGCAGCTTTGCTGCGGATTCGAGCGCGGGATTCAGTGTCATCGTCCGATGAAACATCCCGGCCGACTCGCCGGCAAGCCCGGCCGCGGGGCGGAGCAAGGCAAAAACGGAAGCTCGTTCGGCTGACATTGAACCCAAAGTAGGGCAGGAAACGTGCACCGGCTGAGCGAAAAGGACAAACGGCCCTGCTGCATGATGAATGGCGCGGCGGGAGGTTGCCTTGGCCCAAGGAATTGCTTTAACCACCTTGTAATGCCCCCCAGTCCGCCCGAATTTGTGCTCTCCCTGCTGGTAACGACATCAAGAAGCAGTCCCGAAGCCTGGTTGATCCGGATCAACGGGCTGATGGTGTGGCCCTGCGCTAATTCTTAAAGACGGGCTTTCTTGAAAAAAGTCGCCACCCCGCACGGACCTGTTCCAATCTGTCCACGTCGTGAAGCACTCGGTCGTCGTCATCGGCAGTTTCAGCCAGGATCTTGCGTTCTACGCCCGGAATTTTCCCCGGCCGGGTGAAACGGTTGTCGGCGATTTCCGCGCGGGCCCCGGAGGCAAGGGTTTCAACCAGGCGGTCGCTGCTTCGCGCGCGGGGATTTCCACCCTTTTTGTCGGTGCTGTCGGGCCCGATGTCTTCGGCGTCAGTGCCCGGAAATTTGCCCGCGCGGCCGGCGTTCATGCCCACTTCGTCGAAAAACCCAAATATACCACCGGCGCCGCCGTGGTGTGTGTCAATGGCGCGGGTCAGAACCAGATCATCGTGGCGCCCGGCGCCAATTTCGGCCTGCGCCCGCGCGACATCCCGGCTGCGCTGTTTGAGCCCGCTCAGGTGGTTGTGTGCCAGGGCGAGACCGATTATGGCACCGTGGCCGCCGTGTTGCGCACCGCCCGCCGCAACGGTGCGATCACCGTGTTCAACCCCGCGCCCATGCGCACCGGGTTTGACCCCGCCCTCCTCCGGCACACCGAGGTGCTTATTCCGAACGAGTCCGAATTCATCGCCTTGGTGAAGCTGTGGCCGGCCTGCGCCGCCCTGCTGCGCACCGCACCGTTCAATTCTCCGAGCGGGTTCACCGAAGCCTCCCTCCCTGCGCTCAAGGCCGACGCGCTGCACCGGCTCTGCCGCTGCCTCGAGGTGCCGGTGGTCATTGTCACCCTTGGCGCCCAAGGCTGTTTTGTCTCCCAGCCTGATGTCTACACGCGCATCAACGCACATGACGTCGAGGTGGTGGACACGACCGGGGCAGGCGACGCGTTCGTCGGCGGATTTGCTGCCGGATTGGTCAAATTCAAGCACAACATGTTTGAGGCCGCGCACTATGCCAGCGCCGTCGCGGCGTTATCGGTCATGCAACCTGGCGCCGCATCCGCCATGCCCATCGCCCGCGAGATCGCCCGTTTCCTCAGGAAACGCGATCATGCCTGAACGCAGTCAGTCGCTCCGCAACTCAGAGCCAAGGCCCGCCGCCTAATTGTTTGGGAAGAAACCTTCGGGCTTCGGCTCCTGGTAGCCTTTGGCGAAGAATGGCATGTATTGCGCAATGCCCAGCACGCCGAGCAGGAACAGGTCGTCACGGTACGGGCCGCCGAGAAAGATACCCATGATCCCGCAGCCTTCCGCCAGCGCGAGGCCGGCAATAAACATGGGGAAAGCCCGCCTGAGTTCATTGTAGCGCGGCAGCACCAGCCAGCGGATGACGATGCTCACGAACAGCGGCACGAGACCGCTAAGCCCGGCCAGGGGATTCGTCCCGGGTGGCGGTGCCTTTGCCGGCGCCCGACCCAGCATTAAATAAATGGCCACCAGGCCGAGAAGAATTCCCGCCCAGATGATCCACCAGATCAGCAGCTGAGTGCGGTTGCGCTGCGCGTCGGGACCAGGCTGCATCGTTCAAGCTCCGATCGGTTGCCAGGTGGTTTTGAACTCCAGAAAATCGCGGAGTTCGTATAGGCTTTGCGCCTTGTCCGCGAACCAGTCGACCGGTTCTTCCGCCTTGGCGAACTTGACGCGTTTCACGCTGTCGGCGGCGCCGAGCTTGATCGCCTTGCGCTCTTCTGCGTTGGCAACGCCCGCAATGGCGCGAAGGTGCGAGTGCGTCGCGAAAGTCGGCACCAACTCCTTGCGGAAACCGGTGAGCAGGTTGACCACGCCGCCAGGCAGATCGCTCGTCGCGAGCATTTCGCCGAACACGATGGCCGGATACGGCTGTGCCGTGGAAGCAAGCGCCACGACGGTGTTGCCGCTGGTGATGGCGGGAGCGATGAGCGACACGAGTGCGAGCAACGGCGCTTCCTCGGGCGCGAGCAGGCCGACGATGCCCATTGGCTCCGTCACGGTGAAGTTGAAGTAAGGTGCGGCAACAGGATTCACGTTGCCGAGCACCTGCTCGTATTTGTCCGCCCAGCCGGTGTAATAGATGAGCCGGTCGATAGTCGCGGTGATTTCCTTGGACGCTGCCGATTTGGTCGCACCACCGACGGCAAGCGCGTCGGCCATATCCGCCTTGCGCGCCTCCAGCATCTCGGCGAGCCGGTAGATGATCTGCCCCCGGTTGTAGGGCGTGCGTTTGGCCCAGCCGGGACCAGCCTTGGCCGCGGCCTCGACTGCGTTGCGCAGATCCTTGCGCGTGCACTGCGGGATGTTGGCGAAGAAATTACCCGCGGCGTCCTTCAGTGAAAAGGTGCGCGCACTCTCGGAGCGGATGAACGCACCGCCGACATAGACCTTGGGTGTCTTGGTGATGGGCAAGCGGGTCATGTTAACAGGCAGATCATGTTTCAGAGGCGGCATCGGCCAAGGGGACCGGATTTTCACCCTGCAGGTAGGTCTTCTCCTTGTAAGCCCGGGCCACGAACACCCACACGGCCACGCAGCCAATGGAGAGTGCCGCGAAGAAATTGTAATACGACGCACCCTGCAGTTTCAGGGAGCCGTCCGGATTCGCAATGAACCAGTGCACGAGCGCAGTGAAGGCGTTGCCGGCCGTGATGGACCAGAGGTAAAGCGCCATGACGATGGATTTCATGTGTCGCGGCGACTGGGTGTAGGCGAACTCAAGGGACGTGATCGAAACCATGACTTCGCCGGCCGAGAGCAGCGCGTAGGCCGGCATCTGCCAGCCGATGCTGGGCTTCAATCCGGCGTTGATCTGCGTCTCGATCCAGGCGCTGACCATGAAGGAAAAGCCAGTTACAATGAGACCAAGGCCGATCTTGCGCAGCGGAGTCAGCGGGAACACCCGATTGATCGCCGGATAGATGAGGTATTGGAACAGCGGGATGAACGCCAGAATCATGATGGCGTTCACTGCCTGGATCTGGGAGGCCAGCCAGGTGATGCCGAGGAATTGCAGGTCCATTTTCTGCGCCTGCAGCACCCACTCGCCGCCGCTCTGGTCCCACAGCGACCAGAAGATGGCGACAAAGGCGAAGATGATCGCCAGCCGGCCGAGGGCGGCGAACCCTTCACGGTTGAAGGTATCCCGCAGAAAGGTCTTCCCGCCAGGCGGGATGTGCACGAACTTGTAGCGGCCCGACCAAAAGATGACAGTGGCGAGAAGCATCAGCACTGCGGGCACGCCAAACGCGGGCGCCGGCCCAAATCTTTGCAGCAGCCACGGAATGAGCAGGATCGAAAAGAACGAGCCGAAGTTCACTGAAAAGTAGAACCAACCGAACGCGCGCGAAATCAGGTGCTTGTTGTCCGGGCCAAACTGGTCGCCTACGTTGGAGGACACGCAGGGCTTGATGCCGCCCGAACCAAGCGCGATGAGGCTCAGGCCGAGAAAGAGCCCGAGGCGCGTGCCATCTATCGCTAGCGCGACGCTGCCGGCGCAATAGACCAGCGACAGCCAGAAGATCGTGCGATATTTTCCCCAGAAAGCGTCGGCGATGACGGCCCCGAAGGCCGGGAAAAAATAGTTGGACGCAAGGAACCAGTGATACCACTCGTTTGCCTGGTTTTCGTTCATGGGTGCAAGCGCCCCGGAGCGGTCGCGGAGGTATTGCGTCATGAACACGACGAGGATGGCGCGCATCCCGTAGAAGTTGAAACGCTCGGCGGCCTCGTTGCCGATGATGTAGGGAATGCCCGGGGGCATCTTGTCCGTCTTGAGCGGGGTGGTGATGAACTTGGAGTCAGCCATGGGGTAAAACGGGCGGGTCTTAGATGAGTTTGCAGTAGTCGAGCAGGCCCTGGCGGCCGCCCTCGCGGCCGAAACCGCTTTCCTTGTAGCCACCAAAGGGCGATGTGGGGTCGAACTTGTTGTAGGTGTTGGCCCAGACGACGCCCGCCTTGAGCTCGGTTGACATCTTCAGGATGCGCGAGCCCTTGTCGGTCCATACCCCGGCACTGAGACCATAGGCGGTGTTGTTGGCCTTCTCGATCGCCTCGTCGACGGTGCGGAAGGTGAGCACGCTGAGCACGGGGCCGAAGATTTCCTCGCGGGCGATGCGATGGCTCATTGAGACATCCGAGAAAACCGTCGGGCGGTGATAGTAGCCCTTCGCGGGCAGCTTGCACGCGTGCTGGAACATCGTTGCGCCCTCTTTCACTCCGGAGGCAACCAGTCTCTCGATCGTGGCGAGCTGCTCCTGCGAATTGATGGCGCCGATGTCGGTGTTCTTGTCGAGCGGATCGCCGACGCGTAGAACCTTGATGCGGTTCTTCAATCTCCGGAGCACGTCACCCGCGACGGTCTCCTGCACGAGCAGGCGCGAGCCGGCGCAGCAAACATGGCCCTGGTTAAAGAAAATGCCATTGACGATGCCTTCAACCGCCTGTTCGAGCGGCGCATCATCGAACACGATGTTGGCCGCCTTGCCGCCCAGTTCCATCGTCATCTTCTTGTCGGTGCCGGCGAGCGAGCGCATGATGATCTTGCCGACCTCGGTTGAGCCGGTGAACGCGACCTTGGCGGCAATCGGATGTGTCATGACCGCCGCTCCGGTGTCGCCGAAACCGGTGACGATGTTGACCACGCCCGGCGGCAGTCCGGCATCCTGAAGAATCCCGGCCAGCTTGAGTGCCGTGATGCTGGTCGTCTCCGCTGGTTTTATCACAATGCAGTTACCCATCGCCAGCGCCGGCGCGAGCTTCCAAGCCAGCATCAGCAGTGGAAAATTCCACGGGATGACCTGGCCCACGACACCGAGTGGCGCGACCTTGCGGCCGGGCGCCACATATTCGAGTTTGTCGGCCCAGCCGGCATGATAGAAAAAATGCGCGGCGGCCATCGGCACGTCGAAGTCGCGCGACTCCTTGATGGGCTTGCCGCCATCCATCGTCTCGGCCACGGCGAACTCGCGGGCCCGGTCCTGCAGCAGCCGGGCGATGCGGTAGACAAATTTGGCGCGCTCCTTGCCGGGCATTTTGCCCCAAACGTTGTCGTGGGCTTTCTGCGCAGCCTGGTAGGCAGCATCGACGTCGGCAACGTTCGCCTGGGCAATCTCGGCGAGTTTTTGCTCATTCGCCGGGTTGATGGAATCGAAATACCTGCCTGAGGATGGCGTGATGAATTTTCCGCCAATGAAGAGGTCGTAACGCGGCCGCAATTTCGGGTCCGCCGTCTCGGGCGCGGGATCGTATTCCCAGAGGTCGCCGAAGATGAGCTCGGGAGCCGGCCGTGATATTTTTTTCCTGATCAAAGTGGACATGGAAAAGATCAGTAGGACTCGGTGGCTTCGCTAAAATAATACGGCGCCTGATAGGCGCCGGTCCTCTCCTTCTCGATCTGGCGGAGCAGGTCGTTCAACAGCGACGAGGCGCCGAAACGGTAGCGGGTGTTGTTCAGCCACTCGTCGCCCAGCGTCTCTTTCACGGCGACAAGGAACTGAAGCGCCTGTTTGGCCGTCCGGATGCCGCCGGCAGGTTTCATCGCGATCGAAGTCCCGGTGTCGAGGTAGAAATCGCGGATGGCTTCAAGCATGACCTGGTTGTTGCCCAAGGTGGCGTTGAGCGAGGTCTTGCCAGTGCTGGTTTTAATGAAGTCACCCGGCCGCAGCACCCGCATGGCCACAAAGGAGGCCGCCCGGATGTTGTCGTAGGTTTCGAGTTCACTGACTTCAAGAATGACCTTGAGGGTGGACTCCCCGCAGGCGTCGCGCACCGCGGTGATTTCGTCCTGCACAACCTGGAATTCGCCCGCAAGAAACGCGCCGCGATTGATCACCATGTCGATCTCGTCGGCTCCGTCCGCCACCGCAGATCTTACCTCGGCCAAGCGCGTCCTGAGCGGGGTCTGGCCGGACGGGAACGCCGTGGCGACCGAGGCAATGCGGATCGGCGTGTCCTCTCCCAGGGCACGGCGGGCGTGCTTCACCATGGAAGGATAGACACATACGGCCGCCACCGTCGGGATCGCGGGATCGTTATGCGGGCTCATGGCCTTCCGGCAGAGCGACTCGACTTTGCCGGGCGTATCCTTGCCCTCCAGGGTGGTGAGGTCGACCATGGAGACGGCCAGTTTCAGGCCAAAAAGCTTCGAACCCTTTTTGATGCTGCGGGTGGTGTACTTGGCCGCACGTTCTTCAATGCCCACATAGTCGACCGGGCCGATTTCATTGAACAAACGCCGGAATTCGGCATGGGCTGTCGGTGCCATTTCCCCGTGACTATCCCGTCAAACCCCCTTGAAAACAACGCCAAAGTCGGCGCGGCAACATCCGCTTCCCTACGCAATACCCGCTTGTACCAAGGCAATGATGCCATGCTTGCCAGCCTGCAGTCCCTTGGAATAGATTCCATGTCATGAGTGCTACCGCCCAGCCACCCATCGAGCCGCACGGTGAACTCGTCATCCGGACCATTGCCATGCCGGCCGATACCAACCCCAGTGGCGACATCTTCGGCGGCTGGCTCATGTCCCAGATGGATCTTGGAGCCGCCATCTATGCGCGCAATCTCTCCCGCAGCCGCGTGACGACTGTCGCGGTAGATGGCATGTCATTCCTGAATCCCGTCAACGTCGGGGACATCGTCAACTGTTATGCCTCGCTCCTCAAGGTTGGCCGGACATCGATGAAGATTGACGTCGAAGCGTGGGTGCAGCGTGAGGCCGAGGGCAAATTGCTGCGCGTGACCGAGGGCGTATTTACTTATGTCGCCATCGACAAGACCGGCCGGCCACAGCCGGTGCACCGCTAGACGCCGGTAGGATCCGCCAACGGATTGCAGGCGTTGCGTCATTCCTTTTAACGGCCCTGTATCGGGCGGTTTTCGCTCCGGCTGACACGCCGGCCGGTTGACGCCAGCCCCGACCCAACCCAGCCTGTGCGGCCTGTCCTCTGATACTCCAATCCACGCCAACCGACGCGGCGCCTTTGCCGCCGCGGGCGGATTTCTGTTCTGGGGCATTGTGCCCATTTACTGGAAACAGATGCATACGGTCTCGCCGTATGAGCTCATTGCCCATCGTATTACGTGGTCACTGCTCTTTTTGCTCGGGCTGATGGCGTGGCAGAAGTCTTTCGCCGAGCTGCGTCCGGCTTTTGCCAGCCCGCGCTCTTTTTTCCTCAGTCTCGTCAGCAGTCTCTTCCTGACCGCCAACTGGACCGTCTACGTCTGGGCGGTGAATTCCGGCCACATCATTGAAACAAGCCTTGGTTACTTTCTCGCGCCGCTCTGCAACATCGCCTTTGGCTACTTCGCCTTCCAGGAACGGCTGCGTTCTCTGCAATGGGTGGCGATTGGCTTCGCCTCCCTGGGCGTCGGCCTGCTGCTGGTGGGTGTCGGCCATGTGCCCTGGATTGCCTTGAGCCTGGCCGGCACCTGGGCCTGCTATGGCATCCTCCGCAAGAAATCCCATCTTGGCTCGCTCGCAGGCCTGACGGTCGAGACGATTTTGCTTTTCCCCTTCGCCATCGCGCTGCTGCTCTGGCGCGCTCATACTGGCGAGGGGGCCTTGGGTCACGCCAGTCCACTGCTACATGTTTTCGTGCTCAGCGTCGGCGTGGTGACCGCCATTCCTCTCCTGCTTTTTGCCTATGGGGCCAAACGCATTCGCATGACCACCCTTGGGCTTTTGCAATATAGTGCGCCGACCGTGCAGTTTCTCATCGGGCTGCTCGTCTATCACGAGCCCTTCGACTCGGCACGATTCCAGTCCTTTGCGCTCATCTGGTGCGGGCTCGTGATTTACAGCGCCGATGGCTTCTGGTCCCAACGCCATGTCTTGCTCCGGGCAGCCGGAGCCACATGAGCGCCGGGCGCGGACCTTGTTCCGGCCCAATCATGATTGACGACGGAACACCTCCTGCCCCCGCCTAGGGATCCTTCCCGAAATCGACCAGCTCCAGTTCGAAAACCAACGTGGCTTGGCGGGGAATGACCGGCGGCTTGCCCCGTGCGCCGTAAGCCATTTCGGGTGGGACAATCAGCAGCCACTTCTCGCCTTTGTGCATTTTTTGCAAGGCCTCCTCCCAGCCATCGATCAGGTCGCCACGCCCGAGTCGGATTTTGAACGTATGCCGGGCATCGGGGGATTCATCAAACACGGTGCCATTCAGCAGCATGCCTTTGAAGAGCACGGAAATCATCATGCCTGGAACGGGGCTGGGGCTGTCTTTTTCCCCCTTCTTCAACACAATATAACGGAGACCGGTATAGGTCCGTTTGGCGTCGGGCCATTTTTTCTCGACGTACTCACGATCCTCGGGCGGCAGCTTTTCCCGCTGAGCCTGCAGCGGCGCAGCCCCCAAGGCCAGCAGGGCAAGCGAGAGATATACAAAGCGGCTGACTGGAAAGGTGTTCATGGTTTCTTTTCGGGTGGGATGACGCGGAACGTAAGCACTGGCTCTGTGGCCGTCGAGGATTGTTCGGGCGTGGGCGCCGTGGACTTTTCGGTTTTCACGACGGGCATCTCGGCAGCCTTTGCCGGAGTGCCGGCCACCGCCGCGCCAGTCTTCCCCGCCGGCAAAGCCGTGGGTAACGCGGCGAAGCCGCGTTCAATCAGCTCCACGGCCTTGAGGTCGCGGAACTTGCCCAGATCCTTCTGGCCGTTCGGACCAAGCGCTCCCATGATCACAACAATCACCCGCCGGCCGTTGCGTTCAGCTGTGGCGCTAAGACAATAGCCCGCACCCTCGGTATAACCGGTCTTGAGTCCGTCGACGCCCGCCACCTTGCCGAGCAGATTGTTGTGGTTCTTCATGTGCTGCGGACCCTGCTTGCGGGCCGGGCCGAAGTCGCGGAAGCGGACCGCTGTATATTTCAGCACATCGGTGTTTAGGAGCAGGTGCCGGCACAGGAGTGCATAGTCGTGCGGGGTGGTAAGATCACCATCCGCTTTGCGACGGTCGGCGGGCGGCAAACCATGCGGCGTGCGAAAGGTTGTATGCACCATGCCCAGCTCCCGGGCCTTGGCATTCATGAGCTCTACAAATGCCTCCACGGAACCACCGGTGAAGCGGGCAAGGGCGTGCGCCGCATCGTTGGCGGACTGGATCATCATGGCGTAGATCAATTCTTCGACGGAAAAGGTTTCACGCGGATCAAGGTAAACCTGAGTGCCGCCCATCCTGGCATCCTCCTCCGTGATCTTCACCGGGGATTGGAGCGTCAGCGCTCCGGCCGCGAGTTTGTCAGACAGGACGGCAAAGGTCATGAGCTTGGTCATGCTCGCCGGCGGGTTGGATATATCCGCGTGTTCCTCGAAGATGATCTGCCCGCTTGTGGCATCGGTGACGATGGCCCCGACATACGACCCTGGAACCGCCCGCGCCGCAGCGGAGGCGGCAAGGCCGGTGAATGATGAAACGGCAATGGCGATCAGCCAACAATACTTGGTCATAGGTCAGCGCCAAGGCAGCGCGCCGGAACCGGCGAGGCAAATATATTTGCGAAGAATTACACCCGCTTGATAGCCGGATGAGCAGCCACCTGCCGCATGGCTTGTGCGAGAAGCGTCCGGCCCGGTTCCATCCGGTGCCACGGTGAGGCTCCAGACGGATGGGGCAGCGGGATGCAATCCGTCGCATGGCCGTGGTATTCAATCCTGAAGCTCCGGCCGATGATGTCGCTGAGCGGGGCCGACGGAAGGAATTGAGTGATGGCGAGTTTGCCCACGGGCAAAACCAACTGCGGACGGAGCAGGGCAAATTCGGCCGCCAGCCATTGCGAACAGTTCGCGATCTCCTCCTCATCGGGCACCCGATCACCACTACCTTCCTTCTTGCCCGGAAAACAGCGGCAGACCGCCGCAAAATAGATCCGGTCGCGGGTCTCATCCTCGCTCCAGCCAAGCGCACCATTAAACCATTTGAAGAGGGTTTTCCCAGCGGTCCAAGCAAAGGGCCGGCCCAGTTTCGGCTCTTTATCGCCGGGGGCCTGCCCCACCAGCATGATCCGGCTCGCCACCGGCCGGCCGATGACCACCGGTCGCTGCATCTGTGGACAGAGCGCACAGGCCTGCAGGCGCAGCAGATGCCTCTTCACCTCGGCGACAGAATTAATCATGGGGCTCGATGCTGGATTCACGTCGAAGACAACCGCAAAAGAAAAAGGCGGAGCCAATGAAGGCTCCGCCTGGATTCAAATTCAGTTCGCCGAGGCGAGCGTGAAATTAGTAGCGACCGCCGCCACCGCCGCCGCCACCACCGTAGCCGCCGCGACCACCGCGACCGCCACCGCCGCCGCCGAAACCACGGCGTTCACCGCCGAAGCCGCCGCGACCGCCACCGCCGAAGCCGCCACCCGGGCGTTCTTCCTTGGGACGGGCTTCATTGACCGTGAGGGCGCGGCCACCGAGATCGGTGCCGTTCATCTTCTCGGTTGC
This sequence comes from uncultured Oleiharenicola sp., assembly GCA_964492635.1. Taxonomy (GTDB): domain Bacteria; phylum Verrucomicrobiota; class Verrucomicrobiia; order Opitutales; family Opitutaceae; genus Lacunisphaera. The sequence continues at coordinate 12,566 of CAZBLQ010000048.1, forward strand.
GAGTTTGGCCTCATCGGCCGTGCCCATGGTGACGAACGCGAAACCGCGGGGGCGGCCGGTCATCTTGTCCATGGCGACGTAGGTGTCGGTGACCGAGCCGAACTGCTCGAAATGGGAGCGCAGTTCGCCCTCCGTGGTGTTGAACGATAGATTTCCAACGTATAGTTTGGAATTACTCATGTGATAATTCGTAGATCCTTCGCTATCTGCCAGTCCGTTCCCACTATGGGTTTCGAAATCATCACTTAAGCCAAACGCTCAGCCTACGACTCACCAGATCCTGTCATCAAAACGCTGTTTCTAACGAGATATGTAAAAACAGCCAGTCGTGAACTGAAGGCAAGGCAATTCTTTCGGCGCCAAATCCAACCTTCCCCGCTTAATGATTCACCTCATGGCGTATCCGGCGAAGGTTAAATGGCATATTTGGCGCGAATTTCCGCCGGAATCCGAACCGCTCGCGCGGTTTCAATTGAGACCATCACATAGTCGAACCACCCGTCGCAGCAGCGTTTATCGTCGGATCGACGTTCGATTTCAAACTGAACCCGCAGGCCGATCAGCGTAAATTTTTCAATCCAGGTCCGCACAACAAAGCTGTCACCCAAGCCCAATGGACGTTTGAAATTCATTTGGGTGGCCGCCATGAACCATCCGTAACCTAACTTCTCAAATTCGCCCATGGACATTTTGTAGCAGCGCTCCATCTGGTCGAAACGGGCGGCAAGCACGTAGTCCATGTACCGGCTGCTGTGGACGTGCTGATACATGTCGATATCATCAGGGCGCACCTTCAGCTCAGTCTCAAACTTCGCGTAAATCAATTGCGGTTTGTCGCCCAATACTGTCTCGGGTACAATGGGCGGCTTCTCAGGTGGAGTAGCAAAGGAACTCACAGCCCCTCAGTCTCCGTGCACCCCAGTATGGGTCAAAATAAAAGGACCTAGGTAGGATTGGGGGCCCGCTAATAATCTGGGCATCCTGCAATCCAAAATGCACGCAGGAAATGAGGGACGAAAGTGCGAGAAAGCTGCCAAGGCAGAGGATTTGACATTTTGAAAATTAAATCATACGTTCGTTTAATATTGGAAAGGCATAACAATGAAACATTAAGCAGGATTCTGTCGGTTGCGACAGAGTTGTTCTCCAATCAAGAATATAGTGGGGTATCTCTTCGGCAATTGACCAAAAAGGCCGGGGTCAATTTGGCGGCCGTAAATTATTATTTTGGTGATAAGAAATCACTCTACCACGCGGTTGTTGCGCGACACATCCACCCGATTAATCAAGCCAGGTTGAATAAACTGCATGAGGCCGAACAGGTGGCAGGCGACAAGCCGGTCCCTCTCGCCGTCATCCTGGATATATTGTTCCGACCGTTTTTTGAACTCAACCAAGACAAAATCAACGGGGGACATCATATCGGACTTATCGTCGGCCGAAGTATGGTGGCGCCACACATTATCACTAATCAAACGTTGGTCAGGGAGTTGCAGCCGATTACTCCCGCTTTTGCCCACGCCCTGAGGCGGCAGGTACTCAACCTTCCTCCGGATGATTTTATGTGGCGGTTGAGTTTTGTTGTTGGGGCACTCCATCACACGCTTGCCACTTTGCATCGAATGAAAGAACTGACCCAGGGGATATGCCCGGACAATGATTGCGAGGGAGCCCTTCGTCGTTTGATTCAGTTTTCCACGGTAACCTTAACGGCACCGGCTTTAAACATTTCTGATCCTCAATCACCAGTGCCACGTGAATTCGTTGATGCTGATTGACGCATTTTTCTCCGGGAAAAAGTGAATCCAGCCTTCGCCAGCAGTTGGTGAGATAAAAGGCCCTTCAGTCGCGGCATTTGCGCAAAATCATTCTGCGCTGGGAGCCACACTCCTTGAGGAGCGCAACTCGACATGGATAAGTTGTTCTGGTTAACCACTTGTGACGTTTCTAATGCTGCGGACGCGCTTAAGTCTTAATGCCTGATTTTTGTGTCAGTGACTTGCACTGGCGCCATGAATACATCTTATTATGCAGCGTCCGAAGATACTGACCCTGTCATCGGCACTGGATGTTTCCTGCAACTTCATCGCATTTCGATGCGTAATGGAAACAGACAGGAACAACTTACTTCTTCAGCCCTCTGACCATGGGCCGAACTACCAGAACACCAAGCAATGATCACAGCAGTTTTAGTCCTCTCACTGATGTCCCTCCTCGTGGCCACCGACCCCGAGCCGGTGGGATCACCCGTGCATCCTTCGCCCGAACCACCGGTCCCTCCGGAAGGAAAGAGCACGCGCGAAGAGATTCCACAGTCCGATCGTCTGGCTGCCTGATTCGAGAAGACCCGCTCGGCAATCAAATGCAAACAGGCCTGTTAGTCGGTTCACAAGCACTGGGACGTGCCCGTTTCTTGTCTGAGCGCACAAAAAACGGCCAGTTGGCTGGGCCGGCTGAGGCAATACATTTCCAAGCTTAGAAATTGTAGGTGAACGTGGCCCGAACTTCGCGCGGATTACCCACCGCGATCGCCGTGCGGCTGCCACCGACAGAAATGTAGTCCTTGTTGAAGAGGTTGTCGATTTTGACCCCGGCGGTCCAGATCTTGGCGCGGTAAGAGAAGCCCAGGTTGACGAGCGTGCGGCCATCGTATTTGTAGCTCGCTTGCTGCGGCACGAAGCCTGGAGCAACGCCGGGATATGTCGCCGTGACGCCGGCCAGTGGCTTGGTAGTGGTGAGGGCGGTCACGCTCTCACCCACCATGTCGGATTTGGAATCAACTCCGAGGCTCACCCCGAAGCCATTGAGCGCACCCTCAGTGAAGCGGTAGTCGGCAAAGGCTGCCCAGATCCTGTCGGGCACTGCGCGAATGCGGACTCCCGTAGGCTGACGGTAGGTGTAGGACGAGAGGTTGCCGATAATGGTGAGGTTCTTACTCAATGCGTAGCTGCCCTCTGCTTCCCAGCCTTTGGAGTTGACGTCGAGGAAGGTACTGGTCGGGAGCAAGTTTGCCGCCGCCTGATTGCCTTGGGCCACCAGAACGTAATACTCGCTGTTAGGCACTGCATAATTGGTCTGCTTGATATCGAAATGGGCCACTGAGAAAGTAAGCGTGTCCTTTAAGAAGGAGCCCTTCACGCCAAACTCATCCTGGGAGCCGTCGGACGGTTTATAAGGCGGGAGCGCGGTCGATGAAAGGTTCGGGTTGCCCGCTTGCAACGAGCCCGGCATGGTAGCGCCAGAAGTGTTGTGGCTGAAGTAAACAGAGATCGGCTTGATGGGCCGCACAACTACACCATAGCTGGAAGCAGTGCTTGAGATGTCGAGTGTCCGGTCGCCGATGGCCGCCACCCCCGAATTGTCCGTCCGGGTGAGGGAGCCGAAATACCGCGACACGCCCCCGGTGAACAAGAGCCGGTCTTGGAAGAAACCTGCGGTTTCGTAGGTATAAAACTGCATTTCCTCCAGCTTGGCGATCTTGTTCTGGACGAGAGTCGTAAACACATATGGCGTGTATGCAATCGCAGCGAGCCCGGCGGGGGTGTCCGACACGTCCGGTCCCTGGGAGGCACCGGCCCAGCTCTTCCATTTCGTCTTGGAGAAATTGGCGGCAAGCCCGGCGATCGTGGTCGAATCAACCAGATCGGTATTAAATTTGGCCGCGTAGTCATTACGTAAATGCGCTTCGTTGTAGTAGAGGTGGTCGCTGCCGTTGATGCGCCGGAACACCCAAGTGCTGGGGTCGGGAATCGGCGTGACGGTCGAGGTGGCGATGGCCGTGGGGCCCGAATTGTCCACTGTCCAAGTGACCCCAGGCTCATACTTGCCTGTGTAGGGATTGCGCGTGGGATTGAAGGCGGTGAGCACGCCGGCGCTGTTCGGCCAGAAAATCGCGGCACTGCTGCCGCCCTGATCCTCGCGGAGGATGTGATCACCTGAAACCATGAGACGTGATGTGATGTGGTCGCTCAGGGTCGACAGGAGTTCCAAGGTCAGGCGGGCGGTATCGCGATCGCGGTGGTCCTGATCATTGCCGAAGGACCAGTTCCGCGGCAGACCGCGGGCGAGAACGGCATAGCCGTCGCTGCCGACACTGGGATCAATCGGCTGGCCCAAACCGACGGACTCGAGGTTGTGGACGAACTCGGCCCGGGCGACAAACTTGGTGGTGGGAGAGAGCTGCCAGCTGACCGAAGGCGCGAATTCCCAGCCCTTGCGGAAATAGTTCTTCTGGTAGCCCTTGCTGTCCCAGTAGGCGGCGATCATTCGCATCGCAATACCCTTGTCCTGCGAAACGATGCGGTTGATGTCGGTGCTGACCGCATCGCCGATGTATTGGGCCAGTTCCAAGGTCGCCGAGGACTGGTCCTTCATGATCGGCGACTTGGTGATGGGATTGAACTGGCCGCCGGGCGCGCCACCGGGCACGAGGATGGCATTCGGCCCCTTGATGATCTCGATGCGGTCAATGTTATAGGGAGCAAGCGACATGCTGTAACCATCCTCGCCGGAGATCACCATGCCATCGATGAACTCGTGGGAGACTTGGAAACCGCGAATGGTGTAGCGGTCGCCGCCGATCGGCAGGGTGGACTCGACCACCGGGGTCACATATTTGGCGGCATCCAGCAAGCGCTGGCTCATCGTATCCTTGATGAAATCGCTCGTGACGACAGAGACTGTTTGCGGAATGTCCTGAATGTCCATCGCGATACGCGTGCCGGAGAGTGCCTGCTTCGATACATAGGGGTTGGCTTGCTGTTCGGTAATGGTGAAGGCGGGCAGTTCGACCACCTCCTTAGTCGTCTCTTTGGTGGCGGGAGCGGCGGTCTGGGCCAAGCTGTTTGAGGCAAGTGACAACAGAGCAACCGCTATAGACAGGGGCGAAAATCCACGGCCAGCGGGTCGGGATGCAAACATGCGGATATGAGTCGTGGTGTTCATTTCCTAGGGTCGTTGGGTTTTGCGCTCGGTGTGGAGACGAACGCGGGGGGCGTGGGGCAAGACTGCGCATGGTGTGATTGCGAATAAGGAAGGCAGCACGGCCTATCGAAGTCTGACAGTCAGCGTACAAAGCCGGACAGTCAGTATTCCGGCCGGAGCAATGCCGTTCTGTCGCCTTCGCGGCAAAGTGGCCTGCCCCGCGCGCGCTGGCACCCGGACGGCTAAACCGGCATCAAGCCAATGGCTTTACTAAAAGCAGGGGAACCATGCTCAGTTTAGTGCCTGCTTCACGAGTTTCTCATACTCGTCGTGAGGCATGGCCCCCATCTTGTGATGCACAATAAGTCCCTGGCGATTGATCAGAAAAGTGCTCGGTATGCCTTCAATGCCACCGAAAGCGTCGGCCACGTTTTCGTCACCTATCACGAGGAGGTAATTCATCCCTTTCTCCTCGGCGAATTTCTTCACATGGGCCGGACCCTTGAAGTCCCGATAGGCAATACCAACAATGACCAAGCCGTCCGGGCCGTATTTTTTTTGGAGTTCAATATAGCCGGGAATTTCGCCCACACACGGCCCGCACCAAGTGGCCCAGAAATCAACCACTACTACTTTGCCCTTGAACTGGTCTGAGCTGACGTCGTGACCGTCAAGATCCTTGAGTTTCCAAGCCGGGGCCATTTGGGCAACTGGGGCCGTGTCCTGGGCGTAAAGCGGACTGCCCAGGAAGAGGGTCGCACTTCCGATCAAACCCGCCGCCGCGCCCAGCACTGTGATTAGACGAAATCCGGTCATGATTTTGTTTGTCCAGTGGGAGACGCCAAGCCCGGTCTTGTTCCCGAAAAAGGGCGTCGGGGCTCTGCCGGCGCAATCAGACTTCCACGGGCTCGGCGTTTAGCGTTTCGATGAATTTCTTCATCGCCGGAGTGAGAACCCGGCCCTTGCGGTGGAGAATGGCGAGCGGGCGGGTGAATTCCTTGCCCTTGAACAGAATGGTAACGAGCGTGCCTTGCCGGACTTCCTGCGTGACCGTGGCCTGCGGCACGATGGCAATACCGTGGTCGATCTCGACCGCGCGTTTGACCGTTTCGATGTTATCGAATTCCATAACGGGCGTGATCTCGAGTTTGTAATCGCGGAAAATCTGGTCGACCGCCTTGCGTGTTGGGATATCGGGGTCGAATCCGATGAATTTGTGAGCGGCGAGGGTCTTGATGTCCACGTCCCCCCCTTTCGCCAAGGGGTGGTTGGGATGCGCAATGAGGACGAGTCGGTCGTTGCGGAAAGGAATCATTTCAATCTGCCGGATGCGCTGCGGGAAGGCAACGAGGCCGAAATCCACGGAGTTGTGCAGAATGTCTTCATAGACCAGATTGGACCGGCGGTATTCAATTCGAACATTGACCGAGGGGTAATCGTGAAGGAATTTCTTCAGATACGGCGGCAGCTCATGGAGACCAATGGAGTAGATCGTGGAGATGCGGATCGTGCCGCTGATGACTTTCTTCATCTCCTGCAACTCACTCTGCAATTTTTCGTATCCGTGCAGAATTTCCTTGGCCGCATCATAGATGCGCTGGCCCTCACGCGTGAGGTTAAACTGTTTCTGACTGCGATCGATCATCAGTGTCTTGAAGTTTCGCTCCATTGAGCGGGCCTGCTGGCTGACCGCCGATTGGGTGATCCCGTTTAACTTCGCCGCCTTGGAGAAACTCTTGGTTTCGACCAAATCGGCAAAAATCTTGAAGTTTTCGATTTGCATGCTGCGTTAATAGTTGGGTCCAACATAAACATCACTTATCATCACGCCATCCAAAAAACGCCAATCAGAGATGCTTATTGACTATGATACCTTTAGCCAGCGAGCTGATGCACTGCTCCGGCAGATAGCTGGATTTTGCCAGGCTGTAAACCGTGATCCCAAGGAAGTACGATTGCTGCCGGTGACGAAAACCCATCCACCCGCTGCGGTCGAATATGCTGCTCGTTATGGACTGACTGCAGTGGGGGAAAACCGTGTCCAGGAAGCAGTTGCGAAACACAGTCAGACCAGTGCCTCAGTGCGCTGGGAACTGATCGGACATCTCCAAACTAACAAAGCCAAGCTGGCTGCCGCCCATTTCGACCGCATCCAGAGCGTCGATAGCGAAAAATTACTCACTGCGCTCGACCGAGCAGCTGGTGAACTCGGTAAAGTACTACCGGTGCTCCTGCAAATCAATGCCGGAGACGACCCGGCCAAGTTCGGCGCAGAGCGGTCCGAGGCCACCCGGCTGCTTGAAGTCGCACTCACAAAGCCGCACTTGCAAGTAGACGGCCTGATGACCATCGCCCCATTAGCGGATGATCCTGCCGTGGCCCACCGCACCTTCGCCAACCTCCGGGTTATCCGCGATGATCTAGCCTCCCGGCTCGGGGTGCCGCTGCGGGAATTGTCCATGGGTATGAGCGGTGATCTCGCCGCGGCCGTGGCCGAGGGCAGCACCTTGGTGCGGATCGGCACTGCGCTTTATGGGGCACGCGGGTCGTCGCAATAGTTCCAGAAAGATTTTCTTTGGGGGAAAACTTTCCGCGTTGCGCTGCCGCCCGAACCAACTTGGGTGTTCTCCGTGGAAGCGCAGAAATTTGCGGAATCTCAGCAAAGAGCCCTGGAGGCCCTGCTGGATGACACCTCTCCGGCCGTGCGGCAGGCACTGCTGACCCAATTCGCCCAAAACAGCCGGGAAAGCGTGAGCTTCCTGCAAGGCCTAGCCCGCCATTCCAACCGCCAGCTGGCGTGGCATGCCTCTTGGTATTTGCGAGAGCTTAACTTTTCCGACCCCGTCAGTGAATTCCGCCATTTTATCCGCTCGCTCAACTACGAGTTGGAAACCGGCGCTATCCTCCTGAGCCGCACGGTGAATCCCGCTGTCGATGTCGGGGCGTGTTGCTCGCAGCTTGAAACGCTGGCGGCGCGCTGCCGTGAACTCATTGTGGAGCCGGCAACCGCGCGCGAAAAATGCCGCGTACTCAACCGGGTCCTTTTCCACGAACACGGCCTGCGGGGCAACGCCGAACATTACGCCGACCCGCTCAACAGTTTCCTGGACCAGGTGCTCATCCGGCGAAAGGGAATCCCGATCTCTCTTTCCATCGTTTATCTGCTCGTTGCCGAGCGCATAGGTTTGCAACTTGAGCCGGTCGGCCTGCCCGGTCACTTCATGGTCGGCTGCTACGAAGAGACCGTCCCTTTTTTTATCGACCCGTTTAACGCCGGTTTCTTCCTGGCCGCCAGCGAGGTTTTTGACCTGCTCAAGGAGAGCAACCTCCATGCCTCGATCATCGATCTGGCGCCCACGCCCGTGCGCGAGGTGCTCTGCCGGTGCTGCCGCAATCTGGTCAATCACTATACGGCGGCCAGTCATCCGGAACCTGCGCGCCTTTTTGCCGGGTTCGTCGCCGAGTTTGAATCCACCCACGAGCGGCACGCCTCGTCGTAAAATCGGGCTCGTTCTCCGGGATGAACTGGGCTTTGCTTCCGCCGCCCCATGAGCGTCGCCCTCGAGCCTATCTACACCCTTGCCGACTTGGAGTACTGGCCCCTTTGCGTTGGCCATTGGCCATCCGACGGGACGGCCCTTGCCGTGATCGGCCGACCGGTGGCTCATTCCCTCAGCCCGGTGTTGCACAATGCCGCGCTGGTTGAACTCGCCAAGATCCAGCCCAAGTTCGCCAAATGGCGTTACTTTAAATTCGAGGTCGCGCCGGATGAACTGCCGCACGCACTCGCTCTCTTTCTGGAGAAAAAATTTCACGGCCTGAATCTGACGGTTCCTCACAAGTCACTTGCCGTGGATCACCTTGTCGCAAGCGAGCCATTCGTGCGGGCCGCCGGCGCGGCCAATACCCTCCTTTTCACCGATGCCGGCTGGCGTGGCGCCAATACCGATGGCACCGGGCTGTCCGTCGCATTGCGGCAGGACCTGGGCGTGGAGTTAAGCAGCTCGCACGTTGTCTTGCTGGGAGCGGGTGGTGCCGCCCGCGCCGCCGCGGTGGAGTGCCTGCGTCTGCATTGTGCCTCCCTCTGGATTGGTAATCGCACCCGGGCCACCCTCGAAACCTTGCTTGCCAGCCTCCAGTCCTTCGCCGCCGATACCCGCATCCGGGGCTTTGACCTGATTAATCCACCAGCGGACCTGCCTGAAGGATCTGTCGTCGTAAATGCGACCACCCTCGGGCTGCTGGCTGGCGACCCCGCTCCTCTTGATCTGAAAAAAATTCCCAGACCCGCCCGGGTTTACGACATGATTTATCGCCCACCCCAAACCGCTCTGTTACGCCAGGCATCTGAACTGGGCATCCCGAACGCCAATGGACTCTCAATGCTGATCCACCAAGGCGCGCGTTCGCTGGAACTATGGACTGGCGAAACCGCACCCCTGGAAGTCATGCAAGCGGCCGCCCGCACCGCTCTCAACGCAGGTTAACCATGATCACCTTTGACGAGATCAACCATTTTGCGCCGTGGTTTTTTCCCGTGGCAGCGACGGTTTATGGCGCCTGTATTGGCAGTTTTCTCAACGTGTGCATTTACCGCATTCCCAAGGGCGAATCCATCGTGAGCCCCGGATCACATTGCGGCTGCGGCCAGCCCATCGCGTGGTACGACAACATCCCGGTCTTTAGCTGGCTTATTCTTCGTGGCCGGGCCCGCTGCTGTGGTCGCCCGTTCAGTTTTCGATATCCCGCCATTGAATTGCTGACCGCCGCTCTGTTTTTGGCCTGCTGGCTGCAATTTTCGCCCGGCAAGGCGGTGGCTGGCATGGTGCTGTGCGCAATTGTCATCTGTGCCTTGTTCATCGATCTCGATCACCTGATCATCCCTGATGTCTTTACGGTCGGGGGAGCCGCGACTGGACTTTTTCTCTCCCTGCTTTTGCCTTCGCTGCATGGCCAGACCAACGATTTTTTTGTGATCGCGAGTGTGCGCGCAGGACGGGAAGCTCTGCTTGGTCTGTTTGTGGGCTCTGCCCTCGTGTTATGGATCGCGCTCTTTGCCGAGGCGATTTTGAAAAAGGAAGCCATGGGCTTCGGGGATGTTAAATATTTGGGTGCCCTCGGGGCGTTTGTCGGCTGGAAAGGCGCGGTGTTCGGTATGTTTGGCGGTGCCATGCTGGGCTGTGTCTGGTTTCTGGCCGCTTATCTGTGGAAAAAGGCCACCGGGCGGGCGGCGCCTGGCGCCTTGCCGGCCGAAACCCCGGAGGGACAGCCCGCCGAACTGGGGCTCGGCGTGCATGTGCCATTTGGACCGATGTTGGGCGTGGCCGCTCTGGTTTATTTTTTTGGCCTGCACCACTGGGTCGATGCCTATTTCGACAACCTGAAGATATTATTCTAACCGGCCGGGGTCCTTGCACCTCTTGTGCACGCACGCAGCCACTTGACGAGTCCCGGCTGAAGTCACGGGCGATTTTCCGGCACCTTGAATTCCTTGGGGGTTTCGCCAGCACGTCCCTGCGCAACAAGCTGAAGCAAGTAGGTCATGGCCTCTTCCCGGCTTAGTTTGCGCTCAATTGCCAGTTGCGCGGCGCGCTTTGATATTTGTCGGGCCATCATTTCTGCCTGATTCGCTGGCGCACCGAGTTTCCGGCAATAGTCGGCCAGTTTGGACAACTCATCCATGGGGATTAATCGTTGCTACAACCGGTCCCTCGGCTGTCAAACTATACCCCGCGTTTTCATTGAACCCCAATCGCGTGAGCATGGCCATGGCGATGTATCCGTCAGCGGTCAACGCCACCGAGCGGGTTTCCCCGGCTTTTTTGCCCGCCTGATAAAGCGGGGTACCTGGTTTTGGTGCGGCACCCGGCCCACGTACCACTCTCAAATGCCGACGCACTTGTCCCATGCTTTTCAAGCGGGCCATGACTTCCTGTCCGAGATAACAGCCTTTCGTAAAGGAAATGGCCGACCCTTCCAGATTACCTTCGTTGGGCAGATCACCAGGGCCGATATCTTGCGGGACAGTTGGAACACTGTCCGCAATTCGCGCTGCCTCCACTTCGTTGACTCCGACTTTCCGGCACCCCAGCCGGCTCAATGTTTCGCGCAATTCGGCAGTCTTTTTCTCTGATCCAATGATCTCATAATTTTCCCCGCTGACCCGCCGCCCGGCAAAAACCAGACATTCGTCGTTAGCTTGAAACTGTCCGGCACCCGGTACCATCCCGAACAATTGCTTCACCTGTTCACCACAGCCGACACCCCATAAAGCCAGCCCAAAAAACTTTTCCGTCTCGTTAGTCAGGACCACATCATCAGCTATGATATATTCTTGCAGTCGCTGGCTGATAATCGCGGCAATCGATGCCGTGCTTACAATCCTGAATTCCCTTTCAGATAATCGCAGAATCTGACTGTCGGCCAAAACCCTGCCTTTCTGGTTTAGCCAAAGTCCATAGACGACATTCCCTGCAGCTTGTCGCAATTCATTGGTGAATTGCCCTTGCAGGAAGGTGAAAGCATCCTCCCCCTCCGCATTTATTGTTGTTGCCGGACGATAGGAATGAATGCATGTCTGTCCACCTAGCATAAAAAATAATCCATATATATTTGATTATTATATATTTAGCACAGAATTTAAAATGCTTATGATCTTCTGGTTGACGAGCCGATGGAACTGGCTAGATATAGGAGAGTCAAATCTAACACTTCTCCCGCCTAGCGGGAGTTTTGGGGTAACTAAGAAAGCAATGGCCGGTCGCTTAGGGGTAGGCGACCGGCCTTTTCTTTGCCCAAATCTTAGCACACAGCAAGGACTTGATCCCCCGTACTGGACCGCGCCAAGCTGAGCCTTCATGCAGAAGACTTCCGACATCAATGTCGTCGAGACCCGTGCTCTCCCTTCGCCCGCCGCTCTGCTGGCCGAGTTGCCCAAAACGGAAACTCAGGCTGAATTTGTCACGCGCACCCGCCGCGAGATTCACCGCCTCATCTTCACCGACGACAAACGCTTTCTGCTGATTGTCGGCCCCTGCTCCATCCACGATCTCGCCGCCGGGCGTGAGTATGCCCGCCGCCTCGCCGCACTGGGGCGTGAAGTCTCAGATCGTGTGATGGTGGTAATGCGCGTTTATTTTGAGAAACCTCGCACCACCGTGGGATGGAAGGGCCTAATCATGGACCCGCACCTCGACGGCACGCACGATATCGCCGCCGGCCTGCGCCTCG
>CAZBLQ010000049.1:0-24408 GCA_964492635.1 uncultured Oleiharenicola sp.
TCGCCACCGAGGCGCAAGGCCGAGGCGGGACCGAACTTCATCACCAGCGCTGGTTCCGGGAAAACCATTTCCAACCGTACGCGCGGGCTTTCTGTCCAGACGAAACCGAAGATTGGCAGCGGGTGGTGATAGAACCGGCCGTTGCTGAAGCCCAGCACACCGCTGATGTCGCGGGTGATGGGAAAGCCCGCGGCCAGATCGACGGGCACGTCCCACGCCGCCGAACTCGGATGATTTTCAAAATACCAGCCAGGCCGCACCGTCAGCGCGGCAGCTTTTTCCGTGCCTTGGAAATATTCCAGGCTGACGAGCGCCGCATAATCCTGCAATCGCCCCGGCCACCCCGGACCGCCCGGGAAGAAGAAATTTTCGGCCTGCGCGCCGAAGCTGCAATACCAGCCTTTGGGACCCAAGGCGTGCCGGCCGAGCCATGACATGATAATCTCGCTGGAACCGGCCCCCGGCGCGTTTACACCGGGGCCTTCGATCTTGCACCCGCCAGTCATGCTGCTGCTGAATTCTGATTCAACCAATGCGGGAGACCCTTCCTCCCCCGGGCCGGGAATGGCCAGGCCCGGCGTCAAAGAAATCAGACAGGCCCAGAAAGGCCAAAATCGCCGACCCGCCTGTCCCGATATGGTAGCCACGCGTTGGTTCTTCCTTCAACCGAAGCACGATGGCGAATAAAAATCCTGCCGCCATGCGGACCAAAGGGCGTCGGCCGAGTCAACCGATTGCAACGCCAGAAACGGATCAGCCCGCAGGTTTCCAGTCGTTCTCGGGGTGGGCGCGCAGCCAGACCGCCAGATCCGTGTCCAATGATCGCCAGGTGACCCGTCGCCCCACTGCGCGGAAAACGGCGTGCACGAGCGGGTTTTCGTGGCGGAAGACATTGAACAGCGGGACGAGGCGGTGGCCGAGATCGAGCTTCGCGCGATAGCCCGTCTGCCCACTCTGCAGCTCCCGGGCTCCCGCCGCGTAGACGAAATCCAGGGCGGCGTCGAAAAGGCGGAAGTACAGGTAGCTCTGGTCGTCGCGACGATAGTCCAGTCCGATGAATTTGTTGATCACCCGGTTCCCCAGCCGGAACACGAGCATGAAAGCCACAAGGGCGCCGCCCGCCGGCTCCCGCAGCAGGATGAACCGGGCCACCGGTTGCTCGCGGATAATTTTAAAAAACCGCAGGTCAAGCCGCTCGAACTTCGTCTTGCCCTTCTCATAGGTTTGCATGAACAGGCCGAAGATCTCGGCCAACTCGCGATCCGAAGGCTGTTCGACCACCATCGTGTCCAATGCGAGGATCGCGCGGGAACGCCGCAACTTCTTCAGCAGATTGTGCCGCTGCGTGTGCGCCAACGACCGGTAGTAGGCTTCCTTGTCGGGAGCCGGCAGCGGCACGACCGTGCCCGGGTAACTGAGGGTGGGGCAGAAACTGCGGTCCGCAGTCAGGGCTGGAAGGTCGGTCGCGGGAAAGTCCTTGAACACCACCATGGGTGCCTTGAGACCGCGGGCGCGGGCTTGGACGGCGCTGCGCAGCTCGCCGATCACGTCGGCCAGGCTCACCCCGGGCGCCAAACCGATCGTGCCCTCGTCGGAACAGGGCGAGCCGACGAAGAAAGTCCGCTGGTAACCCGCTCGCGGAAATATTTTCGAGAGACTTTTCAGGACTAGCGCGGCGGCCGGCGGAGCCACCAGGGAAATGGGGACATTGTGCAGAAAGCACGGCGCGATACCGACCGGCCGGCCGCCGGCCGTGAGCAAGGCATATTGAAACCTGAATTGATCCTCGATCCCGCAGGTTTCCAAGGTGTGATACCAAAAGCGTCCCTCAAGCGGAGGGCGGAAGCACTCATGCCAGACGGTATCGCTGATATCCCCGACCCGGTCGCCAAACGTAACTTGCACCTCGTGTCCGTTGACGGGCATGGCCTAAAGGGTCACGAAGACAGTTCCGGCCAGAATCAAACCGATGCCCAGCCAGCGGGTCCGGCTGACAGATTCACCCAGGAACAGCTGCGACAAGAGGGCGACGCCGACAAAACAAAGACTGCCGAGGGGGAACGCGACACTCACGTCAAGAAAATGCAGGGCAAAGGTGTAGAGAAGGATTTCAAGCCCGTAGGCGAACAGCCCGAGGGCGATCCACGGTTTCGCGGCGGAACCCGGCAGCAGCCTTTCCGTGAGCCGGCGGCAGGCGGGGCGCAGGATCATTGGTCCGCCGGCGGCTCCGATCTTCAGGCACAGCTGGGCCAGACTCTCGACCGCCATGGCCGCGAGCAGGATGATAATGCCAGTCAGCTCTCCCGTCATGGCCTCGTTGAACCAGGACCGGCGCCGCCAGATCCAGTGCGGTCGAGCGTGCGATAAGGAGTCCGGCTGATGAAAAAGACCCCCAGCAGGATCAGCGCCACGCCAAGCATCTTTGAAACGGAGATGCGCTCATGGAGGGAATACGCGGAAATCCCGAGCACGGTCAGGTAGCTCAGGGCCGTGAATGGCTGGGCGAAACTCAGGTCGGCGCGGGCCAGCACCCGCAGCCAGTTCCAGAGTTGCGCGAGAAAAGCCAGCATCGCCGCAAGGAAAAGGGGACTGGATAATACGAGGCGAAGCGTGGTGTGGACGGAGGCGTCCGCCGGTACATCCCGCACCGCCAGCTTCCAGGTGATCTGGATAAAAGTATCGAGAACCACCGCGAGAACCAGGCCGGCCACAACCGGCGCCGGGAGCCTGGCAAACTGAGGCTTCATGGTCGGCGGGCCGGCGATTTTCCCGGAGTCTAGCCGCGGCCCGAAAGGGCGCGGAGCAATGCCTCCTCGAACAGCGCAACGCCCAGGTCGATTTCCGCCTCGGTGATGTAGAGGGACGGAGCCAGGGTGAAGACGTTCTTGTAGTAGCCGCCGATGTCCAGGATCAGCCCGCGTTTCTTGCCGCCAGCGGTGAGTTCCCCGGCCAGCCCGATGTTCATGATCGCATCCGTCAGCTCCCGGTTGGGTGTGTGGCCGTCGTCGCGGCACATCTCCATCCGCAGGGCAAGACCCAGGCCCCCGACATGGCCGATACACGGGTATTTGCGGCGAAGCTCCTCGAGGCGTTTGAGGAAATAGGCACCTTTGTGGGGAACCGAGGACGCGAAGTCCTCGCTTTCGATCAATTCCATGACCGCCAGGCCGGTGGCGGTGCCGAGCGGATTGGCGGAGAACGTTGCGTGGGTCGAACCGGGGGGGAAGACCTGCGGTGAAATGAGCTCCTCGCGCGCCCAGATCGCGGAGATCGGGTTCAGGCCGTTGGTCATCGCCTTGCCCAGGACGATGATGTCCGGCACCACGTCGAAATGTTCGATGGAGAGGAATTTGCCCGTGCGGAAAAATCCCATCTGGATCTCGTCGCTGACCAGCAGGATGCCATAGCGGTCCAGCACTTTTTTCAGCTCCTTGAAATAGTCGGCGGGCGGGACGATATAGCCGCCGGTGGCCTGGACCGGTTCGATGAAAAAAGCGCCGTATTCACTCTTGTTGTTCTTGGGATTCACCACCGAATAATACTCGGACTCGAACATCTTCTCGAACTGGCGGAGGCAGGCGAGTCCGCAGGTCTCGGGCTGCTTGTCGAGATGGCAGCGGAAGCAGTAGGGAAACGGGATGAAATTGGCCCGGTCGCCAAAATGTCCGAAACGTTCGCGGTAGCGGTAGCTCGACGTGATCGAGGTCGCCCCGAGTGTCCGGCCATGGTATCCGCCCATGAAAGCGAAAGTGTGATTCCGGCCCGTGTGGTTGCGGACAACTTTCATGGCATCCTCGATGGCCGAGGCGCCGCCGACGTTGAAATGAATCCGGCCTTTCACGCCGAGCGTCCGCTCGATGCGCTGGGCCAGCTTTGTCGCCAGCAGCACGCGCTCCTCGTGGAGGTACTGGCAGGCCAACTGCGGAAGGGTGTCGATCTGCCGCTTCAGCGCCGCGTTCAGCCGTTCGTTGCGGTAGCCGAAATTGGCGGCGGAGTACCACATTTGCAGGTCCAGGTATTCGGTGCCCTTCCGGTCGTAGAGAAAACTGCCGCGGGCCTCGCTGAAAAAGGTCAGTTCCTTCGCATAATGGACAGTATCGCCCCACGAGCAGTAACGGGCTTCCAGTTCAAGCAGCGTTTTTTCGTCGAGCGATCCGCGGGTGAAAGTGGGTTCAGCGGTGGTCTTCATAAATGATTTTTCTCAGGGCAGACGCTACGTCCGCCAATTGGTCAAACGCGAGGCAGGAGATGCCCGCCCCCCGAAGGTGGGTCAGGAGTCCGGCCTTGGCAAAGACGATATCGGCGTGCCGCGCCGGGCAGATGTCCGACTGTCCGTCGCCGATATAAACCACGCGGCGCCGGTCGCCATGCCGTGGGACGAAGTGGGTCTTCTTGCAGTGGGCACAGTCGGGGCAGTCGGGATTGAGATAGGGGAACGACGGCCGCAAGCGGTCGGCCGTGAAGACGACATGATTGGCATGAAACGGCACGTCGGCGAATCCGCACCGCTGCAGGATCGCTTCGAGGAACAGGTCAAAATTGTCGCTGACGATCGTGAGATCGACGTTCGCGCGGCGCAGCATATCCCGCAGCGTGCCGAAGCCCGGATCCAGCTCCACCCCGCCCAGGTGTCGTAGGAACTCCGGCCAACTCCCGCGCAGGGTCAGCAACTGGCCCTCCAGACAGGCCCGGGCGCCGATGCGGCCGGCGGCCCATTCGCCCTCCAAGGTGCGCCAGCGGTCATCGGTGGCGAACTGCTCGATAATGCGGTCGAGCACATCGCCGCGCGAGATGGTGTTGTCGAAGTCGATGAACACCCGGTAACCGGCGACGGGCGGCGGGTCGCCGGCAGGGGTCTGCAAAGTTGCGTCAGGCATGGGGGGATTCGCGGGAGAAGAATTCCAGCATGAAGTTTGCGACCTTGCCGCGTTCCTGATCGGCGGTGATGACGTGATAGGAGTCTTCCAGGTACACGATCTCCTTGCGGACCGACCCCACGAGATCATGGATGAGCAGGGCGTTGCGAACGCTGCTCACGTCGTCGTTCCGGGCCTGGATCACCTGGCACGGGCAGTGGATGAAGCCAAGGCGCGTGCGCAGATGCCGCACCAGCCGGCGCAACTCGGTGAGCAGCCGCACCGGGAAATACGGATACCCGAAGCGGTCGACATCGTGCAGATCCCGGAGGTTCGCCGTGGCGTAATATTGGTGGACCCGGTCGCGAATCCGCTCGTTCTTCAGGCCGTATGGCGGCTCCTCCTTGAAATAAAAGAAATCCTGCAAGCCCGTCCACGGCGCCAGATACAGCAGAAAATTGTACCAGGGCACATTCCAACCGTCGTAGAACAGCGTCGGCGACAGGCAGCTCACCCCGGCAACACCCGAAGGAAATTCGTCCGCAAGCAGCAGCGCAAGCAAGGCCCCCATCGACAGTCCGGCCACGAAGACCTGCTGATGATCCGCCCGCACCGCGGCGTAAGCCTCGTGCACGGTGGCGTAAAACTCCTCCCATGGCGTGGATTGGAGCACGGACAGGGCCTGGCCGTGATTGGCCAGCCGCGGACAGGAGACGGTGTAACCCTGGGCATTGAAGAACCACGCCAGAAAGCGCAGTTCATTGGGGGTTCCGGTCAAACCATGGATCAGGATAAGTGCCCGACCATTGGTGCCCGGCATGAAGATGCCTGCATCGAGTGTGGTGAAGGTTGCGCTGGGCGGTGTGCGAAGGGCGAACGTGATCGACATGAATTGGGCGGCGTCAGGGCTCCGCTTCCGTTCCGTATTCTTTCCAAAATCGCATCACGTGCAAGGCTTCGGCCGTTCAGTTTTCCCAGCGGCGGAGAACCAGGCAGACGTTGCTCCCGCCAAAGCCGCTGCTGTTTTTGAGCACGGTTCGCGGTGCCACCGGCAAGGTGGTCCGCGGCAGGTTGAGCCCGTCGCAGGCCGGGTCGGGATTCTCCAGATTGGCTGCGCCGGGCACGAAGCCCTGGGCGATGCTCAGGGCACAAAAAGCGGTTTCCATCACGCCGGAGAACGACAGGCCGTGCCCGGTCAGCGCTTTGGTGCTGGAGATAAAGGGGCGTGCCCCCGCCGCGGTGAACACGGTCTGGAGTGCCCGGGCCTCGGAAACGTCGCCGGCCGGCGTCGAGGTGGCATGGGCATTGACATAGTCGACCTCCCCGGGTGACACACTGGCAGCCGCGAGGGCGCGCTGCATCGCCATGGCCAGACCACGACCGTCGGGATCCGATCCGGCTACGCTCACCCCGTCGGCGGATTGGCCCCAGCCCAGAATTTCCGCATAAACTGGCGCGCCGCGGCGTCGGGCCGTCTCAGCCTCCTCGAGCCAGAGCGCGACAGCCCCGCCGGTGCCCACGAAGCCATCCCGGTCGCGGTCGAAAGGACGCGACGCGCGCGCCGGGTCGGAGTTTCGCGACAGAGCCCGCATGCCGTTGAAAGGGAAAAGCGATTCGAAGGTCAGGTCCTCGCCTCCGACCACGAGCATCCGGCGCTGGCGGGACAATCTGATCTCGTCATAAGCGTAGCCCAGCGCCTGGGTGGTCGACGCGCAGGCGGAGGAGAAACCGGCGACGGCCCCGTGAATGCCGAGATGCGCCGCAAGGTTGAAATTCAGCGTCCCGGCAATCACGCTCACGATGCCCATCGGCGCCACCCGCGAGCCCTTCGATTCGTGGAGGAGGTTGAGGTGATACCGCATGAGTCGCGGTGATCCGGCCGAGGCGCAAAACATGCCGGTATCATCAGCCGAGACGTCCGCCGGGGTCAGGCAGGCATCAGCGATCGCCTGTTCGACCGCGCAAAGTGCATAGAGGCCATGGGGAGGCATGCCGCGCAGGGTTTCCCGGGCAAAGCCATACCCGTCTGGCCAGTGCCAGCCAGCCCACTGCATGGCCGTGGTGTCGAAACCCTTTATCGTCCCGGCGACCGAGACGGGTAGGGCGGTGCCAGGCAGGCAGTCCCATCGCTCGATGCCCGACTTGAGTTTTCGCAGGCTGTCGGTCACTGCGGCCCGGTCATTGCCGATGCTGGTGACAAAGCCGATCCCGGTGACGACAACGCGCGGAAGGGGCATGGGCATGCAAATCAGTTTGCGGCGGGGGTGCTGGGTCCAGTCTGCCGGCGCAGATAATTGCGCAAGTCGTCCAGTGTAGAAATGCGGGCGAGTTCGGCATCGTCCAGGTTTGTGTCGAAAAGACTCTCCACCATGAAAACGGTGTCCATCATCGTGAGGGAATCACAGCCCAGATCCTCGACGAGCCGGGTGGTGCCCGGAAACGAATCGAGCGGCTCCGCGGGCTTCTTCGCCAGGTAGAAATGGAGCACGCCCAGCACCACGACATCCAGGTTCGCTGGATCCCCGGTTTCGGCGAATGAATGATAGGCGGTGATTATGCGCGGCGGAAACCCAACGAGTGATTCGTCGGCGCGCTTCTTTGCTTCGGCAGGAGTGATCATAATGTGCGGTGTGACTTTCGTTCAGCTGCGTGGGGCAAGAACAGGAAACTTTCCAGAGTCCCCGAATGCAACATTTTGCTGCAACTGACCGCTGGCTCACAGTCCACCAGATCGTCTTGGCCGTCCTTTCCGGTCGCTGACGTTCCCAGTATCCCTGATGCGGTCGGAGGTTTGGTCTCTACCGTGAGTTCGACGTTTTCCTCATACATCATCTTTCGTGCCTCATGAATGGATGAACAATGCGGCCAGTGCTTGTAACGTTCGTGCCGAAGAGCCAGCCGCGGAAAGGTTGCCAGCTTTTGTGCCTTTTCTGGTCCGCCCCGGCCACACTCACCTTGTTCTCTTTTGGTATGTACTTCAGACGCCCTCGGCCACGAAACGTTCAATCAATTTGTTTTTCATCCGCCTCTCAAGGAGCGCGGCACCACTGCCTTGGGCTCATCCGAATCTTCCGGTTCGTTTCTCTTATACCAGCCCGCTCTTGGCTTGTAGGGCGAAGTCCTACAACAGAATCAGCCTTGGCCTTACAAGGCGATCGCCTTCCCCGCCCGTCGGGGAGGTTTGCCGCAGATGCCGGCTTCGGGGCGAACCCCAAATACCGAAAAGAGAATGAACAACGCCGGTATTGTTTCTGTCGCACCAGTCGCACGAGCCTCGCCCACAAATCCCTGTCATGTTGCTCGCACTCACAATTCTGGCTTTGCTGGCAATCCTGGTCGCGACCGATTCCCAAGGATCCGAGTTTCACCCTCCTATGCACGCCCGATACATGCCAAGATGCTTGTTTCGCTTGCCGGCACTTGTCTCTCTGTTTATATCACACGAAAAACATCCCGAGCCCTCAAGAGGCTGTGACAGAGTTGGCAGGTGCAGCGGAGCGATTTGAAAGCTCGAAATCAAAAGTGCATCGTGGGTTTGGGTCCCTCGGATTTTATCGCCCACGAGCCGTCGTCCGTGTGGTGCGTGTGGCGAAAATGTGCGGACGGAGCATGCGCGGGTCAGTAGGTTTTCCCTTCCTGCAGGCTTTGCACGGAGCCGTCCTTGGTGCGGAACTGCACGGGCAGCGTTTCGCGGGTGAGCCCGTCGATGGCGCGGAACACGGCGAAGTGCAGGTGCGGCCGCGAAGACCAGCCGGTGTTGCCCGAGAGGGCGATGGGCTGGCCGGCTGTCACCTTGTCGCCGAGTTTCACGCGGACACTGTTCTGCTGCAGGTGCAGATATTCTCCGTAGGTGCCGTCGCTGTGGCGGATGATGACGTAGTTTGCGCAGTTCTTGAACGTTTCGCTGGCGCCGCCGGTGTTCGAATCCTGCCGGACGCCAACCACGATGCCAGCACGGGCGGCTTGCACGAGTGAATTCGGCTGGAGATCCCAGTCGTGCGCGTTCTCGTTGGGCGAACCAGCCCAGTGGCTGAAACCGCCACGATAACCCTGGATCAACCGGTGGTGCGCGCTACCTTCAAAGGGCAGTTCGTAAACCGTGCCGTCGGGGCGCCCGTCCCGACCACCATATCTCCAGTCGTAGTGGTAGTGGTAGTGCCACGCGTCAGAGGGTACGATGGAATGGAACTGGACGAGTTCGACGCTCCGCCGTCCTTTGGTCTCCACCGTAAGCGGCAGCGACGGTGAGGCCGCCATGTTTTGCAGGTCGCCAGAGAGCGTGATCGTAACGTCGAGGCAGTTGGTGGTCTCGACAAAGAGACGGATGGTGTCGTTCCGCCGTTCCTCAACGATCCGGACGCTGGAATCGTCGCAGCCCGCACCCATGAGGCGCCCGGCGAGCAGCAGAAGCAGAAGGAGCATTCGGTGCAGCATGGGGTATTTCCTGGGGTCCGACCTGTCCGGCGGAAAGCACGAAGCCGGACTCAGGATCAGTCGTGGTTTCCGCGGTAATTTTTTTCGCCCGCGGTGACATGGATGGTCATGCGGTTCTCGGCGGGGGGAAGTGGGCAGGTGGCGAAGGGCGTGAACGCGCACGGGGGATTTTGCGCGCGGTTAAAATCGAGGATGACTTTGCCGTCCTTGGGAGCGTCGGCATAGACGAAGCGGCCACCGCCGTAGGTCTCCTCGCCGCTGGTCAGGTCGGAGACGACGAAGAAGAGCGGCTCACCGGGCCCCTCGTCGATGGGCAGCAGTTCAAAGGTGCGGCCGTCACGGTTGAATACCGCCTTGCCGGGCACCGTTGCGGGAGAAACCTGGCCGAGAACATTGGTGATGTTGATCTGGCGCGGTTGGTCGAAGGGAACCCATTGCGCCTCGATCCGCCATGAGGGGTCGATGGGAAAATAGTCAATGCCGGCGAAGTTTTTCCGGCGTTCAGCGGCGCTGTCCTTCACCCGAAGGTACAGACTTTCGCCACGCTCCATCACATAGAAATTGACCGTGCCAAAGGCCACGTGAGTCGGCTTGTCGTCGTGGTAAACCAGCGGGGTGGGCGTGGGCGGCGCGGGCTGACCGTCGACTTGCACGATGGCACTCGGACCCGGAGTGAAGGTCACTTTGCCGGCGCTGAGTGTCACGGTGCCGAGGTAGGGTGGGCCGGCAGCCAGCTTGATGGAGTTGGCCTCGGCGGTTCCGATCGAATTCCCGCCGGGTTGCAGCAAATGGCGGCCGATCAGGCTCAACCAGCCGTCGGGGGTGGTGAGGCGGCCGGCGCGCTCGGCGCGCCACGTTTCAATGGATTTAGTGTAGTCGTCACTCGCAAGGACGGAGCCGGCGAGCAAGGTCGCGAGCAGCAGCAGGCGGGTCATCATGCATCCACGAAGACACAAAAAGCGCCGAAAGAAAACCCTCCTTCTGGAGGCGTGGCGATGAAAGACATGACGGCAGTGGCGCCGGAACCTCCTTCCTGGCAACGGCCGGTGAAGAAATATTGAATCAAGCGGGAACCGCGGCCCTGCGGCCGGTACACTATACCAGGACCAATCACAACCACCGCAACCTGTCATGAATTCGCTGCACCAGATCAAAGCCAAGTTGTGGGGGGAACTCGGCGAGCTTTATGAAGCCGGCTTTACGGCGCAGGAGTGGTTGGAGGAGGGCGCTATTCCCGACCCGGCCCCCGTTGGGTCTGACCCGGCCGGCCGCCGGGAGGTCGTACGATCAGCGAGTTCCAAAGCGGCGGGCACGTGAAACCACCCGTCTGGCGGTTCAACCGGACCGGTGGGCCTTGGCGCTCATATCGCCGCGGCGGCCCACGGAGGCAGTTCAATCCTCTGCCGGTGGCCAAAGTCCGTCAGGAAGTTTTGCAACCAGGGGCGGGTGCAGCTGAAACCGGTTGCGCGGATGAATTTTTTGTCCCGCTCGATTTCCACCACGTAGTTTTCAATCTTGATGGTGATGGGGGTGGGCTCCCCCTCCAGCAGGCAGGTAACTTCCACCGTTTTGTGGCGGGAGTCGATTTTCAGATTCCGCACCTGGCCATACCGGGCGATCAGATGGTTGGCCCAGGCCTGGGCGGCCCGGCTGGTCAGGTTGTCTTTGGCGGTGTTAAACATAGTTGGGGTGCCGGATCATGACGGTCGCGGCCATCCGCTAAATTAGAACGGTAAACAGGGCAGGCGGTTCCGTCGCAATGAGCAGCCGGGTCGCAAATCATCCGGCATCGGGAGACCACCGGCCAGATCAAGTGTCAAAACAAAGGTCGCTGACCGCCGCCGTGCTTTTCACGGCGCTGGCGGCATCCTCTCATGAAACTCTCGGCCATCCATCTGAATCGTTACCGGCAAATCGCCTCGCTGCTGTGGAAATACGGCCGCTCCGACCTGGCGCAGCAAATGAGTACGGAGGAAGGTTTTGGGGTCGATGTACTCCCGGCCGCGGACGGTCAGCCGCTGACGGGCAGCGCACCACCCGCGGCCGGCCAGGCTTCGCCCGAGCATCTGGCGGATGATTTGGAAGCGATGGGACCAACCTACGTCAAGCTGGGGCAGGTGCTCGCCGGCCGCCCGGATTTGCTGCCCGACGCCTATTTGAAGGCGCTCGCGCGGCTGCAGGACAAGGTGAAGCCGTTTTCGTACGCCGAGGTGGAGACAGTCGTCATGGCCGAGCTGGGGGTCAGGATTTCCAAGGCGTTTTCGCGTTTTGAAACCGAGCCGGTGGCCGCCGCCTCACTGGGGCAGGTGCACCGCGCGGCGCTGCGGGACGGCCGGGCGGTGGTGGTGAAGGTGCAGCGTCCGAATATCCGCCAGCAAATCGCGGAGGACTTCGAGGTGCTCGAACAAATCGCGGGCTTCCTCGACAGCCACACCGCGCTGGGCCGCCGCCACCGCTTCCTGGTCATCCTCGAGGAGTTCCGCCTCACGATCCAGCAGGAGCTCAATTACGAGCGCGAGGCGCACAACCTCATCGCACTCGGCAAAAATCTGCAGGAATTCAAACTCATCCAGGTGCCGCAGCCCGTGCCGGATTATTCCACGCGCTCCGTCCTGACCATGGAGGAAGTGTCGGGGCAGAAGATCACCGAGCTCGGCCCACTCGCCCGGCTCGACCTGAAAGGTGCGCCGCTGGCCGAGGAATTGTTCAAGGCCTACCTGCAGCAGGTGCTCGTGGACGGGTTGTTTCATGCCGACCCGCATCCGGGCAACGTTTTCATCACGAACGACGGGCGCATCGCCCTGATCGACCTCGGGATGGTGGGGCACACGGCGCCCGCCATGCAGGAGAATCTGCTGAAGATCCTGCTGGCCATCAGCGAGGGGAACGGCGAGGCCGCCGCGGAAATCGCCATCCGCATGAGCGAGAAGCTGGAAGAGTTTGCGGCGCCCGAGTTTCGCCGGCGCATCACGCAGCTGGTCGCGCTGCATCGGGACCAGGGGCTGGAGCAGCTCAATGTCGGCCGGTCCCTCCTCGAGGTGGCCGGCATCGCCCAGAACGACGGCCTGATCGTGCCCAGCGAACTGGTGTTGCTCGGGAAAACCATGATGCAACTGGATGAGGTCGGCCGGATCCTTGATCCGGCGTTTGATACCAATGCCTCGATTCGCCGCAATGTCGCCGAGCTGATGACCCGGCGCATGCGCAAGGATTTCACGCAAGGCAGCGTTTACAGCACGCTGCTCGAGCTGAAGGATTTCGCCACGGGCCTGCCTTCCCGGCTCAACCGGATCATGGATGCGGTTACCAACTCCGAGCTGGAGGTGAAAGTGAAGGCCACCGACGCCAAGATGGTGATGGATGGGATGCAGAAGATCGCAAACCGAATCACCATGGGCATCGTGTTGGCCGGCATGATCATCGGTGCGTCATTGTTGATGCGCGTAGCGACCCATTTCCAGATCTTCGGCTATCCCGGACTGGCCATCCTTTGCTTCAGCGGAGCCGCAGCCGGGGGGTTCTGGCTCGTGATCAGCATTTTCGTCTCGGACTATCGGAGCTGGAAGAAGTTTAAGCGCTGAACGGCCGCTGGCCGCCGGCAAATAACGGGAACAAGAGCCGGGCTGGCGGGTTGTTTATAGAGTGACGTGCGGTTTTCTCCGTTTCGCCCCAACCATCAACCCCGGCTTCCCATGACTGCCCTGCTTCCACTCCTGCCGATTGCGGCCATCGGCTATTCCATCATCTACATGATCTTTGGCGGCGGCCTCTTTGGCGCCGTGGTTATTTTTATCATCGCGAAAATTCTCCGCAAATAAGCGGCCACGCCGGTGGACCACAGGGGCAGCTCGATCCGGCACTTTGCTCCCCAGGTTGACGAACGGGCGGACTGGCCCGTCAGCGCCCGGGCACGGCATCGCCCGCGAGGCCGGCGGGCAGGTCGGCGCGGGTGATCACGCGCGGATCGGTGTAGAACTCGCGCGCAAACTTGTTTTCGGCGGGATTCCACTTGCCGTCCCAGTTGAAGAAAAACCTGACTCGGGGAAAGTTCCCGGCGACACCCGCCAGCAAACGCCGGAAATCATAATCGCCGGGCGGATCGGCGGCGCCGTGGGGGCCGTATTCTGTGAAGCCCATGGGTTTCACCAGACGGGCCAGCTCCGGGTAACCCTTGATATGATCGGGATCGATATTGTCGGTGTACACGTCGAGCCCGACGAGGTCGGCATAGCCGTCGCCTGGATAGTAGTCCGCGGTGTGCGGGCCGTGATTGGGCGCGTAAACCCAGATCAGATTGTGCAGGCCCTTGGTCCGGGTGAAATAGTCGAACATTTGCCGCCAGGCCGCGATGAAGTCCGCGGGCTTTTGCGCGCCCCACCAGAACCAGCCGCCGTTCATTTCATGGAACGGCCGCCAGAGCACCACCACTCCGGCCGCCTGCAGTTCCTGCAGCGCGGCGGCAAGGTCGTCGAGCTGGTGCATCCAGCGCTCATGCACCGGCGTGCCGGCGGACAGCAGCTCGGCCAGATTCAGGCCCTTGTCGCGCAGGCCTCCGCCGCCAGCCCTGGCCGGATTGTTGAGGTGAACACTGGCGCTCACGAGCCCGCCGGCACGCCAATATTCGAGCAGCAGCCGGTTCGTGGTGTACGTGTCGAGCCAGCTGCTCTTGAAGTCCGTGTAGTCCACACTGATCAAGGCCGGCCAGCGGCCGGTGGCCTGGAAGATTTTCTCAGCCGCCGCCAGTCTCGCGCCGGAGCCAAAATTGCAGAACTGGCCCGAGACAAGTTTGAGCTCCGGGCTCGCCTGCAACGTCTGGAAGTAGCCCAGGATGGCGCGCCCGCGGACATTCAATTGCGGGTCGGCCGGCGGGGTCGACAATTCGGCCCGCGCCGCCAAGGTGAACAGGAAAAAGCCGGCCAGGCAGACGGGGCGGAGTTTTGAAACCATCGGCCGGAGGTTATGCAACCGGTTGCATCGTGCAAGCACCGGGTATTTTTTGCTGTCCGGCAATGGCGGATGCGAGGCGCGGGCAGTCCGTGGATAGTCTTGCCAGCAGACTTCGCGCCGGGTTCTGTTCCAGTTTGTGATTACCTCCACCCACCCCTGCTGTGGGACTGCGGCTATGCGCCAAGCCCGGCTCCGCCATCCAGTATCTGTCCGGCTGTCCGGGGCTCTCCTGTCCGGGCTTCTGGTCAGTCTGCTCCTGCCTTCCGCCCTGCGGGCCGATCCCGGACGGTTCACCGGTCGCTCGGATATCGGCGCGCCAAAACATACCGGCACCGTGGCCTTCGACGCCGCCCAGGGCAGCTATACCATTGGTGGCGGCGGGGCGAACATGTGGTTCAAGACCGACGCCTTTCACTATGTCTGGAAGCAGGCCGAGGGTGACATCGCCCTGTCGG
This sequence comes from uncultured Oleiharenicola sp., assembly GCA_964492635.1. Classification (GTDB taxonomy): domain Bacteria; phylum Verrucomicrobiota; class Verrucomicrobiia; order Opitutales; family Opitutaceae; genus Lacunisphaera. Next base: position 14,693 of record CAZBLQ010000049.1, read on the forward strand.
CCGACATCGATTTCGTCGGCCAGAGTGCGGAGCCGCATCGCAAAGCCTGCCTGCTCATCCGCCAGAGCCTGGATGCCGGTTCCGCGTATGTCGACGTGGCCCTGCATGGCGACGGTCTCACTTCACTGCAATTCCGCGCCAGCACCGGCGAGGTGACCCGCGAGGTGCAATCGGCCATGGTGGCGCCGCACCGGCTGCGCCTAGAAAAAATTGGCGACTATATCTACTTGTCGCTGGCTGGCGCCGACGGCGTGCTGCACCCTTCCGGCTGTTCGGTCCGGCTGCCGTTCAATGGTCCGTTCTATATCGGGCTGGGTGTTTGCGCGCACAACGCGGATGCGTTCGAGACCGCGGTTTTCTCCAAGGTTGAAATCGGCGCACCGTCCGCCAGCGTGAAAGCTGTGCGCAGTTCCCTCGAAACCATCACCATCGCTTCCGGTGACCGCCGGAGCGTCCACCACACCAACGAGCTGATTGAGGCGCCCAACTGGACGCCTGATGGCGCGGCCCTCTACTTCAATGGCGGCGGTCGCATTTACCGGCTGCCCCTGGCCGGAGGTCCGCCGGAGTTGATCGACACCGGGTTTGCGGTGAAGTGCAACAATGACCACGGCCTGTCGCCGGATGGCTCGACCCTCGTCATCAGTGACCAGACCAAGGACGGCCAGTCGCGCATCTACACACTGCCTGCGACCGGTGGTGTGCCGAAGGAAATCACGCCTCATGCGCCATCCTACTGGCATGGCTGGTCGCCCGACGGAAAAACCCTGGCGTATTGCGCCAGGCGCGACGGCAAATTCGGCATCTTTGTCATTCCCGCTGCGGGCGGTGAGGAGAAACGTCTGACCAGCACCAGCGGCCTCGACGACGGCCCGGATTATTCGCCTGACGGCCAGTGGATCTATTTCAACTCCGACCGCACGGGCCGCATGCAGATCTGGCGCATGCACGCGGACGGCACGAATCTGGAACAGGTCACAAAGGACGACTACAACAACTGGTTTGCCCACCCATCGCCCGACGGCAAATGGATCGCGTTTCTCAGTTACGCACCCGATGTGAGCGGCCACCCCGCAGACAAGGATGTGATGCTCCGCCTCATGCCGTCCGGTGGTGGTGAGATTACCGTGCTCGCCCAGTTGTTCGGCGGCCAGGGCACCATCAACGTGCCATCGTGGTCGCCCGATAGTCTCAAGCTCGCCTACGTCCGTTACCAGCCCGCGCAGTAAATTTTCCACCGGTAGTTTAATTTCGCCATGAATCGCCCGCTTGCCCTGATCCTGCCCGTATTGTTGCTCGGAACCAACCTGTGGGCGGCCGACCGCCCGGTGCTGCCGCTGGGTTCGGCGCTGCCCGACTTCAAGCTGCCGGCCACCGACGGACGGGACTACTCACCGGCTGACTTCGCCAAGGCCGAGTTGCTGGTCATCGTTTTTACCTGCAATCACTGTCCCACGGCCCAGGCCTATGAGGGGCGGTTGAAAAAACTTGTGGCGGAGTACCAGCCGCGCGGCGTGGCTTTTCTCGCCATCAATCCCAACCACGCCGAGGCCGTGCGACTGGACGAGATGGGCTATACGGATATGGGTGACACCTTTGAGGAGATGAAGGTGCGCGCGGCATACCAAGGATTCAATTATCCCTACGCCGACGATGGTCCCACGCAGGTGGTGGTGGAGAAATTCGGCGCGGCGGCCACCCCGCACGTTTTCATTTTTGATCGCACCCGGCATCTGCGCTTTCAGGGCCGCATCGACAACTCCGAGCGGGAGGATCTCGTCAAACAAAGCGACACCCGCGAGGCGCTGGACGCGCTGCTGGCCGGCCGCGAACCCGCCGTCACGCACACCAAGGTCTTCGGCTGCTCGATCAAATGGCGCGAGAAAGCCGAGGACAACCGCCGCTGGCGGGAAAAAGTCACCCAGGAACCGGTTGCAATTGCCCGGGCGGATGTCGCGGCGTTGCGCGAACTCCGAGCCAACACCGGCACCGGCAAAGTCCGCCTGATCAACGTCTGGGCCACCTGGTGCGGCCCGTGCGTGTCGGAGTTCGACGAGCTCGTGGAGCAAAACCTCCGCTTCCGCAACCGCGACTTCGAACTGGTCACCCTCGCCGCGCAATTCCCCGACGAGGAGCCCAAGGTCTTGAAATTCCTGCAAGCGCACCATGCCTCGACGCGCAATCTGATTTTCGGCACGACGGACCGGGATGCGCTCGCCGAGGCGCTCGACCCGCAGTGGAGCGGGGCCTTTCCCCATACGTTGCTCATCGGACCTGACGGCAAGGTGCTGTATCGCGAGACCGGCGGGATCGATTTTCTCGCGCTGCGGCGCGCCATCGTGCCGGCGCTCAATGCCCTCAATCCATGGGTTGACCGGAGCAATAATTGAGCCGACGCCTGCGTTTGCGTTCGGCCGGGCCGGGGTGGGTTGGCAAAATGTAGGGCGGGATCGCTGATCCCGCCAAGCTTGAGCGAGCGGCGCGTCGCCCACGGCGGGATCAGCGATCCCGCCCTGCAACTTGGTTCCGGTTCAAGGACGAACCGGCGGAAGGTTTCAGGGAACCATGTTTTTGGCGAGGAAGGCCTCGATGTGGGAATAGAGATCCACCTTGTTCCGGAGGTGCCGCACCCCGCTGGCTTCATTCAGGAATGACATCGATTCGACCGGGATGTGGTTCCGTTCCACTGTCGAACCCAGATCTTTCATTCCACTGATGGCCATGGGGGCATCGTATTCGCCCGTGGCGTAAAAGACCGCCGCCCGAATCTGGTCGGCATGCTGCAACGGGGAGATCGCATCCCATTTCTCGGGATTTTTGGAGGGATCGCCCAGCTTGAGCACCATCCGGGAGAAATAGGCGTTGGAGTATTTATTGTATTTGTAGTCCGCGATGAGCTTGGCCCAGTCGGGCACGGCAGAAATCGCCACGACACAGCGATAGAGGCCGGGTTCATAGGCCGCGCCGGAAAGCGCCAGGAATCCGCCGAAATCTGTGCCCATGATGGCCACTCGCTTGGGATCGACCAGACCCGATGCGACGATCGTCTTGGTGGCATCCGTCACGTCTTCATGCATCTTGCGGAAAGCCCATTCGTCGTCGGTGGGAAACATCCACGAGGAACCGGTCGAGCCGCGGTAATTGGGCTGCATGACCGCATAACCCCGGCTGGCCAGAAATTGCACCTCGGCATTATAACCCCACGAGTCCCGCCACCCTTGCGAGTTGTGCGGCAGCACCACCAGGGGCGGGGGATTCTGCTTCGAGGCGCCGGCGGGCATGGTCACAAAGGCGTCGAGCTGCCGGCCGTCGCGGGTCTTGAACTTGATGCTGCTCATCGGCTGCATCCGCTTCGGGTCGATCCAGGGCGAGGAGTTCTTGATCAGGCCCGTAGAGCGTTTTTCCAGATCGACCCAACTGTAGATGGGTGGCTGACGGTCGGAAAATGCGCTGATGAGCACCATTTTTCCCGCTTCGTCGTTGCCGATGATGCGGACAATCTGTCCGGGGAACAATCCGTCCACTAGTTTTTGCAGATTGCGGTAGGCTTCGCTGAACCACACGACCGCCGGGCCGGCCCGGTTGAAGACCGTTCCGACAATAAGATGGGAGACCGGATCACGATAGAGCCAGCCGTCAGTGTCGTAAGCCTTGTCCTGCCACAGCACCTCGACCACTTTTCCCGTGGCTCCTTCCATGACTTCAAGCGCGCGCGGCTTGCCGTCCTGGCGCGGACCCAGCACCACGATTTCCCCGGGGTTGTCCCCACATCCGATCACATTTATCTCATCAAGATCCTCCGGGCATTTTTCCCAATTCTCACCCACGAGGCGATGCAGGCTGAGCACCCCGTTCGTCGAGGTTACGCCAAAAGCCAGCTGGCCTTCCTTGTCCGCGAAATAAAACAGATCGAATCCATCCGGGGTCTTCAGGGTGGGATGCTTCTTGGAAACATGGCGGACATTGTCTTCGGCGGCATCGTCCATTATCTTGGCATCGATCAACGCCCCGTTGCCGCTCAGGTTCATGAATTTGCCGGTTTCCATTCCGGCATTGACCGACACGACTTCGCCGTATTGGCCGGTCATTTCACTGCCCCGTCCGATGTTGAGCAGCGGATGAAGGCGATCATTAGGTGGCACGGCAATAAGCGAGCCGTTGATGTTTTGCAGGATGGGATAGGCGCTCTGCAGGGCACCCACCTTGGCACCGGCCCAAATAAAGGATCCAAGCTTCTGCACGTTGATTCTGTAGGTAAGCCGGTTGTCATTCAGCCACCTGGGTGAATCAATATCGCTGTCGCCCCGGCTGCCGATGGTCTCCATCGCCTGGGTCTTCAGGTCGTAGACCATCAGCGTGGTGTGGTCCTCGCCAGCGGCGATGACGGCGGCGATGTGCGTGCCGGAAGGATTCACGGTGGGATCCTGCAAAATCCTTGGCCGGAAAAAATCCATCACGGGAACCGGCTCGCCGGCCGGAACCGGGGTGATGCGATCGAGGTCCAGTTTGTCGGCGGCGCCAAGAGTGAGCGCGGGTGTCGAGCCGAGCAGCAGCAGGCCGGCGGCCAGAATATTATTTCGTGAGACCATGGTAAGGAAGAGTTGGGGTGTGTAGTCGGACCGCCACCATTCCCGCAATGACGGATGGCAGCATCAGCGGAAGTTCAGTATATTCCGGGTATACGTGCAAGCCTTGTCAGATTATATAAGCAGTGCTGCACGCTACGGATTGCACAATCATATCGTGCCGGCAATAACTTCGCGGATGCGGCAGCGATTGTCCAAGCTCCGTCTTCTTACCGAAGCCGAGGTCTTTAGAACGGGCAACTCAAGGCGAACCGGCCTGCGCCGTGGCCGTCGGGCTGGCCGGAGCCAGATTCTTGGCGAGGAAGGCCTCAATGCGGGAATAGAGCTCAACCCGGTTGTCGAGATGGCTCATCCCATGCCCTTCACTCCCGACGATAAGTGACTCGTGCGGCACATGGTTTTTATCCAATTCCGAGAGCAGGCGCTTCGATTGGCCGATGTCAGCGATGGGATCGTCTCCCCCATGGGAAACAAAGACCGGGACACGAATCTGATCCACATGCCGCACGGGCGAGATGGCATCAAATTTTGGTTTATCCTTTTTGGGATCACCGAGTTTGCGCAGCAGGCGGCCATAGTTGGGGTTGTCATACTGATTGGATTTATTGTCGTGGATGAGTTGTTCCCAATCGAACACGCCGGAAATTGCCACCGCGCAACGGTACAGCGCCGGTTCGTTCACCACGCCGGAGAGGGCGAGGTAGCCGCCGAAGGAGCCGCCCATAATGGCTATCCGGCTGGCGTCGACCGCACCCGAGGCGATCAACGCCTTCGTTGCGTCAGTCACATCGTCGTGCATTTTGCGGAAGTCCCATTCGTCCTCCTTCGGAAACATCCAGCCGTAGCCGGGTGAGCCCCGGTAATTGGTCTGGAGCACCGCGTAGCCCCGGCTGGCCAGGAACTGCACCTCGCCGTTGAAGCCCCAGTTGTCCCGCACCCATGGACCGCCGTGGGAAAGAACCACGAGCGGGGGTGGATTCTTTTTGGAGGCACCCGCCGGCAGTGTGACATAGGCGTCGAGCTGGTGTCCGTCCCGGGTCTTGAATTTCATCACATTCATCGGCTGCATGCGCGTCGGGTCGATCCAAGGATGGGACTGCTTGATGAGTCCGACGGTATGCTTTTCCAGATCGACCCAGTTGTAGATTGCGGGCTGCCGGTCCGAATAGGTGGCGACGAGAAACAGTTTGCCCGCTTCGTCATTGCCGATGATGCGGACAATCAGGCCGGGGAAAAAGCCATCCAGGATTTTTTGCAGCCGGCCATAATCCTCATCAAACCACACGACCTTGGGTCCGTTGCGCTCAAAAACTGCGCCAACTATATTGTGTGATACCGGATCGCGGTAAAGCCAGCCGGTGAAGTCATAAGCTTTGTCCTGCAGCAGCACTTTGCCCAACTGACCGGTGGCGCCATCCATGAACTGCAAGGCACGTGGCTTGCCGTCCTGGCGCGGGCCGATCACCGCCACGTGACCCCGCTCGTTCCCGCAGCCGAGCACATCGATCTCCTCAAGGTCCACCGGACATTTCTCCCAGGTCTCGCCCACCAACCGGTGCATGGTGCCGAGCCCTTCCTGGGCGGTAAAACCATATTCCAGCTGACCCTCCTTGTCCGCCATAAAGCCGACATCAAAATCACCCTTGGGGCCGTTCACGCTGCTGGAGATGTGCCGGTCATTGCTTTCCTGTGCGTCAGCCACGGCATGATAGTCCGCTCCAGCCGTGAGAATATTGGTCATCTTGCCGGAGCGGATGTCGGTGTTGATGGTGGCGACCACTCCCGCGCCTTGCCCGGCATTCAGGCTGCCGGAACGGATCCACACCAACGGCCGCAGACGATTTTGCGGAGGAACGGCGATCAGGACGGAACCGACGTACTGGAGCAACGGGTAGCATGAACGAAGGTCACCGACATTGGCTGCGAACAAGCCAAGCCCGGCGTATTTTCTTGCCGCGATTCCGAAGACGAGGCGTCGATCGTTAAGCCACGTTACCTGGTAGATGTCATTGTCGCCGGCCCCGCCCGAGAATCTTTCGATCTGCTGCGTTTTCAGCTCATAGACCAGCAGCTCATGATGATCTTCGCCAGCGGTGACCAGCGCGGCAATATGCGTGCCGGATGGATTCAGTCTTGGCTCTTGCAGTAATGCCGGCCGGAAGAAATCCACCGCGGGAACCGGCTCGCTGGCCGGAACGGGAGTGATGCGATCGAGGTCCAGCTTTTCGGCGGCAGGCAGTTGGAGCGTCGTAAGGCCGAGAAGCAGCAGGCTGGCGGCCGGAATTCTGTTCAGGGCGAACATGGTGGAGCAGAGTTGGGGTGTATGGATCCTGACGTGAAATGGCGGCCCAAGGGGCAGAGCACAATGTATCGGGGAGCCATGCAAGACTTGTCCGGTCATATGACTGGACAAGGACAGGCGGCAAATCCGCGATGGAGCAGGCAAATCTAACGGCCACCCGGTGCTCCGCCTCTTAGTCCGGTGTTGTTCTGAGCCCCATCCCCTTCAGCAGGCCGCGGATATAGCCGACGGACTCGGCCAGGCCGGGCAGGGGATCGTTGGGGTCCTTTTCATACTCAAACCAGACGGTTTGGTTGTAACCGGTCTCAATCAGTGCAGTCAGAACCTCACGTTGATCGATGTGGCCGCGGCCGACCTCGACCGGAATGTCCTCCGCGCCCACCGCGGCCAGGCTGTCCTTGAGGTGAACATCGTAGAGCCGGTCGCGATAGCGCCGGATGGCCCCGACGGGATCCACGCCGGCGCGATAGCTGTGACCGATGTCGAGGCAAAGGCCGATGCGCGAGTCGAGCGGCTTGATGGCCTTCCACACCTCCTCCGGTGACGGCCAGGTCTTGTCCTCCGGGCCATGGTTGTGGAGAGCGGCGCGCAAGTCGTATTCCTTCACCAAGCGCTCGAGCAGCGGCAAGGCCGCCGGTTCCGGGCTGCAACTGAAGAGAGTAACTCCGAGCGCCCGCACATAGTCGAGCATCCGGCGCAGCGCCGGCTCGTCGTTCTTCATATAAAGGACTCCGCAGCATCCGGTCGTGATACCCGCCGCCTTGATTTTCTCCGCCACCGCCCGCCAGGCCGGCGGCGAGTTCTCCCAGGGCGAATGCGCCCGGAAAAGCGAGATGCGGTCGAGCCCGACCCGTTGCACCGCGGCCAGCGCGTTTTCAAGCGGGAGGCTTTTGAGGCTGACCGTGGCCACGCCGAATCGAAATCCGGGTTTGAGTGGCGCGGCTCCGACGTCAGCCGCAATCTCGGCGGCCGGCAGTTTTGGCAGTTCACCCGCCAGCGTCAGTCCGGCGCCAGCCAGGGCCAGTTGCTTCAGCGCGGTGCGGCGGGAAACGGGAGCGATCATAATGAATTGTGACGAACCCGGATTGACAGTGACCGGTCAGGCGAGGCCGAGTTTCCGCAGCACCTCGGGAGGAGGACCCTTGAATTCGGCAAGCGGCATGTTGCCGATGTATTGAAGGTCCTTCATCCCGACGGGTGTCGTATAGAAACCGCCGGCAGTGAGATTTCGGTAGAGGGCGAAGAATTTCGCGCCCCCGGCCATCTCGGGCCGCGCGTCGGGGGCGTGGCAAAGGTCGTCGCAGATTGCCGCCGTCTCCTTGTCGTCAAGGTCGGCGAAGTTTTTTCCGAAGCGGCGCTTCGCCTCCGCGTCAATCCAGGCGAGGCCGTCCAAGACCGGTTGCCGGTCTTTTTGCTGGTCGGGGTAGGGCGCGCTGATCCACTCGTCGATGAAGTCGTGCACGCCCACGCTCGCGGCGCTGGGCGACTGGTCGTCGGCCGGGATGATGGCTGCGCAGAGGGCGGCGGCGGTGCGGCGTTCGGCGTCGCTGAGCGTCAATGGCCAGAGGTCGCCGGGTTTGTAGTCGCGGTTCAGCTCCGGGTCGGTGCCATAAGGTTTGCCGGACGGCGCGGCGGCACCCGGCGCGGCCAACGAACGCGGGCCGAGTGCCACGGCGCTCGCGGCGGCGGTCAGCATCCACTTGAGGGCGGTGCGGCGGTCGAGGCGGGGATGGTCGTGGCGGCTCATGTCAGATGTTGCCTCGCTTCATTTCGGCGAGGAGGTGGTCGCTCGCGCGCCAGGCGAGGGCCATGATGGTGAGCGTGGGATTCTTGTCGGCGTTGGAGGCAAAGGGAGCACCATCGGTGAGGTAAAGATTTTTTACGTCCCAGGTCCGGCACCACTGGTCGGTCACGGATTTTTTTGGGTCGGCCCCGATGATGGTGCCGCCGACCTCGTGAATGACGCGGCCGCCCTTTTCGATGACGTGGTTGCCGGCGCGCGAGCGGCTGGGGTTGGCGCCGAGCACCTTGCCGCCCAGGGCCGTGATGATGTCGCCAAAGGTCTTCACCATGTGCTCGGCCTGGCGGGTCTCGTGGTCGGACCATTTCCAGTTGAAGCGCAAAACCGGGATGCCCCATTTGTCCTTCACGACCGGATCGAGTTCACAATATGAATTCTCGTTGGGGATCATTTCACCGCGGCCGGAGAAATACATGGTCGTGCCGTAGTAACGCCGGGCGTCCTCCTTGAACCGGCGGCCATAGCTGCCCCGCGTGAGGTGTTCGAGTCCCGCCCCCGTGCCCATCCCCGGCATGCCGCGGCCTCCGCCAAACTCGATGTGGTAACCGCGCGCGAAACCCAGTTTGCCGGCCAACTGCTCCTGGTAAAGCCACCAGGGGGAATACACATGCGCGCCGCCGGCGCCGTCCTCGTTATGGGGCGGCAGATTTTCCAGCAGCGGAATCTGACCGCCGAGACTGGCGCCCACGGTGTCGAGGATGTATTTGCCGACCAGGCCGCTGGAGTTGGCGAGGCCCGAGGGAAATTGCGCGGACTTCGAATTCAGCAGGACGCGCACGGATTCGCAGGCGCTGGCCGCGAGCACGACCGCCCGGGCCTTCGCGCGGCATTCCCGGCCCGTGGTCTTGTCAATATAGATGACGCCATCGGCCCGGCCCTGCGCGTTGAGGGTGACTTCGCGCACCATGGCGTTGGGCACGATGTCGAGGTTGCCGGTGTCAAGCGCGGGCGGCAGGTGGACGGTGGTCGACTGGTAGTTGGCGCGGATGGCGCAGCCGCGGCCGCACGGTGTGGCCCAGAAGCACGC
>CAZBLQ010000050.1:0-1566 GCA_964492635.1 uncultured Oleiharenicola sp.
TCAACGGGCAGGAGCTGATCCTCTTCAACGGCGGCCCGCACTACAAACTCACGCCCGCCTTCTCGCTCATGGTGCGCTGCAAGACGCAGCAGGAGGTGGATTATTACTGGGCGAAGCTCACCAAAGGCGGCGAGGAATCGCGCTGCGCCTGGCTGAAGGACAAGTTCGGCCTCTCCTGGCAAATCGTGCCCGAAGAACTGATGGAACTGCTGGGTGACAAGGACAGCACCAAGGCCGCGCGAGTGATGCAGGCCATGTTGAAAATGTCGAAGATCGACATCAAGGCCCTGAAGCGTGCCCATGCGGGCAAATGACGGGCAGGCCAATCATCATGAACAAAAGCACTTGGCAGAGCATCCGGGCCGTCGTCGCCGGTGTGCTCGCGATCCTCAACGTCACGACGCTCGTCGGCATCGTGTTGCACATTGCCAAGGTCTACCCACCGGCCAAGGAGCCGCTCACCGACGCACTGGCGAGTTCCTACCGACTCATCATCAGCATCGCCGGCGGCTACCTTACGGCCCGGCTTGCGCCCGAGCGTCCCTTGCGGCACGCGATGATCCTCGGCTACGTGGGCGTGGTTCTTGGAATGGTTGGATTGGTGGCTACCTGGAATCTTCGGCTGGGGCCCGGATGGTATCCAATATCGCTCGTCGTGCTGGCCATCCCGCAATGCTGGGCGGGCGGAAAGCTTTATGAGCTGCGGCTGCCCGCCCGTACCGCCGGCGAAACCGCATGAGAATCACACAAACCCACAGAACATCCCATGAAACGCACCTCCCCTGCCAAGCAGGAATTCCTCATCACCCGCGTGTTTGACGCGCCCCGCAAACTGGTCTTTCAGGCCTGGACCGAGCCCACGCACCTCGCGCAGTGGTGGGGCCCGCGGAATTTCACCAACCCCGTATGCGAACTGGACCTGCGCCCGGGCGGTGCCATCCGTGTCGTCATGCGCGCCCCCAACGGCGTCAACTATCCAATGGGCGGGCATTTTCGCGAGATCGTCGCCCCCGAGCGTCTCGTCCTCACCACTGGCGCCCTCGACGAGAAGGGGAAGCTCCTGTTCGAGTTCCTTCACACGCTCTCTTTCGTCGAACAAAAAGGCAAAACCACCCTCACGGTCCACTCGCGGGTCATCAGCAAGACCGCGGACGCCGACAAATACATCGGCGGCTTCGAGGCGGGTATGACGCAAAGCCTTGAGCGCCTCGCTTCGCTGCTGGAAAAATCCTGATTTTTCGCCAGCCTCCCTTTACCCCTGCCACCCACTATGGAATCCACCGCATCCATCTCGAATAAAGCCCTCTGGACCGGCCGCGTCATGAGCACCCTTCCCGTGCTGATGCTGGTCATGAGCGGCGTAATGAAAATCGCCCAGACCGCCGAGGTCGTGAAGGGCTTTGCCGACTGGCCGGCGGGCAGCGCCGTCCCGCTCGGCATCCTTGAGCTCGCCTGCACCGTCGTCTATGTGGTCCCGCGCACAGCCGTGCTCGGCGCGATCCTCCTCACCGGCTACCTCGGCGGTGCCACGGCCGTGTCCGTGCGCCTGGGCGCCCCCTTCATCCT
>CAZBLQ010000050.1:1666-24173 GCA_964492635.1 uncultured Oleiharenicola sp.
GCTACCTCGGCGGTGCCACGGCCGTGTCCGTGCGCCTGGGCGCCCCCTTCATCCTCCCGGTTTCTTTCGGCGTGCTCGTCTGGGGCGGACTCTACCTGCGTGACCCGAGGCTGCGTTCACTCATCCCTTTCCGACGCTAACCGGATGGGCCATGCCTAAGCCGGGATCATGTAGTTGAAAGCGGATTTCTCCCTGAGAATTGCCACACCAAACGGTGGTCGCCGATTTCCACATTGGCGACAGGCGTCGGTTGGGACACCGACGCCCACCCAACTGCGTGAGTCCGGCTAAGCTTCGCGGATGAATGCATCCCACGAGCGGTGCGCCCGAGCGCTGCCGCAGTCCGGACAGATCGTCAGCCCCAGAACCGCGTTGCAGTGCGGGCAGACTGCCGACGTGACGAAGGGATCAAAAGCCTGCCGGCATTGCGGACACAGCCAATAGGCGCCGCGCGGTGGAGCAACCCGGCAGACCGGGCAGGCAAACTCCGGCCGGCGGGGCAATTGCTCGAATTTGCGCAATTGAAGGGCTTGTTGGTAGCCCCGCCAGCAGTTCGAAAGCAGAAAGAACGTCATGATGCCGATCCAGAAAGACTGTTGCCAGATGGCCAGACCGATGAGCCCGATCCCGCCGATGAATCCGATAACGGTGGCCGCCATCATGCTGCGCGCCTTGCCCAAGGGATACCAAAGGAGCGCCTGCAGTATCTGCCCGCCGTCGAGCGGAAAGACAGGCAGCAGGTTGAAGCAGAGCAGAATGACGTCCATGAGGACAAGAGCCCGGAGGAACGCAAAAAGGTCCGGGTGATCTACAAAAGCTCCCGCTGCACGGGCGGCGAAAAACATCCCGAAAAGCACGGGCAGCAGCACCACGTTGACCAGCGGTCCCGCCGCGATGCTCCAGAGCGTTGCGCCGGGCCGCGATGGCGGAGCCACGTAGGCGACACCGCCCAGCGGCCAAAGGATGATCTGATCCGCGCGTCCGCCTACCTGCCGGCACGCCAGCGCGTGACCGAACTCATGCATCAGCACGATCAGAAAGAGCGCGAAATATTCGCAGGCGCCCCAGACCGGGGATGCGTAGTTTGGAATCCGCGTGGAGATCGAATAATAGGCCATGATAAACCATGACCAGTGCAGATGCACGTCGATACCCCAAAGGCGAAACAAGCGGAATGAACCTTGCCGTGTAGGCGTCATGTGGGAGGGCTACCCGACCCCCGGCAAAGCGCAACCTGGCAATATCCGGCCGACCGTGGGCATTCGCCACCGAAGCAGGGTGCGCGGTTCTGAAGCTATTTGCCCAAGGTCGCGCCGGTCAGCCGGGCCAGTGCGGCCAGCGTGGTTTGCGTAGCGTTCAGGCCGAGACGGAAATCCAGGTCGCTGAATGTAGCATAAACATCCGTCGGCTGATGCCAGTGCGGATCCGAACCGGCGCCGATCTCACGGCCACGTTCGTTCTCGCGCAGGCTGATTGCCGGCACCAGGTCCATGAAGGGCGTGCTGTCGGTGTTCGTCATGTGCGGGCCGACCGCGGCCGGGTAGTCCGTGGCATAGGCCTCGTTGGCGGCGACGAATTCCCACGCGAGCTTCTGCGCCCCGGCCGCGAACTTCGCGGTCGACTGGAACTCGATGTTCACATCCGCCTCCGGGCGCTGCTCCTTGGCGACGGTTCCGTCCGCACGGGGCATGCCGTGGTCAAACAGCATCATGTCGTGCTGGATCATGCCGAGCCATTTGGGCTCCGGATACTGACCGGACCCCGCGGGTTCCTCCTTGCCCTGGAGCGCGGCGCGCTGGGCCACATAGGCGTAGGCGCCGTTGAGTCCGGTTTCCTCGTTGTTCCAAAGGACAAAGCGGATTGACCGTTCGGTCTTCACATCGGATGACATGAAGATCCGTGCAAGTTCCATGACGAGCGCCGTGCCTGAGCCGTCGTCGTTGGCTGCCTCGCCCCACCCATGGCCGTCCATGTGGGCCCCGACGATATACATTTCCTCGGGGTGGGTGGTCCCGATCTTGGTGCAATAGACTTCCTCGCGCGGGCCCACATCGCCCGGCTGGGAGTTGAGCGCCCGCAGTTTTTCATCGGGCTGGGCCAAGGGGTCGGTGTTGACACCCGTGGGTGCGCGATGGCCACGGTAGCGTCCCCCACCTTGGGCGGCGTCCGGTCCGTGGGTGACGGGGGGTCCGCTGGGCCGCCGGGGATCGGTGGGGAAAAAGTCATACTTGAGGCGGGCCGTGTTGGTGTAACCGTAGCTCTTAAGCTGGGCCTCGATCCAGTCGAGCGCCGCGCGGTTGCGGTCCGTGCCCTGCCGCCGGTCGCCGAACCGCGTCAGCCCCTTGATCGTCGCCTTGTATTTTTCGAGGTCGAGTCGCGAGACCAGCACCTTGATGGGATCCTTTGCCGGATCATCCGGAACCGAGGCGCCCGGGCCCGGCTGGGCGAAAGCGGGCGAGATGAACGCGACCAGGCTGAGACACGCGAAGAACCGTGGTTTCACGAAGACAGTTTCTAGGGCGTTGCGCCAACAGGCGCAACTCTGCACTCTATCATCGAAAACAATCGGCGACCTTGGCCGGCGGAAGCGGTCAAAGCTCCTGCCGATGAGTGAATCCAACTTTCAACAGCACGGCGGAGCCCACTCCGCCGAACACCCGCCGCATGGTCCCTACTGGAAGCGGATGCATCACAGTCCGTTTTTCTGGGTGGCCGCATTTTTCATCATGCTGGCCATGGTTATTTACGTCATGACGAACGACCTGGCTTTCTGGCCCGGTAAAAAAGACCAGCCGCCGGTCCCCGCGCTCGCCCCCTGACCCAAACACCGCCCGCTCGGTGCGAGCCGACTCTCTCTTTCGGTCCCTTCTTATTTTGCTTCCCTGAATTCCGTTTCAGGATAGCCAAGGGGTGAACCGGATCTGTAGCTCAATTGGATAGAGCACTTGGCTTCGAACCAAGGGGTCGGGGGTTCGAGTCCCTCCAGATCCGCCAGCTTGATAATAATTCTGTCAGACAGCAGGCGGACCACTGTCGATATGGGCGCACTGCGCGGCAATGACTGCAACCAGTCTTTTCCCCCGGCCCCAAAACCATCCTCCCAGCCAGCGCAATCTTGACCTGTGCAGCCCGGGCGTTGATGTTTCGCACGTGAAAACAACAACCTTTGGCAGGATCTTTTCAGCGTTCTGGGTGTATGTCGCTTTGCTGGGATGCGCGGCATCTGCGAACTCGCCGGTGGCGCCCCCGGTTGTCCCCATGGGCGACAACACCTTTTCGATCACTCGCGAAGCCTCCAATGGTTTCAAGCGTGACACCGACAAGCTCAAGGCCGAGGTGTCGGAAGACGCCGCCAACTATTGCGCCGCTCAGGGCAAACAACTGAAAGTAATTTCCCTCACCTCGGAGAAGCCCTGGATCGGCATGGGCTACGTCAAAGCCAAAATCGTTTTCAAAGCAGTCAATCCCGGTGAGGTGGAACAATCCCAAACGAGCGCTCCGGCCGTGAGCGAGGTCCGCGAAAAGTTGCTGACCACGGACGATCTTGTTTCCGACCTGACCAAACTGGATGACCTGCGCAAGAAAGGCATCCTCACCGACGAAGAATTTCAGGCCGAGAAAAAGAAGGTCTTGAGCCGATCCAAGTAAACAGGTCAGACCCTGTCTCACCTAGACGTCGCGAGTGCCGCTCTTGGGACAAACCCGGGTTGGCGAGACGGCCGTGGCTTCCCGTTGACTGCATTTTTGGCCTCTGATATCTGATTCTCGGAATGAAACGTCTGCTCAAGGCTGTTTGCCTCGTGGTTTTCCCGTTCGCTCTCGGTTCCGTAGCGCATGGAGAAGAAAAGTTGGAGATCAAACCCGTTACCCCTCAGGCTTCGCCCGAAGCCCGGGCATTATTGGAAGTTCTGTATGCCATCTCGGGCAAATACACGCTGACCGGCCAGCATAATTACCCGAATACCAAGAGCAGGAATTCCCAGTTTGCGATGAGATACATTGGCAGGACGCCCGCGGTATTCAGCACCGATTGGGGCCATGCCAAGGCGGGTGACAGTGACTCCTACCTGGCTCGGCCGGATATCGTGCAAGAGGCGATTCGCCAGCACAAGTTGGGCTCGCTGGTGACCATTTGCTGGCATGCCGTCCCGCCCACGGCCGATGAACCTGTCACATTCCGCCAGCTGCCGAATAGCGACCCGAAAGCCTTGTCGAGCGTCTCGGGCCGGCTGCTGGATGATCAATTCAAGGACGTGCTCACCCCGGGCACGGCCCTGCATCAAAAGTGGTGCGCTCAAGTGGACGCAGTGGCGGTCTTTCTCAAGCAACTGCAGGACGCCCACGTTCCCGTTCTGTGGCGGCCTTACCACGAGATGAACGGCGGCTGGTTCTGGTGGGGTGGACGCACGGGGGAATACAGTACCATCGCCCTTTACCGGCAGCTTTTTGACCGGCTGGTGAACCATCACCATCTCAACAATCTGATATGGGTTTGGAGCATGGATCGCGTGAGCAAACCCGGGATGGAGCACGCAAAATTTTTCCCCGGCCTCGCCTATGTCGATGTCCTCGCCCTGGATGTCTACGGAAATGATTTTGCGCAGTCCTACTACGACAGCCTGGTGACCCTGTCCGAGGGAAAACCCGTCACGCTCGGTGAAGTGGGCAATCCGCCGACATCGGAAATCCTGAAGCAGCAGCCCAAGTGGGTCTATTACGTCACGTGGGCGGGGATGGTCCGGAATACTCCGAAGAAAGAATATGCCGCTCTCCTGCAGGACCCGCGGATTCTCAACCTCGAGGATCCGGCCTATGCAAACGTGATGGCCCCCTACCGGAAAGCCTGCGGCCTGCCGCCCGTGCATATTGAGCCTGCACCAGCCGACTTTTCGGGAACCTGGGTGCTGAATGAAGCCAAAAGCATGCTGGGCCGGATGGGGGCGGGTTCCGCCCCGGCCCGATTGGAGGTTGTCCACCGAGGCATGTCCTTGACCATCCTTACGACCCGCATCGTCGAATTTGCCGATGATCAAGTTACAGAGGAGAAACTGACCCTCGACGGCGCGGAGTCCAAATCGGAGTTCATGAATTCGCCCCGCGTTACCACCGCGCGAATCTCCGAGGCTGGCGACCGGCTCACCATGGAATCAGTCACCTCGTTCACCTGGGGCCCGGCTGGTTCCAAGATGACCATGCAGGACACGTGGCAATTGCTCGATGGTGGCAACACGCTCTCGATCCAAAGGTCCGTCAGCTCACCCCGGGGCGAGCAAAGCCTCTCCTTGGTTTTCGACAGGCGGTAGCACCCGGTTGCAGTCGTGGACCGGGGATGATGAATCAATCATCCCTTTGTCATCACACAGCCAGATCATCCCAATCCCGCATGTAATATATTGCGTTACAGGCACCCCGCGCCACCCGACAACAAACCACGGATCAACTGACACTCGGGCATCTTTTTTCCAGCATGAGGGACAAGAGCCGGGGCGGTTTGTTTTGATCCTCGGCGTGCCACCACTCCCTGATGCTCAAAAGCGCCAGCCCCTGGCTCCCGGCCGCCGTCGTGAAATCAGAGAGATGGTGGACGAAGGCCGGGATTTCAGTAGTGATTTGGGCACGCTGAAATCGGGCCGTGGTGCCCTGATACTGCCGGAAGGGATGGAGTTCGCAGATAAAAAAACGTCCGCCCTTCGCCAGCGCGCGAGCAGCTTCGGCAAAAATGAATGACAGGTCCCGGATATGCTCAAGCACCAGATTGCAGGTGACAAGATCCACGGTCTGGTCGTCAACCGGCCACCGCCGGGTAAGGTCAGCGACAGTAAAGGTCACATTGGCGAGCCGTAGTTTCTCCCTGGCTTGGGCGAGCATGCCGTCGGAGAAATCGAGGGCGTGAACCTGCCGCCCAATCTTGGCCAGCAGCGCCGTGTTTTTGCCCGTGCCACACCCGATTTCCAAAATAACCTGGCAGCGCAAGCCGTCCAGGGAGTCACGGGTGACCTCCGCATCCAGATCGCGCGTCAGATTGCGATCTGCGTCGTAGGTTGTGGACCACTGGTTGTATGCGCCCTGAATGCTCATGTTTGGCGGAGAATTAGGGAAAACTGCCAGGACACGCAACCTTCCGCTGCGACAGCCAGGCGGAAGAGTTACCTGCCTGCCATCACCGTTTCTGCGGAGGCATTTTCCTGATGCGTGCCGCAAAGGCGGCATGGACGGCCGGGTCCACCGGACAGTGGGTCACCGCAGTGATGGCTGGGCGAGCTCCCAGATAATTATCATCCTTCCAGTTGGTTCGGGGTCGGATGGGTCGGTCGCAAAATCCCCCGCCGCAATTGGGGCAAACGTTCCCGAGAACGTTCTCCACACAGTCCCGGCAGAAAGTGCATTCGAAAGTGCAAATCATGGCTTCCAACGAATCCGGCGGGAGCAGTTTGTTACAATGCTCGCAGGTGGGTCTTAATTGCAGGGCCATGACTCATATGCCCGCGGGATTTCCAAACAGTCAAGTTGGTTGGCGACAGCTGAAAGCACACTTCCCCATAAAAGTACCTGCGTTCTGAAATTATCTGCCGACCCAACCTGTGCAGACCGGTCAACCAACGCGGCGGACCGCATCCGTTCCATAGTGAAAACCCAGCTCATCTTCATAACCGTCCGGGATCGCGGCGATATCCCTTGTGCCCACCAGAATGGTCAGCAACAGGCCGCATGCTTCCAGGAAAAGAGTGATCATCAGAATTCGGGTTGCCCTATATGTAGCAAATCCGGCACCAATTTCCTGAATCGATTTGTAACTAATTAACCAGAATTGAGATAAATATTATTTATCAAACTGCAGGATTTCCACCGGCAAATCCTGCCTAACCTGCTGTCCTGAAATTGGAATGTTTCGTGACAAAAATGGAACGGCATTCCGATGCTTGATCCGCCAAATCGCAACCTACTTTCCAGCCAGCACTATCACCTGCCCTTCTTCCATGCCAGGACAGCGTACGCGATGACTGCAGCTAGATGCTGCCGTCCCGCAACCGTCAGGTGCGTGGCGTCCTGATAGTATTCCTTTCGGCCAAGAAAGGCCGACCAAAGATCAATGACCGGCAGTTTTCTTTCACGGGCAACCTGATCGGTCTCCTCGTGAATCCGCCGATAGTTCGCGTCGTCGTCCGTTCCACCGCGCGACAGGGGCAGAGCCACAAAAATTGTGGGCTTGCTGTCGAAGCCGGCAATCCGGTCCACCAAGGTCCGGAGATCACGGGCGAATCCATCCATACTGACCTTGGTCAGCGACTCATGATCGCCGAACGGCCCGAGGATGACAACCTGCGGGGCAAAAGCCTCCGCCAGTTTCAACTCATCGCTGCGCAAGATGGCCTTCGGGTTCTCCAAGGCATGATCGAGCACGGTGCCCCGGGGATGGCCGAAGTTTCCGATGCGATAGTTCGTGCCGCCGCCATAGAGGAACCCACCGGCATTGGGGTGGGATCGCGTGGTATCGACCTTGAAGTCGCGGTCAAGCAATTCGCCCAGGAAAAGCGGATACTCCGGATCGTTTTGCCGGTGAAAGCTGTGGGTCGTCTGCTCGCCAATGCACGCGACTCTCGTCTGGGCCTGAACCTGTCCGGCTGCGGAGGCCACCAGCACCAGCCCGACGGTGAAAACAAACAGAAAGCGCGGGGTATGTTCGCATTTCATAGGCAAGAGGGGGTGCTGGCGGTTCATGGATGTCACTCCCGCCCGCAGGTGTCACGCATCGAGTCAGCCCAAGCGTGTCACCACCCCGATTGCGGGATTGAGGTCCGCGTAATCCCAAGTCTAATCGCGTGATGACCCCACGCCACGCCGCTCCGGATCTTATCACCTTTGCCACTTCGCTGCTGGCTGCGGCTGGACTCGACGGGGCCAAGGCGGCGGGGGTGGCGGAGATTCTCGTTGAAGGCGACCTGCTCGGCCACACGACGCACGGGCTTGCGCTCCTCGCCGCTTACCTCGGGGAACTCGAGAGTGGCGGGATGAATAAATCGGGGGAGCCGGGTGTGGTTGCGGATTTCCCTGCAGCCGTCACATGGGACGGCCGGCGCCTGCCCGGTCCCTGGCTGATGCTCCGCGCGCTTGAACTGGCCACGGCACGCGCCCGCGTGACCGGCACCTGCACCGTCGTTATCCGGCGCAGCCATCATGTCGCCTGTCTGGCCGCCTATCTCAAGCGCGTGACCGATCAGGGGTTGATGGTGTTGCTGACCTGCTCAGATCCTTCTATCGCCAGCGTGGCTCCGCATGGCGGCCAGCGCGGTGTAATGACACCAAACCCGCTGGCTGCGGCATGGCCCACCACCGGAGACCCGGTCATGCTCGACGTGTCGATGTCGATCACAACGAACGGACTGGTCAAGCGGCGGCACGCGGAAAAACGGCTGATGGACGGCGAGTGGCTGGTCGATGCCGATGGCCGGCCCAGCCGGGATCCAGCGGTGCTTTTTGGCGAACCAGCGGGAGCGATCCTGCCCATCGGCGGCCTTGACCACGGCCACAAGGGATATGCCCTCGGCCTGCTCGTGGAAGCTCTCACGGGCGGCCTCGCCGGTCATGGTCGCGCCGATCCGTCGGAAGGCTGGTCGGCGGGTGTCTTCCTTCAGGTGCTTGATCCGGCGCTGTTCGGCGGGACCGAGGATTTTAAACGCGAAACCTCGCACCTTGTCGAATTATGCCACGCCACACCACCGGGGCCGGGCACTGATCGCGTGCGCCTGCCGGGTGAAGGCGGACTGCGCCGCCGGGCCCTGCAACTCGCGCAAGGCGTGGAACTATATCCCGGGATTCTGCCGGCGCTAACGCCGTGGGCGCAACGTTACGGCGTCGGTCTGCCCACAGCCCTGGGTGCCGGATAAGGTCCAGCCGAACCAACACCGCATGCGCCATTACATTGCTTTTCTCCGCGGGATGAATCTGGGCAACCGCCGGCCCAAAATGGAGGAACTGCGTGCTTTGTTTGAGGGCATGAAATTTTTCAGAGTGGCCACTTTCATCGCCAGCGGCAATGTGATCTTTGCCAGCAAAATCGCCGATGGCCGCAAACTAGAACAACAGATCCAGGTTCACCTGAAAAAATCCCTTGGTTATGAGGTGGACACGTTTGTCCGGACTCGGGCGGAGGTGGCGGCCGTGGCCGCCTTCCGGCCGTTTGCCAAGACCGATATGGAAAACCCGGCGAATACGGTATACGCTGGATTTCTGCAGGAACCCCTCAGCGCCGACCAAGTCCGAAAATTTCTGGCCTGCCGGACGGATGTAGACGAATTCTGCGTGGAAGGGCGCGAGTATTACTGGCTCTGCCGGATTAAATCCAACGAGTCCAAAGCCTGGACCTCGTCAGCGATGAGAGCGGTCAAGCTGCCGACTTCCTCGATGCGCAACCTGACCACGGTGTGTAAACTCGCCGCCCTGTATCCGCCGCCGGGGAGTTGAGGCGAATATTACTCGTCGCGGAGCGCTTCGATGGGGGAGACGCGGGAAGCACGGCGCGACGGCAGGAACACGGCCAGCAGCACGACGATAATCATCACACCGGCGGTGGCCACCAGTACGCCAACATGAACCGTTCCGATACCAAAGAGCACGCTTTGCATGGCGCGGCCGGTGGCCCAAGCGCCCAGCGCACCGAGCGTGATGCCCGCAAACAGAAGCCGGACCCCGAGACCAAGGAATTGGGCCAGCACTTGCTGCGGCAGGGCACCGAGCGCCATCCGCACGCCGATTTCGCGCCGGCGCTGGCCGACGGCATAGGCCAGCACGCCATAGGTGCCGATGGCCGCCAGCAGGAGGGCGACGCCGGCGAAGATGCCCGCGAGCACCGCGGGTGAGCGCCGGGACACCAGACTGTCATCGATGCGGGCCTGCATGGCCTTGAGGTCGTCGACGGGCAGCTCGGGATCGAGCTTGAGCACGGCTTTTTTCAGCATGGGCGCCAGCGCCTCGGGGGCAAGCGGAGTGCGCAGGATGACGGAGAAGTTGGATGAGGAATAAGTGATATAGGGATAGTAGATCGTGCCCTGCGCGCCTTTTTCAGCGAGGTCGTTTTGTTTCACCCGGCCGACGACGCCGACGATGGTGTGAACACTCTTCTCATCAATTTTGGGCCCGTTGGCAATACGGTGGCCGAGAGCGCTCTGATTGGGCCAGTAACGCTGGGCGAAATCCTCGTCGACCACACAGACATGCGGTTCGCGGTGATTGTCGGCCTCCTCAAGGAAACGGCCCGCGATGAGCGGAATGCCCAGCGACTGCCAGTAATCGCCCACCGCCGCCATGGTGTAGTGGGCGCGGATGGAGTCGCCCGGGGCGAGCTCGACGCCTTCGACCGTCGTGGCGTTGTTGTTCACATTGCCGGTGAATGGCAGACCCGAGGTGATGCCCACAGAGGTGACGCCCGGCAACGCCCGCAGTTCCGGGAGGAGCCGCTCGATGAAGGCGAGCTTCGGTGCAGTCTCGGGATAATTCTTCCACGGAAGGTCGATCTGCCCGGTCAGTACATGCTGCGGCTGGAATCCCGGGCGGGTGGCCAGGATATGCCGGAGGCTAAGCCCGAGCAGGCCAGCGCCGCTCAGCAGCACAAAAGCCAGGGCGATCTGGGCGATGATGAAAACGTGGCGCACCCGCTGGGCGGCGCGGCTGACCGTGCCGCCGCGGGTCTCGGCCTGCAGCACGGGGGCAAGCTTGCCATGCAGGTTGAACCAGATGATGGGCAGGGCAAGAGCGACGCCAACAAGGAGGGAGACGAGAAGCGACACGATGGCGACCCGGCCATCGAAGGCGATCGTGGCACCAAGCGGCAGTTGATCGGTACCGAGCACGGAAAGGAGACGAATGCCTATGGCACCGCCCCCCAGGCCAAGCAACCCGCCGCCGACCGCGAGCAGAGTCGTCTCCAACATGACCTCACGGGTAATGTGTCGGCGGCTGGCTCCCAGCGCCTGGCGGACGGCCAGTTCCTTGGCCCGGCCACTGGCGCGGATCAGGAGCAGATTGATAAGGTTCACGCCGCCGATGAGCAGCAGGAACAAAACGCCCCCCTGAAGCAGCAGCAGGATGGGACGGATTTCGCGCACATGATCCTGATGCAAGGAATAGACCGTCGTGTGATAGCCTGCGCCAACAATCAGCTTCGAGTATGGGTCGTCCCTGATCTGCTGGGCGTTGAAGGCGTCGATCTGCGCCTGGGCGATCGCGAGGGAGGTGCCGGGCGCAAGCCGGGCGATAAGCTGAAAATTGTTGGAATGGCGTCGGTCGACCCCACGGTCCTCCTGGTTCGACGCCGCGGGGATGAAAAACTGCGCTTTGCTTGAGAGATAGCGGAAGCCGCGAGGGAGCACGCCGATGACAGTCACGGGCAGGGAATCGACCTGGAACTTGCGGCCGAGCACGTTGGGGTCCGCGTTGAAATTACTGCGCCAAAAGGCATCAGTGATAATCGCGACGCTGCTGCCCTTGTAGAACATCTCGTCATCATTGAAAGTCCGGCCCATTGCGAGCGGCACGCCCAAGGTGGCGAAAAACTCCGGCGAAACCCGGTCGCGGTCGACGCGGTTGGGCGCACCGGCTTCACCAATGATGGCACTGCCGCCCTGCTGGATGGCGGTGGAAGCGAAAGCCTTGATCGCCACGCGCCGATCATAATAGTTGGGCAGTGAGGCGCCCGCGCGTTCGACCCCGGCGCCAGGGTAGCTGTTGATGGCGGTGACCAGCTGCTCGGCGTGCGGAAACGGCAGCGACCGCACCAGAATGGCGTCAACCACGGCGAAGATGGCGGCATTGGCCCCGACGCAAAGCGCCAGGGTCAGCAGAACAGTCAGGGTAAAGCCGCGTTCGCTAGCGAGGCGACGCAGGGTTTGCCGGAGATCAGCCAGGGAAAACAGTGGGTGCACCCTCCAATTACCCGGCAGGAAGGTTCTGAGTTACAATAATTGTTCAGCTGGCAGAAATCACCAAACCCGAAGGTCGTCGTCAGGGAACCTGCAATACCTGTTCACCAGGCTTCAGCGCTGTGGCCGAGCCCTTCCACACGAAGCTGCCGTTGACTCCCGGCGGGAGCGTAATTTTGGCCCGCACCCCTCCGCCTTCCCGCGCCAACGACACCCTGATTTCGCCCTTCGGATGGGGCACGGTGCCCTCAACGCGCGTCAAACTGCCCAAATGGGGTTCAATCTTGACCGTCGCAAACCCCGGCGAGGCCGGCTCGATCCCGCAGATTGTTGCCAGCAATTCATAAACGGGTGACGCACTCCAAGCGTGGCAATCCGAACGTGTCGGCTCCGGTTTCTCAGCGAAAGTGGTCAGGCCGGTCGCCAGCATATCGCGCCATGGTCCCAACATGGCGAGATACTCGTCACCCAAGCCCACCTTTTTCATGGCCCGCAGCAGATAGAAACGGAAATAAGTGGAGCTCTGGATAAGTGACTTGTCCCCGGCTACCCGCTGGATCAGCTCTTTGGCCGCTTCGCCTTCAATGGCCCCGGACAGCACTGCCATCACATTGGCGTGCTGGCTGAATACGTGTTTTCCCGGTGTGTCGGCGAAGAGCCGGCGCTTGTCATCCCAGCAAAGCCGCACCGCTGCCGCGCGCAATCCAGCGGCCACCTGTTCGTAGTGAGCCGCGAGATCCGGTCGCCCCTGCGCCCGGCACAACTCCGCCGCGCGTTGCAACGTTCCCGCCAGTTGCAGTGACACGATGCTGGAGCCACCTTTGAGGGAACCATCAGGTGAACCGCCGTAGCCCAGTGCTTCATTCCACGGCCACTCGTCAGTCCAGTCGACATAGGTCCAGTACGGCAGCGGACCAAGCAGACCGGTCGCGGGATCGATCTTTCGCTCGAACCAACCCAGTACCGTCTCCATGCCCGGCAGTCGCGCCCGGAGAAACGCCTCATCCTCCCGGTGCATCCAGTAATCGTGAATCATATCGATCCAGAACAAGGAGAAGGTGTTTATGATCTGGGGACTGACCGACGGGTAGCGGCTCTGGGTCAGGCCATCGGGAATGCGCGAACGGTCAAAAAGCTCGATGGCGTTGCGCATCAGTCGGTCGTCTCCCGCCACATAGAGGGAAATCAGACTCTGGATGCGGGTGTCGCCGATGTACTGGAGCTGCTCATAATAGGGACAGTCGACGTAGGTTTCAAATGCGCACAGCCGCGCAGTCCGCCAGCCCACGTTCCAAAGGCGCGTCAATGACGGATCGTCACTGGTGAATGACCCGCGTTCCTGAAACGGATACGCCGTGAAAACCCCGAGCAGATCTTCCACGACCAACGGTTCGTCACCGGTCTGAATCTCAAGCTGCAAGTAGCGATAGGTGCGGAAATCCAGCGGCGCAAAAAGCCGGTGCTCACCGCCGTCGGGATGAAATTCATCGCGCGTGCCGACGAGGTCGCGGTGGTCGATTTCATCCCGGTTTCCTTTCTGCCCGTTCTGATCGAACAAGCCCTCCGCGTAACTCAACTTAACCCGGCCGCCCTTTCCGCCGCTCACTGTGAGCTGCGGAAACGCACTGGTCTCAAACCCCTGATCCAGCAGCACGGTGGCCTGGGTTCGCGCCGGTATGGTCAAGGGCGCTTTTCCCCCGACAAAATCTATCGCAGGTTGGACGCCGCTGGCCCGACGCACGCGCGCCAGCCGCTGCGGTGTCTCCTCCGGCAACGGGATGGACCGGGGCACAAGCCACCAGCTAACGTCCGTGCCCCAACCCTGAGGGACGCCCCGGCTGAGCACCCGGGGAACCAGCCAGGCCCGGTCATCGAAACCATCCTTCTCCCAACCCCACGGATGAACCGATCCCTCAACCAAGTCTCCGGGACCGACCACGATGTAGGTCTTGAGGCGTTCCCGGTCTAGTGGAACAGGACGGTAGGCATCGTCACGGATGACCTTCCACGATTCGTTGGTATCGACCGCTCGCTCCGCCACGGTATCGCCTTGCACCAAGAAGCCGGTCCGCCGGCTCATGATGGCACCAGGCGCCAACTCCCCGTAGCTCCACACTTGGGCCGCAATCACGTTCGACCCGTCGTGCAACCATGGGGCAAGGTCGATGCTGTCGTAATGCCAGATCATGATGTCACCCCGCTGTGGACCAAAGCTGATGGAGCGACCGTTGACGAAGAGCCGGTAACGCGCATCGGCAGTCACATGAACGATGAAATGCTCCGGCCGGACGGGAAGGTCGATTATTTTGCGGAACAGATAAACGCCATATTCATCATTGGGCGCGGCCGGACAGGTTATCCACGAGGCGGGCCATTGTTCCGTCACCAGGCGGCTCGAAGCCCGGGGCAGCCCGCTGGTTGAATCCTGGGCCGGTGAAGCCATGTTGATGAGAGCAGTGAAAAACAAGACGACGGGGAAGTACCGCATGGGTCGAGGGGGTTGGATCCGAGAATTAAAGTGGCACAAATACCCGGCACACTGCAATCAACGCCGCACGGCCCGCCGATTTAAAAGGACGTTTTGCACCGGTGAGTCATAGACCTACTGCTGCTGCCGGCGGTTGCGCGGATGATGCTTTGCGTGTTGATCCAAGAGCCGGGAGTTCTCGACCGCAGTGTAGATCTGCGTTGTGCCAATGCTGGCGTGGCCGAGCATTTCCTGGATGGCCCGAAGGTCGGCCCCGCCGCCCAGCAGATGGGTGGCGAAAGAGTGGCGCAGCAGGTGGGGTTTCACGTTTCTAGAAAGCCCGGCACGCTGGGCGTATTTCTTGACGATGACCCAGAGGGTTTTTCGGGAGATGGCCCGGCCTCGCTCGCTGATGAAAAGTTCGCTGCCAGTGCGCGGCTTGACCAGTCGCGCCCGGCTCGAGGCGAGGTAGACCGCCACGGCGTCCCGGGCCTTGGCGCCAAGCGGGACAACCCGCTCCTTGGACCCTTTGCCGAAGACGCGCACAAAACCATGCTCGAGGTCCACCTGTTGCAACGAAAGTCCGCTGAGCTCGGAAATTCGCAGCCCGCTGGAATAAAACAGCTCCAGCATTGCCCGGTCCCGAATCGAGTAGGCATCGCCACCCGCCGGCGCGGCGAGCAGCTTTTCCATTTCCGGCCCGGACAGTGTCTCCGGCAGCTTGCGGCGCAATTTCGGACCGGCGAGCAATTCGGTCGGGTCGTCGGCACGCACCCGTTCACGGACGAGATGGCGGCAAAGCATGCGCACAGCACTCAGTTTGCGAGCCTGACTGGAGGCGGTAAGCCCTTGGTCACTCAAGGCGTGGAGCCAGCCTGTGAGCTGTTTCGCCGACACCCTCGCCCAGCCGCTGGCGCCATGCTTTTTAAGAAAATAGGCCGCTTGCCGGAGGTCACTCTCGTAGGACTTGGCGGTGTTGCGTGAAAGGCCCTTCTCCAATTCAACGTAGCTGAGGTAGCTGTCGATGGCATCGGCAAATCCCGGCGGGGCGGGCGGCATCGGCTCTGCTTTTTTCAGGGGCCAATCTCCGCTTCGCGTCTTCACTCGAAACTCCTGGCGGAATCGCGTCAGTAACGGCGCGGCCGGCGCGGCCCGGGAGGTGGCAGGTTCGTTTCGCGGATGCGATAGGTGATGCGCGCCTTGTCGAGGTCGTAGGGGCTCATCTCCATCTTCACCTTGTCGCCCGCGGCGATCTTGATGAAATGTTTCCGGAGTTTGCCGGAAATGTGCGCCAGCACCATGTGGCCATTGTCGAGTTGCACCCGAAACATCGTGCCCGGGAGCACGGTGGTAATCTTGCCCTCCACTTCGATCACTTTGCCGTCAGACATGGGTGGGAAAATGGGGCTGGCTGGTGGATTGGGTCATGCAGGAAATAGGCGCGTAAAAACCGTTGTAAGTGTGGTACAGCCCGCGTAAGTCAAGGCTTTACCCGTCTGCGCCTTCAAACAGGCCTCGACGGGGCAAGCCCGCCAGCCCTAGTTTGCGCGTGTCGGGTCAACCAAATGAGCACTGAAAACCGCCCTTCCCTGCCCTGTCCTTTTGACCCGGCTTCGCTCCGGCGAGCTACGGCGAGGCGGGCCTGCCTGCCGGATTAAGCGGACACTACCAATGAACGATCCGTTTTCACGACCCCAACTCGCGTGTCCATTTGACAAGGTTCATCCGTCACAATTGCGGCGGGATGACGAGTTTTACCTGTGGCAGGCCTACAACCTGGCCATTGATGCCTGGAGACAGGACGAGGTGCCCATCGGTGCGGTAATCGAACTGAATGGCGAGATTATCGCCTCCGCACACAACCAGCGGGACAGCACCCGCGATCCCACGGCGCATGCGGAAATCCTGGCGCTCGGGCAGGCCGCCAAGTCCGTGGGTGACTGGCGGCTCTCCGGCGCGACGCTTTATGTGACCAAGGAACCATGCCCGATGTGTTCAGGCGCCACGCTGATGTCGCGACTGAAGCGCGTGGTCTATGCCGTGCCCGATCCCAAAATGGGCTGTCTGGGCGGCGCGACGGATCTTAACAGCCTGCCCCAGTCGAACCATCATCTCGAGATCTCCCGCGGTGTGCTCGAGAAACCCTGCCTGGATTTGCTGCAGACTTATTTCCAACTGAAACGGAAGGAGGACTGAAATTCGCGGGCTCCGCCCGATGCGGTTCGGGCGGGTAATACCCCACAGGCGCAGGCACGGCGACAGTTGACGCATTGAGGCACTCGTGCACATTAACAGCCCGTAACCCAAACCCACCACGAACATGGCATACGAACTTCCCAAACTAGCCTACGCTTACGACGCCCTCGTCCCGCACATCGATGCAAAGACGATGGAGATCCATTACACCAAGCACCATCAAGCCTACATCACCAACGCCAACAACGCGCTCAAGGACCATGCAGCGCTCGCCGCGCTGGAGGTTAATGCGTTGATCGCCGACCTGAGCAAGGTGCCCGAGGCGATCCGTGGCGCCATTCGCAACAATGCCGGCGGCCACAGCAACCACTCCTTCTTTTGGACCATCATGGGTCCCGGCAAGGGCGGCGCTCCCAAAGGTTCGCTGGCCGCGGCCATTGACGCGCAGCTCGGTGGCTTCGCCAAATTCAAGGAAGACTTTGCCAAGGCCGGCGCCACCCGCTTCGGCTCCGGCTGGGCGTGGCTGGTCGTTGGCGCGGACAAGAAACTCTCCATCGGCTCGACCGCCAACCAGGACAGCCCGCTGATGGGCAAAGCCGTGGCCGGCATCGAGGGCAAACCCGTCATCGGTCTCGATGTCTGGGAGCACGCTTATTACCTGAACTACCAGAACCGCCGGCCTGATTACATCGCAGCCTTCTGGAACGTCGTGAACTGGGATGCCGCCGAGGCGAACTACGCCGCGGCGACAAAGTAAGCGCCCGCATTCATCTGCCTCAAGCCGCGCCCCAGGCGCGGCTTTTTTATTTCTCCTTCATTACATAGACACCGTCCCAGTTGGCGCCGGGCGGATGCTCCTTCATGTAGTGGCAGCGCTTGGTGAGAATAATGGACGGATTGCTATCGATTGCCATGGCCTTGCTCGGCTGGTTGGGCTCGAGCGCGGAGCTTTGCTGGAATAACTTGATGGCGCCGTCCCAATCTTGGGCAAGGTAGCGCGCGATGCCTTGGGCATAAACACCGAGGCAATCGAAGGTCTGCTGATTGACGTTCTCCTTGAGGCCGACGATTTCAAAAACCGGCACGGGCTGCGAACGTCCCTTCACGACAATCCGGTCGAGATAACGGAAAATGATATGGTCGCCGCCGTGTTTCTCACATTCGAGCTTGGTCGCCTCGGTGACCATGGTGTAAACGCCGAGTGATTTGGCGCCGGACTCCATGCGGGCGGCCAGGTTCACATTGTCACCCATCATGGTATAACTGAAACGGGTGCGGCTGCCCATGTTGCCGATGATGGCTGAGCCGGTGTTGAGACCGAGCCGGGCGCGCAGCACATGCACGACCGGGGGCCATTTGCCGGCTTCGCTTTTCCATTTCTGGCGCAGGCCCTCGATACTCGCCTGCACCCGCTGGGTGGCGACGCAGGCGCGGTAGGCGTGATCGGGCACCGGCAGGGGCGCGCCAAAGATGGCGACCACCGCATCGCCGATGTATTTGTCGAGCGTGCCCTTTTCCTCCTGCACAATGTCGGTGCAAGCCGTCAGGTATTCATTCATCAGCTCGACCAGTTGGGAAGCGGGCATCAACTCCGAGAAGGTGGAGAAGGACTGGATGTCCGAAAAATAGGCGGTGATGATCTCCTCGTGGCCACCCAACTGGGGGTCGGCTTCCGCGTCGACCATCTGGTTGACTAGCTCGGGCGCGAGGTAGGTGCCAAACATGCCCTTGATCCGGCCCTTTTGCTTCTCCTCCTGCACCAACTGCCAGAGCGTGGCGATGAACCCGGTGGAAAAAGCCGCGCCCACCGGGGCCGCCAGCGGCAAAATCAGGTGGCTCTCGGCGAACTGGTAGAAAACCACCATGACAAAACCGCCCAGCACCAGGACCGCGAGCACCTTGGCAAAAAGACTACGGGCTCCGCCCGCCACCGTCAGGGCCGTGACCGCGAAACTCAGGCCAAACACACTCGCCCACAGCACCCAGGGCGGGGACCGCTGCAGATATTTTTCCGAAATGATCGTTTTGATAAGATTGCCGTGGCCCCCGACCTTGGGCACCGGATCAGAGTCGAACGGGGTGGGAGCCAGATCCTGCAGCAGCGGATCAACCGGACCAACCAGCACAATGGCCCCGGCAAAACGCTTGAAGTAGTTGGTTGCCTCGGCCCGCTCCGTCTCTTTCTCCGACTTCAGCATTTCTCCGGCGATCAGCACATCGGCGATGCTGGAGCGCGGGTTGAACGTTTGATCGTCCCACTGGGAAAACCAGTTGACCTCCAAAAGCTGGTGTTCCGTCAGCGGGATCTGCCGCAACACCGCACCCTCCTTGGTGACGATTTCAAGAAAATCACCGTTGCGGCGCGCCGAACCGGGCGGCACGCCCAGTTCGATACAGGCGAGTTGGACCGCGATATGCCAGAAGTTGGTCGTGGAAGACTCGGCGAAGAGCGGCGCCCAGCGCGGCACTTGGTCAGCCCCATATTCATAGTCAATGTCGATCAGGCCGATCGTGCCCCAGGACGTGGTCAGGTTCGCCCCGACGATGGGATACTGGGGCAGTTCCGGCACATCATTTTTGGCCCGGTTGGCATAACCTTTCCGCAGCAAGGGAAATTCCCGCGTACCTTTCTGCGTCCGCGCTTCGCCCCCGGTATATTGAGCGGCCAGTACCAGTTCGGGATGTTTGCGCGCCACCCGGGCGAGAGCCAGATTGCCCTTGGCCGCATCCTCCCGGTTGATGAGGTCGGAATGCCCAAAGTCAGAAAAAACGAAATCGAAGCCGACGGCCTTGGCGCCGCCCTGTTCAAAAAGCAATTGCGCGGCTTCGGCAAAACGGGCCCGGTTCCACGGTCGCTCGCCGATGCGCTGGACACCGCGTGTGTCTACGTCGACATAAAAAACCCGCACCGGCGACTGGATCTCGTGACGAAAACGGAAACGCAGGTCGAGCAGCAGGTTCTCGACGGTCTGAAGGTGCCCCTCCTGGGCGAGCCAGCCCCAAAGCAACGGCACCGGCAGCAGGAGCAGGATTTTCCAGTCGAATTTCTTTTTGGACCGCGCCACGGCTGCGGAGAGTAGCGGGGGCAAATGCGAGTTAAAGCAGAATCAAAATCCGCCAAAACAAAACGCCCGGCACTTGGCGGTGCCGGGCGTGGCTAAATTCAAACACTCATCCACCAGCTTGGGAAGTGAGCGGGGTTTTAGGTGGTACCGGTGGTGGCGGCGGCGGAGTAATAATGATGGTTTCCTTGAGGGTCTGGGCAATCGAAGTGGCGGCGGCGGTAATGATGGCCGCAGTTGCCGGCGGGATGTCCTGAGTGACAATCACCGGCGGCTTCGGTGCCGTGCTCTTGTCATCCGGTACATCGACCGTAACGACCACTTCTTTGCCCGCCCCAATGGGAATTTCCTGGGTGGTTACGCCTTGCATCACCACTCTGCCCTCCGCGGTCGAAATCGTGAAGAACGCCTTGCCGTCAGCAGCGGGTTTGAAGACGATGCGGAAGATGGTGCCGCGAATACCGGCGGCGCCAACCGGAGTCTTGATGGAATAACTCGATGAGGCGTTGAGTTTTTTCACGTCACCGACCAATTCGCCGTATGCAAGGTTCAGGGTGGTCTTGGAGACACTGGGTTCGGCCTTGAGTGTGGCGGTGTTAACCTCCTCGGCGAGCGGATCCATTTTGAACTCATCGATGGCCAGACGGGATTCGGCGCCAAGTTTCACCGAGGAGCCGTTCATAAAGACCAGCACGACACTTGCCCCTTTGCCGGTGAGAACGACATCTTTTTCCGTGAGCAGGTCGCCATTCTTGATGGGGGCAGTGCTGCCATCGGCCATCTGTTTGAGCACTTGATTTTCCACCCTGGCCACCTTGATTTGGCCGGCTTGGGTTTGAGCCCACGAATTCAATGACAAAGCAATTGCAACAATCGCGCAAAAGAGGAATCGAAGCGTGGAAATTTTCATAAATTCTCGTCTGAAATCAGTTAACGTCGGTCGGCTAATTGCTGGCGCAAAGCTACTGCCGCTGAATTTGATGGGTCAAGAGCTAAACAGGTATCCAACACCTCCTGAGCCTCTTGTTTTCGACCGGGGAAAGCACTCAAATGGTAGGCATAATAATACTGCCATTGCGGAGTGTTAGGCGCCAGATCCATCGCCCGCCGGAAGCATGTTTCTCCCTCTTTCTGGCGCCCTTGCAAATCAAGGGCCACCCCTTTCCGCACCCAAAATTCGGCGTTGACCGGGCAGAAACCCAGGGCTTTTTCGGCCGAGAATTCGGCCTGCCGCCCAATTGCAGCCAAATTCCCTCCCCCGACATACCAGCTTAGCGTTCTGGCATACGACAGGTCCGCCCAAGCCTGGCCATTCACCGGGTCAATTTGCACCGCGCGTTCAAAATTCGCCAAGGCCAGGGGAATGATATCACGCAGTTCACCCTTGCCGGTGGATGCCTGCTTGTCGATGGCGCGCCTTGAAACATAACGCCAGGATTCAGCGCCATAGAGCGACGCAGCCGGACGCCACGCCACGAGGAGTGAGAGCACAGCCAAGACAAGTCCTGGCCAGCGCCGGACCGGGCAGTAAAGCCCGGGCTCGTCCCGCAGGAGCAATCCAAAAATTACCGCGGCGGCGAAGGCCAGTGCGGGCACCTTGGTGTGAAAATCCACCGCGAGGTGAAGCGCAAAAGCGAGCAAGCCCACAAATAAACCCAATTGCCATTTCCAAGAGTCAAAAAGGTCCATTGGTGAAATGCTTTCCCGCCGGGCGCGCTGCACCGCCTGCCAGCCCAGCCACAAGAGCCAGCCCCCGGCCAGCGCCCACAAGGCGAAACCAACAAGGCCATAGTCGCTCAAGGTGTTCAAATAATCATTGTGCGCCCAGTCGGGCTCGTTGAGGAAACCACGTGGGCGGTACTGGTCGAAAAGTACATTGTAGGATCTCGCTCCGCTGCCCAGCCACGGATGGGTTCGCCAGATCTGATAACCGGCCTTCCAGATTATCGGGCGGCTGGATTCAAATTTGCCTTCAAGAAAAGGCTGGATGCGCGAGTGCGCCGGTTCGCTGAACCGGTAGAGCGCCCACACTCCCACCACCACGAGGGCAAAAATCACCACGACCCCCGCGATACGCCGGCGCCACTCCTGCCTGCCCAGCAGCGGCCAGAGCATCAAGGCAAGGGCCAGGGCGATATAGCAGCCCCGGCTGCCACTGAGCACCACCGCAAAAACAAACAGCGCCACCAGCGAAC
The DNA here is from genome assembly GCA_964492635.1 of uncultured Oleiharenicola sp. Lineage (GTDB taxonomy): Bacteria > Verrucomicrobiota > Verrucomicrobiia > Opitutales > Opitutaceae > Lacunisphaera. The sequence continues at coordinate 23,502 of CAZBLQ010000050.1, forward strand.
TGCAGACCGCCTTGGCCGCCGCCGTAGTCGAGCGTGAAAAAAGCAGCGTCAAACACACGGGAATCACCAGCTCCAGCAGCGCGGCCAGACTGTTCGGAACTCCGAACATGCCGGCGGAACGTCCCGCAAACTGCTCCGCTTGAGACCACCCATGGATCCACCCCAGCATCAGCCATTTCTGGTCCATGTAGCGCTGGTAAAATGCCATGATCACGCCGGTCAGCCCCAGCACCATATAAGTGATGACGACCGCCCAAGTCTGTTTCCGCCCCCGGCCAAAATGCAGCACCAGCACAAAGACCAGCCACATTTGCAGCCACAACAACCACTCGCGCCAAGCCAGCCACCTCGCCGGGGCAATCCACCACACACTCGCCAGCGCATACAACAGAAACGGCACTGGCAACAATGCCGCCCGGTTGAACATGCGTGGTTCGACTCCTCGCCCCAGCGCCCAAAGCACGCCACCCAGAGCCGCCAGACCAAATACGGCCCACGCGGTCACCACCATTGTTTCAGCAAGATAACCGCCGAGACACAGGGTCGTCCAAGCCAGCGTGGCGGCAAGGCCCACCACCAGGATCCATTCGCCCCAATCAAGCAGCCGCGACTGGGCTGGACCGGGAGTGGATGCCTGCGCTGTCATGCTTCACCCGGTTCAATACGGCTTGG
>CAZBLQ010000051.1:0-23982 GCA_964492635.1 uncultured Oleiharenicola sp.
GGTCCGCAGAAATGTTGTAACGTTTCCGGGCGAGCCGGGTTCTAAACGTGGCGCCCATGCTCTCCAACCTAAGTCTCTCCTTGCGTACACTCGCCCAATCGCGCGGGTTTGCGCTCATCGCCGTGCTCACGCTTGCCGTGGGCATCGGGTCAACCACGGCCATCTTCAGCGCGCTGCAGGCGCTGGTCATCTCGCCGTTTTCCTATCCCGCCGCGGACCGCCTCGTGCACGTGTGGTCCGGCGACTACTGGCCGCTGTCGCCCGCCGACTCGATCGACCTTCGCAAACAGTCGTCGAGTTTCAGTGCCTTCGGCGTTTATTCGCCGCAGTCTGTCAACGTCGGACAGGAAAACGCACAGTCGGTCATGGGCGTGACCGGCACGTCCGACGTGCTGCGGGCGTTTGGAGTAAAGCCCATGCTCGGCCGCTGGTTCGAGCCGTCCGACGACGTTCCGGGCGCAGCACCGGTTGTGATTCTCAACCACGCGCTCTGGCAGCAGCTTTTCGCCGGCGACCCGGAGGCCGTCGGCCGCAAGCTGCGGCTCAACGGCAACGACGCGACCGTTGTCGGCATCATGCCCGCCGGGTTTGAGTTTGTCAGCCCGTGGATGCGCACCACGGACTGCCAGCTTTGGACGCCCCGGTCGTTCGACAATGACGAGGTGAAGCAACGCGACAGCCACTATCTCCTTGGCATTGCACGGCTGCGCGACGGCGTGTCCGTCGAGACAGCGGATGCGGAGATCAAGACGATCGGACGCCAACTGACGAAGCTGTATCCCGACTCTAACACCCGAAAAGCCTTCCTCGTGCGTTCGCTGCACGACGAGATGACCCGGGACATTGGCAAACAGGTCTGGCTGCTTTTCGGTGCGGTGGTGCTGGTGCTGCTGGTGGCTTGCGGCAATGTGGCGAGCATGCTGCTGGCGCGGAGCGCACGGCGGCAGGGCGAGTTCGGCGTGCGGGTGGCGCTCGGCGCGTCGGGTGGCGACTTGATGAAGCTGGCCCTGACCGAGAGCCTCGTGCTGGCCCTCGCCGGGGCCGCGCTGGGTATTGGACTGGCGTACGGTGGCGTGGAGATCCTGCGCGTGATTGCGCCGGTGAGCGCCGCGCGCAGGGCCGCGATTGCCCTGAACCCGGCCGCGCTTGGATTCGGGCTGGGGACGACGGCGCTGACCGGGCTGCTGGCGGGGCTGCCACCGGCGCTGGCGGCGATGCGCACCTCGGTGGCTTCCGTGATGCGCAGCGATGCGCGCGGGGCGGTCGGGTCGCGTTCGCGGCACCGGATGCTGCGGACCCTGATCATTGCGCAGGTCGCGGTGGCCTTCGTGCTGGCCAATGGTGCGGTGTTGTTTTCGACGGCCTACCTGAAGCTCGTGGATGAAAACCGGCTGCTCGCGACCGACTCCGTGATCGAAACGCAGGTGGAGCTGAACGGTCCGCGCTATGAAAAGGACGAGGCGCGCGTGCGCTTTTGGTATGACTTGGTCGGGCGCGCCCAGGCCCTGCCGGGCGTGACAAGCGCCGCCATCACCTCGAAACTTCCTCTTGAAGGCGGCAATAACACCAACGCGCTCGTGAATGATGAAATCTACAATCCGACGCAGTCGCGGCTGTTGGTCGAGCGCTCGTCCGTAACGGAAGGATATTTTAAGACCATGGGCCTGCGGCTGATGAAGGGTCGCAACTTGCAGACCGAGGACCGCCAGGGCGACGTGCGCGGGGTGGTCGTCAACCAGAAGATGGTCGACAAGGCATGGCCGAAAAAGGATCCGATTGGCGAGATCATGCGCGGCAATAATCCCGGGAAGCCGTGGTACACGGCTCGCGTCGTGGGTGTGGTGGAGAACGTGAAGCAATGGGGCGCCGAAACTGAGGTGCAGCCCGAAATGTACACGGCACCCGAAGGGCACTGGGGTCACGGCATCCACCTCGTTTTGCGGACGCCACTGCCGGCCGCGCAACTAACGCCGCTGTTACGGCGCGAACTTGCGGCGATCGACCCGGAACTGGCGCTCAAGAATGTGCGCACGATGCGCCAGGTGGTGGGTGACGCCACTCAGGGGCAGAGGGCGGTCGCTGGATTGGTGAATTTCTTTATGGCGACGGCGCTCGGACTCGTGGCAGTGGGGCTGTACGGCACGCTTTCGTATCACGTCCAGCAGCGCACGCGGGAGATCGGCGTGCGCGTCGCGATCGGTGCCATGAAAGGCGATATTGTCCGTCTCGTGTTTGCCCAAGGCAGCCGTTGGGTCGCGATCGGGCTCGGGCTCGGCCTGGCCGGCAGCATGGGGCTTTCGTCGGTGTTAAAGTCGCTCGTCTATCACATGGACGGGCTGACCGCGCTGCCCCTGGTGCTGGCGGCGGTCGCGGTGGGGTTCGCGGCGATCATCGCCTGCTGGCTCCCGGCGCGCCGCGCCGCCCGGCTCGATCCCCTCGAAGCCCTGCGGGCGGATTAGGCGCGCCGCGATGGCGCCTGCATTCCCCGCTTATTTATCCGGCAACTTCACGTCGAACTTGACCGCGGCGAGCTGTTCCGGCGCCCGGCCGATTTTGCGCAGGAATGGCAGCCAGCGCGGATCGTCACGGACGTTGTTAAACAGCCAGTGCACTCCGGTCAGGCTGACACCAGGGTCATGATAGAAAATCGCCTTGTCCAGCCATTCGAACGCGCGGTCAGCGTCGCCGCGAAAGGCATAGTCATAGGCGATATTCCACGACGACTCCTTTTCGTACTTCTTGATCAGCTCGGCCAGAGCCGCGTCGGACTCGGCCTTTCGACCCAGCGCAAAATACGCGAGAGCGAGCCCATCCTGATGCCACGATCCCGGCGGTTCCTGCTGCATTTCCGCCAGGGCGGCCTTCGGATCGCCCTTGGCCAGCAAGATCGCTCCCATCGAATAATGCGCCAGGTTCCGTCCCGGGGCCAGGCGCAGCGAGGTTTGCAGGGACGCGAGCGCGTCGTCAAAGCGTCCCGCGCGAGTATAGGCACCCGCGAGCGTGGAATGGGCCGTCGTGTTCACCGGATCGTGAGCCACGACATATTCCCCGAGCGCGATGATCTGCTGGTGCCGGCCGAGGGTGCGGACAAACCGCATTGCTTCCGTCATGATCTCGGTGTTGGCGGGCTCCAGGGCAAGAGCGTGCTCAAAATGTTGCGCGGCCGCATTCAGGTCCGAGTCTACAGTTGCCTCTATGCCTCCCAGCAAGGCATACGCCAAGGCAGAATCGGGATCGGCTGCGAGCGCGTTCTTCAGCGCCTCGCGGGCCAGTCGGTAACCTTCCTCGTTGGGACGCTGGCCAAAGTCCGACTGAACCGTGTAACACTCGGCCAGGTCATTCCAGGCGGCGGCCAGATTCTGATCGATCGCCAGTGCCTGCTGGTTGAGCGCGACCGCTTGGGCGAGACCATCGGCGGTCAGTTGGCGGTGCAACTGGCGCGCCTGCAGGAAAAGGGCAAAGGCCTTGGGATCGACGGGCTTTGCCTTGGGCGCATCGCCCAGCAGGGTGACCTTGAGCTGTCTGACCACGGCCGCGGCAATTTCGTCCTGCACGGCGAAAATATCGTCGAGAGAGCGGTCATAGGTTTCCGACCACACATGTTTGTCCGTGCGGGCGTCGATCAACTGCGCAGTGATGCGCAGCCGGCTGCCGGATTTGCGCACCGAGCCCTCGAGGATATGGGCGACGTTGAGCTCCCGCGCGACTTGGGCGAGTTTGAGGTCCTTGCCCTTGTAGGAGAAGGCCGAGCTGCGCGAGGTCACCTGCAGCGCGGGGACCTTGGCCAGCAGATTCAAAAGTTCCTCGGCGAGACCATCGGAGAAATACTCCTGGTCCTTCGCCTGGCTCATGTCGATGAAGGGCAGCACCGCGATGGATTTGGGATCGGCCGTGTTTGCCGGTGCGGCGACCGGTTCCTCTGTTTTCGCCGGGGTAATCGTTGGGGGCGCGGCCGGTGCGGATTCGGGCTTGGCGCCTGGCCGAAAGATTACGAAAGCCACGAGCGCGGCGACCGCGATCGCGAGCACCACGCTCAGAATGGGAAAGCCGGACCGGGTGGGGGCGGACGGCGTGGCCGGCCTGGCCCCGGCGTCCGGTGAACGGGACGGCCGCAACAGCTGCTTTACCTGGTCGACAAACTGCGGCGTGGGTTCGCCGCCGGGCAGCCGGGTACAATGGGCCTTGAGAAACTGCTCCGGGACGTTGGCGTCGGACTCCCGGGTGCCATCGACTATCACCGGGACAATGAAGGCCCGGTTCTCCGCCATGTCGCGCTTCCGTTCGACCGCCAGCAACCATTCCCGCCGGAAATATCCCTCCTCCCGGGCCTGCGTGTTGGCGGAAATGATCGGGACGAACAGCGCGCACTCACGAATCTGTTTCTTGATCTTCGCGTCCCAGGCGTCGCCGCCGCGCAGTTCGCTCATGTCGAACCAAACCTCGAGGCCAAAGCCGCGCAGGGCCTCGGCAATGCGTCGCGCCGCTTCGTTATCTTCCCGGGCATAGGAGAGAAAGATCGCTCCCGTTGGGCGTGGTTGGTCAGCCATATCTTGCCGGTTATCCATGTCGCTTCGCCTGATGCGTTACCAGTCAAAACCCGGGCCGGGCACCGGACTCGACCCGGGCCGCGCCTAGAACAGCGGCTCGTGGCCGCGCGGGTCGTTTATCAGCGCCTCGAACCGGGGATCGCCGCGCAGCGGTCGGAACGCCGGGTTGTTCCGGACGTCGGTGAGAGGGACTCCGGAAGGCTGGCGGATGAACTCGGCCAGGCCGGCCAGAGCCTCGTCCTTTCTTCCGACCATGGCGCAGCCGGACACGTACCAGTACCGGGTGACCGGCCCTACCAGGGCGTCCCGGGAAACGGGCATCAGTTCGGCGGCCTTCGCCAGGTGCGCGAGCCCGGCTTCCGGATGGTCGCAGAGGATCTCGATTTTACCGAAGTTGCCCCACGCCTGGAAGTTGTCCGGATTGGTCTCCGTCCGGTGGCGGGCTTCCGCAAGAAAAGGGGCCACGCGCGAGCGGGCAAGGGCCGTGTCGCCTTCGCCCCAGTAGAAAGTGCCCGCAAGGATGGCCGCGTTCACGGGCTGTTCGTCCTCGGGATGGAAGGGCTGCAGCTTGTCGAGCCGTTTGAATTCCGCCAGGTCCCTGACGTCGTGCGCCCAGAATTTTCTCCGGAAGAGCAGGTCAGGGCTCTCGAGTTGGGCGGGCGTCAGCGTGGCGAGGAAGGCCTTGGGCCCCTCCATCGAACCGGTGGCGTCGTACTCCAGGTCGACCAGGGTGAGCTGCTCGTCCAGGTCGCCCGGGCGCAACGCGACCAGGCGTTGCTGGGCGGCGCGGGCTTCGTCCCAGCGCCGGGCTGTCTGCAAACTGGCGAGGAGGTTGCGCTGATAGCCGATATTGCCGGAGTCCAGCTCTGCCGCCTTGCGCAGGTTGGCGAGCGACTCGGCCCAGCGGCCCTGCCGACGCTGGATCAGGCCCAAAGACGAGAAAACCGTCGGGTCGTTCGGCTGGACGGCGGCCAGCCGCATGTACTGCGCGGTCGCCTTCGCGTAATCCCGGTGGGCGTAGTAGGCAAAGGTTCCCACCAGCCGGATGACCTCGGGCGTGTCCGGCTCGAGACTCTCCGCGCGGGCGATCGCCGCCTCGCCCTTGGTCCGAAGCTCGGCGCTCGTGTCGATGTCCCAGAAGTCCTTTAAGGCGCAGACCACGGCAAGCTCCCCCCAGGAGATGGCGAATTTTGAGTCCAACTGGCAGGCGCGCTCAAAGTAGGTGGCGGCCTCGGTCAGGGCCTTGGCGTTCCCGGAAGGAGCGCTGTTGTTGATAGCCCGGCCCTGCAGGAACAGGTCGTAGGCGGCCGTGTTCTCGGTCGGCTTTCGGTCGAGGTGCTTTCTGGTCTCGGGCGAGATGACCGCGGAAAGGGAGCCGGCGATTTCCTCGGCCAGGGCGGACTGGATGCCGAAGAGGTCGGTCAGATCCCGGTCGTAATTCTTCGCCCAGACATGCTCGTCGGTGCGCGTGTTGATGAGCTGGCCCGTAACGCGGACCTTGTTGCCGGCGCGGCGCGCGCTGCCCTCGAGCACATAAGCCACGCCAAGCTCCTGACCGATCTGCCGGATGGTCTTGGTCGTATTGCGGTACTGCATGACCGAGGTGCGGGAGACCACCTTCAGCTCGGAAACCAGCGCGAGGTTCGTCAGCAGATCCTCGTGGACGCCGTCGGCAAAGAACCCCGCGTCCTTGTTCTCGCTCATGTCGGCAAAGGGCAGGACGGCGATGGATTTGTCGGCGACCGCTGGCGCCGGCTTCGGCGCGGGGGACACAGGCGCGGCCAGTGACACCTCCTGCACCAACGGGTGGGAGCGGAAATACAGGACGCTGGCGATAAGGATTGCCGCGGCCCCCACCACCAAGAAGGGCCAGACGGGAAATCCACTTCGCTGCAGCTTGGCCAAGTGTGGTGCGGCGCTTGCCGGCCGCTGCACCAGGGCGGGCGTTTTGGGGGTCTGCAGGAGCCGGCGGACCTGATCGACAAACTGCGGTGTGGGGAGTGCTGCCGGCAGGCGTGTCCATTGGACACGCATGAATGGTTCGGGCACCAACCCGGCGTCTTCGGGGGTTTCGTCGACGACGACAGGAACGAGATAGGCGACGCCCTCGGCCATGAGGTGCGTGCGCTCAACGGCGAGCTTCCACTCGAGGCGGAAATAGCCTTCGCCGCGCACTTGGGTGTGCTGCGAGATGATGGGCACGAAGAGCGAACAATCCTTGATCTGCCGGCGGATCTTCTGATCCCAGGCATCGCCGCCGCGCAGCTCATTCTGGTCGAACCAAACCTCGAGGCCGCCGCTCCGCAACGCCTCCGCAATCCGGCGGGCGGCATCGGTGTCCTCCCGGGCATAGGAGAGAAAGATCCCTCCGGTGACGCGTGGTTGGTCAGCCATATCTTGCCGGATATCCATGTCGCTTCGACTGATGCGTTACCAGTCAAAACCCGGGCCCGGCGCCGGACGCGCCGCCCGGCGGCGCCCCGGGGGAACGACATCGACCCGGCTCGATCCCCTCGAAGCCCTGCGGGCGGATTGAGCACGCCAAGAGTCCGAGCTAATCAGTGCAATCCGTGTCAACTTAGATCCCTTTTGCGTTTTTTGTCCTTTATGTGGCCAATCAATCCGCCTGATCCGTGTAATCCGTGGTCAATTCCGACTGAACTGTTCCAACAATGTCCAAGCTAACCAGGACACCGCCCGGTCGGGGTTGCCATCAGGACCGGCGTCGCTCATCCTGCCCCTTCGCCCACGCCCCTGATGAAGACCAACGACGCAGTGACCATGAACCCGAAATCACCCACCGTGGCCCGGCACGTCGAAATCAACCTCCGGGATGTCAATCAACTTTTCAACACGATTGACCCCTCGCCGTTTCACGAGAAGGACCTGGACCACGATGCCGAGGAATTCATTGTCAGCTGGACCCGGGAGTTCCCTTTGTCCGAACCGGTGGTCCTGGTCATTTATCTGAGCCAGCTTCCAGTCGAGAAGGACTACCAGCCGAAGATCGAACAGTCCGTGCAACATTACTTCGCCTACCGGGCCGGTTTGATCCGCATGGAATTCGGGCAGCTGATCAAGGACGGCCGCCTGAGCCTGTTGATCGGCGGGCTTTTCCTGCTCGCTTGCCTGGCGGCGAGCAATCTCCTCGTCGGCCCGGGGCCGGGCACCTTTCCGAGCGTGGCGCGGGAGAGCCTGACCATCGCCGGCTGGGTCGCGATGTGGCGGCCGATGGAGATATTTCTCTACGAATGGTGGCCGTTGCGCCGACGCGGGCGGATCTATGAAAAGATGAGCCACATGAAAGTGGAAGTGCGACCACGCGGGTAATTTCCTCCGCCATCTAGCCAGCCATGGTATAAGCCGTCAGGTCAATCTGGACTCGATGGCTCGGAGCAGCCGCTGGTCGCGGGCCCAGCGGTCGAATTCACTATCCGGCTGGTCGAAGCATTCGACGACGAACAGCGTGTCTCGGAAATGCCAGATACCAAAGGACTGCGGGGCAAGCGTCCCGGCGTGACCCGATCATCGGCGTGTGGCCGAGTCCGGCCTTGCTTTGACGTTGCATAAGAATGTCTCCTTCATGCGTGGATAGGATGATGCGATCGTCTGGCATAACGTGGGAAAGATTTTAGCAAATGGAATGAGCGCCATTGAAACGGAGTCCCTGCGGACCTTTTACGTGGAGTCTCGCCGGCAGCTTTATACTTATGCCATTTCTATCACTGGTAACCGCGAGTCGGCCGAGGACGCCATTCAGGGCGTCTTCGCAAGGCTGCTGCAGCGGGATTGTTTGCCGGCCGATTTGCGCCCCTACGTTTTTCGCTCCATCCGCAATGCGGCGCTGGATGGTTTGCGGCGCACAAGGGTGCGGTGGGATTCCGTCTTCGATCTTGCCGCCACCACCGAAGGTAGCGGGCCAGCCCCGGCTTTCAAAGCCGACGAACTTGAACGCTGGCTGCAGATGCTGTCACCGGATGAACGCGAAGCCATCATCCTCAAAATCTACAACGATTTCACCTTTCAGGAGATCGCGGACCTGCGCCAGGTGCCGTTGCAGACGGCGGCGTCCTGGTATCGACGAGGGCTCGAAAAATTAAAGGCACTCGTAATCACGGATACCCGATGAACGATTTCGAACAAAATCTCAGGAATATGCGTCTGGCGGCACCCTCGGCTGCCTTCGACCGGCGCATTGATGAAACGCTAACGACCGCCCCCGCACCGTGGCACTCGTCGCGCCCGGCCACGCCTTGGTGGCTTCTGGCGGTGGCGGCGTGCGCCGTCGCGGCGGTCTTCCTGCTGGTTTCGCCGTGGCCCCGGTCTTCCTCGCCCGAACTGGTTGTTTATCGCATCGAGGCGAAGGGCCGCCTGCGCCAGTTGCTCCTCGAAGTTCCGGCCGGCGCGGACCTTCAGCCGCCCCTTACCATCAAAGGAAACGCCCCTTGATCTGATGATCCCGCATTTTCTCCCCCAAGCTCGAATTCCATGAAACCACAACTTTTCATCGCGAGTGCGGCCGTGTGCCTCTTGTCCCTGATATCAACTCTGCACGCCAGTGAAAGCCTCGGCCTGGAGTCCGCCTTGTATGTATTCAAGCAGGGCGATTTTCATGAAATAATCATTCCGGGTGCAACCACGGTGGGAGGGAGCCGGGTCCAGGTTTTCCAGGCACCGGCCTCAGCGAGATTCGACCAACTGACACTATCGCTTGAAGGCTCCCAGGCAAGGTGGGGCGACGGGAGTTCTCCGCCGGAGCAGTTCAGCCTGATCGCGGCTCCTCCCCTGATTCGCCTCAGCCCCGGTCAGCCGGTGACAATCACTTCTTCCACGCCCATCCAATACCTCGAGCGACTCGCCGACGACAAACTTCAAGTCAGGGAAATCCCGGCCGAGTCGCCGGATGCGCCGCATCTCCATCTATCCTTCACCGCCAATGCAGGGGACAGTTCGCCCGCCGGCGTTTCCCTCACCTGTGACCTGGACATTGCCACTGTCCGCGACCGCAAAAGCATCCCCGGCGTGGCCCTCGAGGTCGGCCAGCCGCGGATTGCGCGATTCAAAGAGAATTTAACGGTCCCGGTGCATCCGGGGCAATGGGCGGGACTGTTGGTGAAGGCCCCCAATGGCAGCGATTACAGCCTACTCCTGCTCCTGAGGTTGGAGCAGGCCCAGACCCCGCCGACGGGGCTTTCTAAAATCACCTCCGATCCTGCCCGGGTCGAAGTTGCCGGCTACTCCGTGCAGGATTTGGGCCCCAGGTGGCGGCAAAAAAGAAGCGACACTGGGGTGACCTTTGCCAACGCCAACGCACGTAACTTCGGTGCTTGGGCCAGCCCCGCGGTCAAACACGCGGGCTTCTCGGTCGTACGGGTCCCCGCCCAAAACGACCGGCTTGGTTTCCTGGACTTTATCAAAAAGACGGTGGAAGCGGGAGCAGACACCGACAGATTCCAGCGGGTTAAGAAGGATTTTAAGGAAAAAGAAAGAAATGGACTGTGGCTGGTTGAGTGCCGATTCGATCTCGATTTTTGGCATTATGCCGTGGGCATGTCGGATGGCGAAGCCAAGCACATCGCCAACCTGTTCGCGTTGGATCCAAACAATCCCGAACAGCTGATATCGGTTTGGTACGGGTGGCAGGGCATAAACTTTGATGAGAACAGGTTCAATGCCGAAGCCCGGCAATTTTTTGACTCGCTGCAGAAGTCGAAGAAATGAGGCCGTGCCGCGCGGACAGACTTTCCCCACTCCCACCAAACCCAGTTTGTAATATAATACGTTACAAACACCGCCCGCGCGCTTCGGTCCGCCCCAAACAGGTTTATAGTCTATCAAACTACGTCAGCCTCCGGGAACAGGAACCTGATCGAAGCTTATCCGTACAATCCGTGGTAAATTCCGTCTGAGTGGCTCCGGCTCAGAGCAGATGGTGCCCGAGCGACCAGCGGACGAATTCGCTCTCGAGCTGGTCGAAGGACTCGATGACGAACAGCGTCTCCTGGAAATGCCAGATGTCATAGGGCTGGGCCGCGAGCACTTCCGGCCGGTAGGGCACCTTTTTGACCTGGTCGGTGAGGCTGTGCTGCGTCTCCCCCGAGGAGGAAATAATGCCGTTGCCGTAGATGCGCAAGCCGCCGGGATTCCGGATGAGCCCGAATTCGACGGTGAACCAGTAGATGCGCGTCAGGCGTTCCTCGACGACGGGATCCTGGCAGGCGAGGGCAGCCTGGCCGATCTTCTGGTAGAAGTTGGCAAAGCGCGGGTGCATGATCATCGGCGTGTGGCCGAAGATGTCGTGGAAGCAGTCGGGCGCCGGGGTGTAATCCAGCTCGGATCGTGCGCGGATGTAGTCGGTGCAGGGAAAAACGCGGCGGGCGAGATAGGAAAAGAAATCGTGGGCATCGAGCAGTCCTGGCGTGCGGGCGATTTGCCAGCCGCTTGCCGCTTGCAATTTCCGGGAGACATCGGCCAGTGCGGGAATGCGGTCGTGCTCCAGGTCGAGCGCCTTGAGGCCGACGAGAAATTCATCAGCGGCGCGGCCGGGCAGAAGTGTGGCCATGCGCACGTAAAGTGTGCGCCAGACCTCCTGCTCGTCGGCGGTGTAGTCCGGATAATGGCACTCGTCGCCAATGGGCAAGGGGGCGGTCAGCTTGTGCGGGATGCAACGGGGGTCGTCCGCTCCGGTGGGCGGGGTTGGCCCACCGGGGCGGGTTGCAGCATGAGCGTGGGTGGTCTGCATGGCCCGGTATTGCGCGTTTTTATCCCGGGAATCGAATCCGAACCGCCCAATTACGCCGAAAGGAGTAGCCAAGTCAGGTTGCCTACGAAACGCACTAAATATACGAATATAATCCGGACCAGAAAGGCTGGCCACAAGAAGCACAAAAAGCGCAAAAATATCAGGAAAAGATAATCACTCTGATCGGCGAAGAGTTGGGGGCAAGAGGAACCAAGTCTGGCGCACAGAATATGCCGGCATTGGCTGGATGTCGCATTCCTTATTTTGTGTTTCTTGGGCTTTTGGCCGACTGTCACTTCGTTCGAGAGTGGCCAATAAATCCGCTTGACCGGCCTCACCGGTTCAGCAGCGCCGCGACGCGGGTGCGGCCGCGCACGGCAAGTTTCCCAAAAACGGCGGCGAGCTGCGTCTTGATGGTCAGCGGGCTGCGATGCAGTTCGGCGGCGATTTCGGCCGTGCGCAGGCCCTCGCGCACGCGCATGGCCACCTCGCGCTCGCGCTCGGTCAGCCGGGCGAGCAGGGCCACCGCACCGGGGGAAAGCGGACGCTCACGGTCGCCGCGCGGCCGGCGGTAGTCGAGCTGAAGGTGAAAGGCCGGGGGCTGGCCGCCGGCGGGCGCATGCAGCTTGATGCGCGCATGCAGGCCGCGGGCATGGTCACTAACCACCAGCGGCTGGCCGGCCGTTTCGCCCTCGGGCCAGGCGGCGCGCAGGGTGCGGGCGGCGTCCGCGAGCGGGACGGGCAGGCGGAACGCACTGCGGGCGCGGAGGGCGGCGGCGCGGCGCTCGCCATGGTTCCAGACGGCGCAGGCGCGGGCGGCCTCGGCGTTGAACCAGACCGGCTTCAACTCCCAATCGAGCAGGAGCAGGCCCACCGGCACTTCCTCCATCATGGCGGAATAATGAACCAGCAGGTCGGGGTGATCGGGCGTGGGCATGGGGAGACAGAAGCAAAAGTGAAAGGGAGGGTGAGAGGGAAAGGGGTCCGCCGTCGCTCTTCGAGCTATGGCACGGCAACGCCGGGATTAGAGAGTGGTGAATTAAAAGTTGGGAGCTGCATCGTTGCTGGCTGCGGCCTGCCCGGTGTTTGTCCGGGCCGGTCGTCCGGCAAAAGGGCTGATAGCTGAAGGCGCCTGGCTTAAAGCCTATGGCCGATCACTTTCAGCCCACTGCTTATCCCTGGATTTCTAGCCGCGACGCGGCCTTCCGCAAGCCGATTACTCCGTTTGGCCTATGGACCGGCCCCCGGGCGCGGAGTAGAGTGAAGGCAACCCCTCACCACGCATGAGCACGACTTACTTTGAAAAGCCGGCTGAAAAAACGGCTGCCACCAATCCGCTTGGCCTGAAGGGGGTCGACCACATCGAATTCATCGTCGACGCCGCCGACCAGTGGCGGGACTTCTTTGTCGACAAATACGGCATGACGGTGCGCGCCTACGGTGACGGCCAGTCCGGCTTGAAGGGCCGGCGCGCCTTCGTGGTCGGGCAGGGCCGGGTGAATTTCCTCGTGGCCGAGCCCGCGGGCACGGGCCCCGAGGCGGACTTCATGCGCTGGCATCTCGATCGGCACGGCTGCGGCGTGCGCGACGTGGCGTTCAAGGTCAGCGACGCGAAGCACGCCTACACCGAGGCACTGCGCCGCGGCGCCGCGTCCGCGCGGAGCCTGTTTGAGGATGCCAACATTGTCCACGGCGCCGTCGCCGCCTATGGTGACACCATCCATAGCTTCGTCGAGCGGCGGAAGCACGGCGAGTTTGCCCCCGGCTACGTGAACCAGCCGGGCGGCATCGAGGACCGCGACATTAATTTTGCGATGATCGATCACGTGGTCGCCAACGTCGAGCACATGGACCCGTGGGTGAAGTATTACCAGGGGGTTTTCGGCTTCGACCTGTTCATGCACTTCGACATCAACACCGGCCGGTCCGCGCTCATGTCGAAAGTCGTCAGCTCCACCGACGGCTGGCTGAAGATGCCGATCAACGAGCCGTCCTCGGCCAATTCGCAGATCCAGGAATTCCTGGACCAATACCAGGGGCCCGGCGTGCAGCACATCGCGCTGCTGACCCCGGACATTGTCAGTACCATCGGCGAGATGCGGCGCATGGGGCAGGAATTCCTCGAGGTGCCGGACACCTATTACGACACGTCGTTCGACGAGCGGGTGGGGGCCATCACGGAGGACAAGGAGGTGCTGCGCTCCCTGCGCATTCTCGCCGACCGCGACCTCGGCGACGATGGCTACCTGCTGCAACTCTTCACCAAGTGCGTCTTCACGCGGCCCACGCTGTTTTTCGAGGTCATCCAGCGCCGCGGGCGGGCGCGCGGTTTCGGCGAGGGCAACTTCCGCGCGCTGTTCGAGGCCATCGAACGCGAGCAAGCCCGGCGGGGAACGCTCTGAGTATAGAGTGAAAGTGAGAGGGAGAGTGAACCTCCGGAACCCGCCTGACACCCCGTAATCCACCCTCATCCCCTCTCACTCTCCCTTTTCCCTTCCGCCACCCATGCCCCAATACCTCAAACTCGGATCGATGCCCCGCAAGCATCACCTCAGGTTTCCGCGCGATCCCGCCGCGAGCTACCTGGGCGAAGGTCTCCACTACGAGCACGTGATCACCACCGAGGGTTTTGACCGCGCCTATACCATTGTCTACCACCTGAAGCCGCCAACGCGGGTGAAACGCGTCGAGCTGTTCCGCGAATTCGTGCTGGAGCCCGCCGGGCCCGCGCCGCTGCGGCATCATCACCTGAAGTCCGCGGGCATGGCCCGGGCGGGCGATCCCTACACCGGCCGTGTGCCGCTGATGTTCAACGCCGACATCGGCTGCTACCGCTGCCGCCCCGCGACCGCGATGGATCAAGGGTATGACTTTTATCGCAACGGCCAGAGCGACGACGTGATCTTCATCTGGGCGGGCGGCGGCTGGCTCGAATCCCAATACGGCCGGCTCCGCTACAAACAGGACGACTACCTCGTCATCCCGCGCGGCACCATCTACCGGCTGGTGGCCGACGACATTGCCAGGGAGGACTACCTCATTCTCGAGTCGGCGCATCCCGTCCGCATCCCGGAACGCTACCTGCACAAGGAGGGGCAGATCCGGATGGGCGCACCCTACAGCGAGCGCGATTTCCACGGACCGAGTGAGATTTTCGCTCACGACGAGGAAGGTGACTTCGCCGTGCTGACGAAGGACCGTAATCGTTTCACGCGGAATGTCATGGCCGGCCATCCGCACGACGTGGTCGGCTGGGACGGATACCTGTATCCCTTCACGTTCAACGCGAATGATTTTGAGCCCATCACCGGCACGGTCCACCTGCCGCCGCCGATCCACCAGACATTTGAGATCAACGGGTTTGTCATCTGCACATTCGCGCCGCGTTACCTCGACCACCACCCGGAGGCGGTCAAGGTGCCGTGGGCGCACGACAACACCGAGGCCGACGAGGTGCTTTTCTACGTGCGCGGCAATTTCGGTTCGCGCAAGGGCGTCGAGCCCGGTTCGTTCACCCTGCACCCGCAGGGCATTCCGCACGGTCCGCACCCCGGCACGACGCTCAAAAGCTTCGAGCACACCCGCACGGAGGAGCTCGCCGTGATGTTCGACACGCAGTTCCCGCTGGAGCTGACCGCCCAGGCCCTGACGATGGACGATCCGGATTATCCGCTCAGCTGGCTGGGTTGAGGGCGGTTTCCACGTGAACAAAGTCCACCCCAACGCCGAGGCCGCGCTTGCCGGCCTGCTCCACGACAACCAGACGATTGCCGCCGGAGGTTTCGGCCTCTGCGGCATTCCGGAGAACCTGATTGCCGCGTTGCGCGCCAGCGGCGTGCGCGGGCTGACCATCGTCGGCAACAACGCCGGCGTGGACGATTTCGGCATGGGCCTGTTGCTCCAGACGCGGCAGGTGAAAAAAGTCATGGCTTCCTACGTGGGTGAGAACAGGGAGTTCGAGCGGCAGGTGTTGCACGGCGAACTGGCGCTGGAACTGATCCCGCAGGGCACCCTCGCGGAGCGGCTGCGGGCGGGCGGCGCGGGCATCCCGGGTTTCTACACGCGCACCGGCTTCGGCACGAAACTGACCGAGGACAGGGAGACCAAGGTTTTCGACGGCCGGGAATATGTGCTGGAGCCGGCCATCAAGGCCGACGTTTCGCTCGTGAAAGCCTGGAAGGGCGACGCGTCAGGCAACCTCGTCTATCGCAAGACCGCCCGGAATTTCAACCCGATGATCGCCACCTGTGGCAAGGTCTGTGTGGCCGAGGTCGAGGAACTCGTCGAGGTCGGCGAACTGGACCCCGACCAGATTCATACGCCCGGCATTTATATCGACCGCATCATCCAGGGCGTGCGCTACGAAAAGCGGATTGAGTTTCGCACGATCCAGGGGAGCGCGGTGGCGAAAAAGGAATCGCCGCTCCGCGAACTGATGGCGAGGCGCGCCGCGCAGGAGTTGCGCGACGGCTACTGTGTCAATCTCGGTATCGGCATCCCGACACTCGTCGCCAATTTTATCCCGCCGGGTATGAACGTCACGCTGCAGTCCGAAAACGGTCTGCTGGGCATCGGCCCGTATCCGGCCGAAGCACAGGTCGACCCCGACCTCATCAACGCGGGCAAGCAGACGATCTCCACGATCCCCGGGTCGGCGTTTTTCTCGAGCGCCGATTCATTCGCGATGATCCGCGGCGGTCACATCGACCTGTCGATTCTGGGCGCGCTGGAGGTGGCGGCCAACGGTGACATTGCCAACTGGATGGTGCCCGGCAAAATGGTCAAGGGACCGGGCGGCGCCATGGACCTCGTTGCGGGAGTGCGGCGGGTCGTGGTCGTCATGGAGCACACGGCGAAGGACGGCAGTCCCAAGATTCTCCGGCAATGTACGCTGCCCATCACCGGGAAGGCGGTGGTGAATCTCATCATCACCGACCTCGCCGTCTTCGAGGTCAGGTCCGGCGGCGGACTGGTGCTCACGGAACTGCTTCCGGGGGGTTCGCTGGATGAAGTCCGGGCGAAGACTGGCGCTCCGTTCGAGATTGCCTTGGAAAACTGACTGATTTGCATCCGCCGATGCGCTACGCCACCATTGTACCCCGCCGCAACGGCGTGCCCGTTGCCGCCGTGGCGGCTCCCGCGGGTGGATGGGTCACACTGGACCGGCTGGCGAGATTGTCCGGGCGGCTGGAAGAATTGCTGCCGGCGCTGATGAATCCCAAGATGGAACTGGCCAAACGCGTGGCGGGCTGGACCGGCGAGTGCTATGCGGATGAGGAGATTTCATTTCTGCCTCCGGTCATGCGCCCGCCGTCGTTCCGGGACTTCTACGCGTTTGAGCAGCATGTGAAGACCGCACGGAGCAAGCGCGGCCTCGAAGTTCCCCCCGCGTGGTATGAAATTCCGGTTTTCTATTTCTCCAATCCAAATGCCCTGGTCGGCCATGGCGCGGCGGTGTTCGCCCCGGCCGGCTGCGCCGAACTCGATTACGAACTGGAGCTGGGCGTCATCATCGGCCGTGGTGGGCGCGACATCCCGCTGGAACGCGCGTGGCAGCATGTGGGCGGGCTGACGGTGCTCAATGATTTCAGCGCCCGTGATCTTCAGCGGCAGGAAGTGAGCGTCGGCCTCGGGCCCGCCAAGGCGAAGGATTTCGCCACCGCCGCCGGGCCGTGGTTGGTGACACTCGATGAGTTTGCCAGCCGGATCGACGGGGAGAAGCTGTCGCTCGAAATGTGCGCGCGGGTCAACGGGCGGGAGCTTTCCCGCGGCAATGTCGCCGCGTTGCACCATTCGATTCCCCGGCTCATCGCCCAGGCCTCCCGCGACGCCATGTTGCTCCCGGGAGATCTGTTGGGAACGGGCACCGTGGGCACCGGCTGCATCCTTGAACTTGGGGCGGAAAACACCGGCGGCTGGCTGAAGCCGGGTGATGTGGTGGAGCTGGAGATTGAAGGCCTGGGCGTGTTGCGCACGCCGATTGTCGGCCGGCCCCTCTGATTCGGGGATCCATGCAATCAGAGGCCACCACGAACTACACCAAATACACGAAAGGTATGCCATCGAAGAGGAGGATGGCACTTTCTTAGCCGGAATCTTCAGAATATTTAACCACGGATTCCCCGGATTAGCACGGATAAAGGCATTAGGACTAAGATCCTGAGCTCAGAATTCTGCACTGCTTGGTGCGCGGTTTTGTCTATGTTTTATTCTTAGTTCTGCCTCTGTGAAATCCGTGTCATCAGTGTAATCCGTGGTGTCAAATGCTGGTTCAGCCTACGGCATCACCGGCGGGCCGCCGCGGGCCTTGTCCTCGAGGAGGCGGACTCGCTCCACATTGGCGTCAGACTCGGTCAAACCCAGGCTTCCGATCATCTGCCCGATGGTTGTCTTGGGATCGTTGGACCAGAATATCCCCTTGTCCTCCGCATGGTACCAGTGAAAACCCACCTTGTTTCCAAATTTCCGGGCGAGGGCTTCGCCTTCCTCCAAAACGGCTTCCCAGTGCAGCAACGCATAGGACAGATCGATCTGGTGGACCAATACGCCCTCCCCGGTAATCTGGTTTTCGATCAACCCGAGCGGGCTGAAAAATGCGGCATGGTCCCTGGGCGTGGCGCTCACGATGTAGTATTTGTGCTGCAGTGCGTAAAATGAGGGGTGGATGGTTTCCGGCGACGCTGAAGGCAGCGCGACGATTTCGGCTCCCTGTTTGGCCAGCGCCTGCCAGCCATCGGCGTAAAGCATGTCGAAGCAGATTTGAATTCCCATCCGGCCAAAATCGCAGTCAAACACGGGAAACTCGCCCCCGGGAGTGGTGCCGTTCTCGATCACGTCGCTGCCTTGCGGAGCCACCGGATGCACCTTCCGGTACATTCCCATCACGCGACCTCCGCGATCGACCAAGAGCGCGACATTGCTGATGCGCGGGGTCGGATTCGATTCCTGCAGCAGCAACGGCACGACCAGGTAGCAGCCATGCCGCGAGGCGCAGGCGGCGATGCGCGGTTGCACCTCGTCCAGCCGCACCGCCTGTCGCGCCAGCGAGTCGCCCGGCCGTTCGAGCAGGAATTCCGGAAGGACGACCAGATCCAGCGGTTTGCCCGGATATTTGGTTTTTGCCCCGGCGGCGATCTTCTCCACGAAATCGTCCATTTTTTGGAGACGTTTCTCCAGTGACTGGGCGAAAATTTCCTGCCCACTGATCACCGTGCCGATCAAAACCTTCCGGGGCGGTTTGTTCTGGCGGGGGAGGACGGCCGGACTTTTGTCGGGTGAGGATGTTTCGGCCCGAGCCGTTGCGGGGATTGCGGCGATGCCGGCGAGCAGGACCAACGCGGTTGCTACCTTCAGGCCACGGAGTGAATTAATAAATTCCCGATTCATGCACAACTCATACAAGCGAAGGACGGCCATGGAAAGGGAATACCCCGGGCAGACGAATTGATGGACTTGCGACTGGCCCGGAGGGAAAACGGTCGGGGCGAATGCTGGGACATTCCTCGCAGCTTGCCTGCCGCGGCGGGCGAGCTGCGGGGTTTCCCCAATGAGATTAGGACGCCGCCCGGCCAGCCCCGGGCCAACGGGGCTGTGCAAGCCGCGCGTAGTTCCGAGCGCAGCGACATTCGGACATCCTCGGGGCTTGCCCCGGGGAGTAGCGCTGGCGAAAGGGCGGCGTTCAATTGGACGGCTTGAGCACTCCGGATTAGGACGAGGGGTGCTTTCCCCGGAGGGGCTTGTCAGTATCGACCGGTTTGGTCTTGGGTGCGGGGTGGTGCGGGATTTGCGGTGCACTGGTCTCTGGTGTTTGCATTGCCGCCTTGATGGCCTGCTGCTCCGTCCCGGCGGGCGAGAGGTGATACTCGACCACGCTCTCAGCGGCCGTTTCCGTCCTGATGCGCTCGGTGAACTCGTCGGTCGTCCGGCCCCCGGCCCGCGGCGAGCCTCCACTCAGCTGCCGCTCGGCTTCGAGCCAGATCTCCGTGTCGCAGCCATCGGGATATCCCCGATCACGCCAGAGATGTTGGGCTTGCAGGGCGACTTCTTCGTGGGTGGGTGTATTCATGTGAGTGACCGCTGCCTTGCCTTGACCGGTCTCGATGGCGTGTGGTTCCCGGCGTTTCGCGTGAATCATCCTCCGGCTGGAATATTTCTCATCAAGCAGCGTTTATTGGCCAATCTTGATCTGGCAGGGAAAACGAAAGATGAGCATTGAAAAATCCTCGTCTGCCTTGTCCCGTTTCTTCTGACCCCATTTCTTGTCATGCGCATCTTCCTTCTCTTCCTGATCCTCCGCGGTGCGACGGTGGCCGAGGACGAAGCGCGGGCGCCCTCGGGGCGGGATTCGTCACAACCCAAGCCGTGCGTGTTTTGCGATATTGTGGCGGGGAAGCAGCAGCAGGAAGGCATCGTCTACCGCGACGATAAATGCGTGGCCTTCCTGAGCATCGGCCCGCGCAACCCGGGGCATGTGCTTGTCGTCCCGCTGGTCCACGCCGACAACTTCCTGGAGGTGCCAGCCGACACCATGCACGCGATGACCGATGCCGCCCGCAAGATCGTCGAGGCCATCCGGCGCACCGACCTGAAATGCGAGGGTTTCGTCCTGCAGATGAATACCGGCAAAGCCGCCGGCCAGACCGTCTTCCACGCCCACCTGCATGTCATTCCGCGTTTTGCCGGCGAGGCTCCCGAAAAAAAACCGGACGGAGCGCGACAGCGCGGAGATGGTCAGTCGTCTGATGGCAAACAGATGACTGGCCCGAAGGGTGATGAATCTCGGGCGCCCTCTGGGCAGGATTCAGCACAACTGCGAATGCCGATGTCCGAGCTTGAGCCGGTGGCCGCCAAGATCCGGGCGGCGCTGGCCGAAGTCGCGAAGGGGAATTAGCTGCAAGGTTTGAGCGGCAAGGGCGCGGGACACCTTGTCCATTGACCAGCATTCATTGCCCATTGGTCGATTCCTTCCGAACAGGCGGCGAAGGAACATTTGACGCAACAGAGGGATTGCCCAAGGTTTCGCCCATCGCCATCCGCCTTCGTCAAGACTTCGGCGCGAGAAGGGGGCCACGGACGGCGAGTACCTCTTAACACAACCTTCGGCATTTTTACCGGGAACCACGTCAGCACCATGAGCCAATTCACCAGCAAGTTATTCCTGCGTTCACTCTCGGTTCAGGAGATCATCACGGCGGGCCGGCATGTGCAGCTTTATGAGGTGACGCAGGACTTCTCCTATGTTTCCGACAAACTCGGCCGGACCATCACGGTCCCCGCCGGGCTTATCACGGATTTTGCCAGCATTCCGCGCGTTGCTTGGGATCTGCTCGATCCGGAGGATCCGATCATTGCATGGCCCTCGGTGGTGCATGACTATCTTTATACCTGCAGCGGGACGCTGCCCGATGGCAGCACCTACACGCGGGAGCAGGCGGATGCCGTGCTGCGCGAGGCGATGGAGGTGTGCGGCGCCGGCCTTTTCATCCGCGAGTCCGTTTACGAAACGGTCGAAGAATTCGGCGGCAGCCACTGGCAGTAAGCCGCCAGACCCCAAAAAGCTCCAGAGCGGTCGAATGGGGTGAGGCGCACCGACTGCGGGGCGGCCGGGTCGCCCGGCTAAGGAACCGACAAATTCTGCGCGTCTTTTCGCAACCATTGCAGAGTTACCTGCATCCACTGCGTCTAGGATGCTGCGCAAACATCGGAACGGGGTCGCGTGCCGTTCCGGCCCCATCCAACGTGCCTATGACTGACACCGTCTCCTTCCGGCTCAACGACCAGCCGGTGCAAATCCGGGTGGCACCGGACCGGACCCTGCTTTGGGTCCTGCGCACGGACCTCGGGTTGACCGGCCCGAAGTATGGATGCGGCATCAGCCAGTGCGGAGCCTGCACGGTGCTGGTGGATCACCGGCCCGTGCGTTCGTGCAACGTGAAGGTCAAGTCAGTCGAGGGGAAGGACGTCGTGACCGTCGAGGGCCTGGCCAAGGGCACTGCGCTCCATCCGCTGCAAGAGGCGTTCATCCAGCATGACGCCCTGCAGTGCGGCTTCTGCACACCGGGCATGATCCTGACCGCCTACGGTTTTCTACGGACCCATCCGAACCCGACGCATGAGGAAGTCATCGCGGGCATGGATCAAAATCTATGCCGCTGCGGTGCTCACGTGCGGATTGTGGAGGCCATACTTACGGCCGCTGCCGCGATGAGGGGAGGTACAGCAACATGAGTGCCGGCTCTCCCTCTCACTCCAAGGCCGGGCCGGCTGGCATGTGCCCGCCGTCGCGACGTGATTTCCTGAAGAATTGCGCGTCTGGCCTGATGGTCTGGATCGTGCTGGGCCCGACGCTCGGTGCCCAGCAGACGGAGGCGTCCTTCCCGGTCACGGTGAAGGTGCGGCCGAAGGACGGAGCCGACTTCAACGCCTTCCTGCGGATCGGCGAAGACGGGCGCGTGACCTGCTTCACTGGCAAAATCGAGATGGGCCAGGGCCCGGTCACGTCGCTGCCCCAAATGCTGGCGGAGGAACTCGATGTATCGCTGGACGACGTGGACATCGTCATGGGCGACACGGAGCTGTGTCCCTACGACCAGGGCACCTGGGGGTCCATGACAACGCGGAATTTTGGCCCGACATGGCGCGCCGCGGGAGCCGCGGCGCGCGGCGCGCTGCTTGAGCTTGCCGCCGAGGCGTTGCATGTTCCCGTGACGCAGCTCACCATCCAGGCGGGAATGGTGACGGACGCCAAGGATCGTTCGCGAAAAATCACCTACGGGCAGTTGACCAAGGGCAAGCGGATCGAACGCCAGGTGACCGTTCCGCCAATCCTCAAGCAACCGGCCGAATTCAAGCTGATAGGCAAGCCGCTGCTCCGCCGCGACGCGCGGGAGAAGGTGACAGGCAAGGCGCAGTATGCCGGCGACATCCGCCTGCCAGGCATGCTGTATGCCAGCGTGCTCCGGCCGCCGGCGCATGGGGCGAAACTCCGGCAGGTCGACGTCTCAGCGGCGCAAGCGATCGAGGGCATCGTCGTCGTGCAGGAACCCGGGCTCGTGGCGGTGCTGCATGAGCTGCCCGATGTGGCGGAGGAAGCGCTGGGGAAGCTGCACGCGGAGTTCGAGCCTTCCCCGTCCCAACTCGACGACCGGAACATCTACGAGTATCTGGCGCACGCTGACCTGAAGGCGCGGGTGGTCACCCAAAACGGCAGCATCGAGCAGGGCCGGGCGCGCTCGACCCGCCTGCTCGAAACGACTTATCTGAACGCCTACGTTGCCCACGCGGCTATGGAGACACACACCGCGCTGGCCCGCCTGGAGGGTGACAAGATGACGGTGTGGGCCTCGACGCAGAATCCCTTCGGCGCGCGCGAGGAGATCGCGAAAGTCCTCGGTTTCACCGTGCCGAACGTCCGGGTGATCACGCCCTTTGTCGGGGGCGGCTTCGGCGGCAAGTCCTTCAATCTTCAGGCCGTGGAGGCCGCGCGCCTGGCCAAGGCGACCGGGCGTCCCGTGCAGGTCAGGTGGACGCGCGAGGAGGAGTTTTTCAACGATACCTTCCGGCCGGCCGCTGTCGTCAAGGTGCAGTCCGGCCTTGATGCTGCGGGCCGGATCGCGTTCTGGGACTACGACGTCAGGTTTGCGGGCGATCGCGGGTCGGATCTGCTTTACGACGTGGCCGATCAGCTGATCACCGCGGTGGGCAATTTCAGCGGGCCGCCGGGATATCATCCGTTTGCCGTTGGAGCGTGGCGGGCGCCCGGCTGCAACACCAACGCATTTGCGCGCGAGTCGCATATCGACCAACTGGCGGGGCTGGCCGGGGTCGATCCGATCGAGTTTCGTCTGCGGCATCTCATCAATCCTCGCGCGCTCCGCGTCCTCAAGGCTGTCGCCGAGCATTGGGACTGGCAGCCCGCGCAAGGGGTGAGCGGTCGCGGTCTGGGCGTGGCCATCGGGCTGGATTCCGGCACCTATGTGGCGACCATCGCCGAGGTGGTGGTCGATCCGAAATCCGGCAAGGTCGCGGTCAAACGCGTGCTTTGTGTCCAGGAGATGGGGCTGGTGATCAATCCAGCCGGCGCGAAGCTCCAGATGGAGGGATGCATCACCATGGGCATGGGGTACGCGCTTGCGGAGGAAGTCCACTTCAAGGCGGGGGCTATTCTCGACACAAATTTCGACACCTACAACATACCGCGTTTCTCGTGGTTGCCGAAAATCGAGACCGTCATCCTGGAGGCCGATGATTCTCCACCCCAAGGCGGCGGTGAACCCGCCATCATCGTGATGGGCGCGGTCCTGGCCAATGCCATCCACGACGCCACGGGCGCGCGCCTGCTTGCGCTGCCCATGACACCGGACAGGATTAAAGCGGCATTACGGGCGAGCTGAATACGGCGGGGAAGGGAGGGCTTACGGACCACGGATTCCAGATAACTGACTGTGGCCCTAGTAACATCTAGGTAGCCATTGGACACGCCAGCCACAGACCATGCGCAAGACCCGGGCATCACGAGAGCCGCGTCAAATGGCTGCCCGGGTGTTTTAACGCCACGAACCGAACCATCCGATTTTAAGGGTTTTCAGAGGGGGAATTCGCCTCAGGAGAGATCGGAGATTTATGCTCTGAGGCGAATATATGTGGGTGGTGCGCCAAAATTACCCGAAAGATTCGCCTCATTCGCCTCAAAAC
>CAZBLQ010000052.1:0-23812 GCA_964492635.1 uncultured Oleiharenicola sp.
ACACATTCCGGCGCACGTTTATCACTCTTCTTCAAAAGGCAGGCGTGCCTCCGCGAGTGATTATGCAGCTAGCCCGGCACAAGAGTCTGCGTCTGACCGATTGGACTTACACGGACACCACCAAGCTGCCGCTCGCTGAGGGGCTCGAGAAGCTTGCGACCTTGGCAGGGAATCCGGCTTCTCCACGCAGTTCTCCACGTTTTTCCGGCCAAAATGGGGTTTCGGTGTCCAAAGCTGTCTCGGCCAAAAAATCAGCGCTGGAAAGTTTCGTTCAGGAAGTTGTTGAAACGGAGAACGATTGCCTCGCTTTGGCGCACGTTGGCCAAAGTTGTCCAGATGATGACTTGGTGCCCAGAGGGGGGGTCGAACCCCCAAGACCTTGCGGTCGGTAGATTTTGAGTCTACTGCGTCTGCCAATTCCGCCATCCGGGCCAGCCAAGTCCGGCAAAGAAAGCCAGCCCACCGGCAATGTAAACACCGGATTTTCCCGGAGTTTAACCACAATGACAGAGAGGCACGAAGAAAACCCTGCCTTTGATGGATGCTCGAACTTTGTGTCTTGGTGCCTTTGTGGTGAATCAGATTGTAGGTTTGCTCAGTGTACTCCGCGTCCAGCGGTCTTGGCCCTATCCGGGTTGAGCGGGCTTCGCTTCCTTTGCGTGCTTGGAGTGAAAACTCCGGATCACCGCCAAAGCAACAGACCCGTGACACCCAGCACCGCGAGCAGGGCACCGGCATAATACAAAGGCCGCGGCCAGGTTTTTTCCACCTGGGCGGCGAACGGAATCGTCACCAGCGGCGAGGCAGCGACGATGGGCTGAACGATCCCCGCTGGCGTCGAACTCAACGCCCACTGGTAGCATACCACGCCCAGAATCGGCCCGGTGAGGGCGTTGGCCAGCACCCACGGCCACGCTCCGTCGGAATTGCGCGAGGTTTTCTCGCCATGCCGGCGGATCACAAGGCAAGCCACCGCGGCGAACAACAATCCCGCCACTGCCCGCTGATACGCCGCCGAACCGGGATCGATACTCTCGTGCATTGCTTTGGTCATGGCGAAACCCTTGCGGCTGAGCACCGCGCCCGCGCCCTGCCCCGCCGCCGACAGCACCGCCCACGCGAGACCGGCACCCCACTCCGCCGGCAGGATTTTCGGCAGGCTCCGCGGCATCAGCCCGATGCCCACGCCCAGCAGCGTTAGCGCGGCACACCCAATCTGCACCGCGGTGAGACGGGTGCCGAGCCAGCCCCATTCCAGTGACGCGGCGAAAACCGCCGAACCGCATTGGACAATCAGCATCGACAGGCTGGAGCCCAGCCGCGGGAGCGACTGGAACATGGCCAGTCCGCCCACGCCGAATCCCGCCAGCCCGCCGGCGAAAAACCACCACACGGCCGGACCGCCGAAGCCCCGGCCCGCCAGGTGCGCCCACCCGCCAAGAACCACCGTGGCGACCACCAGCCGCCACATATTGGCGCGCGCGCTGCCGAGCATCTGCGCCGCCCGGTTGGCAAACACCGCGGTCAGTGCGAAAGAAAAAGTCGTGATGAGCGCCCCGATCATGGTTATTTCAACCGCTCTTGTCTGGTAGACTTTGGCGCAGCAGCGTAGGTAGGGACGGACCGCCGGGCCGTCCGCGATTGTCCTGACGGCGCGCCCAGCGGTCGCGCCCTACCCTTCGCATTATGTTCAATAGTCCAAATCATAAGGAACGTTGGCATCACCAATGATATTCCAATCCGCCCGTGAAGCCGCGGCCGGCCCCCGGCAGGAAAATGGCAGTCGTGGCCGGCGTGCGGGCGATATCCAGCACCCCCGAGGTGCTGGCAATGTAGCGCCGGTCGGCCAGATTCCGGCCCGCAACGTAGAGCGTGAGCCGCGGATTCACATGCCAGCCGGCACGTGCATTCCACTGCGCACTGCCGCCGAAGGTGAGCCGGTTGGCGTGATCGACCGGCGTGAGGCCCGCCGTCCAGACTGATTCGACCGCGGCAAACCAGCCGTGCGGCTGCTCGTAAAGCAGCTCGGCGTTGCCGGTTTGCGGCGGCGCGCCGGCGATGCGGTTGTTGTGATAGACGGAATCATCATCAAAACGGAAGTCATTCCAGGAGGCCGTGGCGGTCAGCGTGAGACGCGAGCCGCCGTCATCAATCAGACGCCAGCGCAGCGCCGTTTCCACGCCCTGGTGGGTGGTGCGCGCGGCATTCACGGCGCCGCGTGGCTGGCCGGAGGTGTCGGCGAGCCGCAGGATTTCATCGCGCCACCAGCCGCGATAGGCCGCGACATTCCAGCTGAGCCGCCCGTGGCTGCCTCGCGCGCCCACCTCGACGGTGGTGGCCCGCTGGGCGTTGAGCGCCCGGCTGCGCAAGACGAGACCCGGATAAGTCCCGGACACAACGAGCAAATCGTCGAAGCCCGGCGGCTCAGCCCCGCGCGACACCGCGGCATAGACTTCCTGGTTCGGGCGCGGCCGCCAGAGCAAACCGCCGCGCGGTGAAATGTCGTCGATGCGGAGCGAGCGGGCCGTGAGACTCGCCGTGGAACTAGCGGCAAGATTGTCGTCGATGTCGCGCCGGGCCCAGAGTGCCGTGACACCCCCGCCGAGCGCGAGGTCAGGACGAAGCCAGACAATGTCCTCGAGACTCACGGCGTTGGTGGCCCCACGCAAATCCAGATCGGCAAAGCGCGCCCCGCGCGTGCCACTGTTGTTCACGAAACGCTCCACGGTGTTGAGGCCAAAAGAGAATGTGCCGCGCACGAGCAGATGATGCTCCACCCCGGCCAGAGTGACTTTTTTCGTCAGCGTGGCGTGGCCGCTCAAATCGTCGCTGGTGCCATCACTCTCGCCATTGGCCTGGAGCTGGCGGAAATCGTCGTGCAAGCTCTGCACTGACACCCCGGCCGCAAAGGCCCCGTCGGGCAAAGTGCTCTTCACCTGAAAGGCAACGTGGGCCAGTGACGAATCACGGCGCGGTTCGTCGCGCATGACCGCAGCGGACACCGAGCGCGGCAGCGCCATGGCGTCGGACAGGGTCAGCGGGCCCGGCACCTCGTAGCCTGCCCGGGCGAGATAAAAGGAAAGCTCCACCGAGGCAGCCGCATTCAACGGGTGCTGGATGCGCCCGGAGAGCGCGGTACGTTCCTGCTCATTGTGGGCCCGATAGCCCGTCTGACCCGTGTAGGAGCCGGCCACGTCAATCGCGGTCGGGTTGGGACCGGCTTCGGCATTAAACAGGACGCGCAACGCCGAGAAATCCCCCGTCTCGAGGCGCAAGGCGTCCCCGGAAGGGACCGACACGGCATTGATGACACCGCCCAGCACCGCGGGCGTGAGACCCGCGTGCACGGTGCCGCGATAGACTTCCACCCGGGAAAAAAGCTGCGGATCGAAAAGACCGCTGTGAAACGAGCCGTCCGCCCGGGCGAGCGGCAGACCGTCGACCAGCAGCGCCACTCCGCGAGCGGTGGGCGCGCTGTCGAGACCGGAGCCGCGAATCGAGAGCCGCGGCGGCTCGAAGCCACCAAAGCTTTCCTGCAGGATCACACCCGGCGCGCGGCGCAATGCCTCGCCCAAGGTGCAGATGCTGCGGCCGGACCAGGATTGGTCCATGACCACCGAGGTTGAGCCGAGCAGCGAGGCAAAGGAATCGTCGTGCGCCGGCACCGTGTGCGCATCCGCTTGCGCCACTACCACCCACGGCGGCAGCGGAACCGTTTCCATTTCGTCGGCCTGAAGCCCCACGGGATTCACGCCGGTGACCACCAAAAAGAAAAGGGCCAGTCGGTGACTGACCCTCAGGGTTGGCCGCATGCCACCGGCCTCAATCGCCGGTGGCAACAACAGGTGTCTGCCTGGATCTCTCCCACCCCCGGGCCGGCTGGTCCGGAATCGAACGGCCATCATGGATGAAGACCAGTCCATGTCAGTCAGCGTTTGTAGAGCGGGCGGGCGGTGTAGCGCGTGTGGAGGAGATGGTGCGATTTGGCGCTGAGCGGTTTCTCCAGGAATTCGTCGTATAGGCGGATGACCTCCGGATTCTCGTGCGAATAGCGAACCTGCCGCTCGCGATCGTCCTGGTAAAGGCCGGCGATGCGGAGCTTGCGCCGCTCGTTGTCCACGCCATAGGGCTGGCCGCCACCACCAATGCAGCCGCCGGGGCAGGCCATGACCTCGATGAAATGGTAGGGCGTGTCCTTGCCGGCCTTGCGCGCCTCGCGGACCCGGTCGAGCACGACCTCGACGTTGGCCAGGCCATGGGCCACGGCAACGCGGACCTTGGTGCCATTGACGTCCACCTCCCCCTCCTTCACCCCCTCGAGCCCGCGCACCGCCTCGAGCTCGATCTTCTCGAGCTTGTTTCCCGTGGCATAGAAGTACGCGGTGCGGAGCGCCGCCTCCATCACGCCGCCGGTGGCGCCGAAGATGGTGCCGGCACCCGAGTAGTCTCCGAGGAGCGAATCGGACTCGCCGTCGGGCAGGTTGAGAAAATCGATGCCGGACTGCTTGAGCATGCGGGCGAGTTCGCGCGTGGTCAGGGCAATGTCCACATCCTTGTGCCCCGAGGCGTACATCTCCTCGGTGCGCGACAGCTCGTACTTCTTCGCCGTGCAGGGCATGATCGAGACCATGAAGAGCTTCGCCGGATCGAGACCCATTTTCTGCGCGTAATAGGTCTTCGCCAGCACGCCGAGCATCTGCTGCGGAGACTTGGCGGTGGAGAAGTTGTCGATGAAGTCCCAGTGTCGCTTCTCCATGTGGTCGGTCCACGACGGGCAGCACGAGGTGATGAGCGGCAGCGGCCCGCGCTTGTGCGCAAAACGCTCGATGAACTCGCTGGCCTCCTCGACGATGGTGACGTCGGCGGAAAAATTGGTGTCAAACACGGCGTGGAAGCCCAGCCGCCGCAGCGCGGCGTAGAGTTTCCTGGTCAGGTTGGTGCCGGGGGGCAGGCCGAAGGCCTCACCGATGGTGACACGGACCGACGGGGCGATCTGCACCACGCAGACCTTGTCCTTGTCGTGCAGGGCCTCCCAAACGGCGGGTGTTTCGTCGTTCTCGACAATCGCGCCAGTCGGGCAGTGCGCGGAACACTGGCCGCACTTGACACAGGGAGATTCGGCCAGGCTGATATCACCGGCAGGCGCCATGCGGGTGTTGATGCCGCGATCGAGGAAGGAGAGCGCCCAGACATTCTGCATGTCCTGGCAGACCTGGATGCAGCGGCCGCACTTGATGCACTTCTGGAACTCGAAAACAAGGGAGCCGGTGGAGCGGTCGGGCGGCGTGTCCTTCACATAGCGCTTGATCGACTCCATCGGGATGTTGAAGTCGGCGGCCAGCGACTGGAGCTCGCACTCGCCGTTGCGACCGCAGGTCAGGCAGGCCTGCGGATGATTGGAGAGGATGAGCTCGAGGGTGGAGCGGCGGACGTCGACGATCTCCCGGTCGTGCGTGGTGATCTCCATGCCATTCTCCAGCGGGGTGCAACAGGCGCGCAGCAGCTTGGCCCCGCCCTTGTTGCGGACAATGCAGATGCCGCAAGCGGCGGTCGGCAGCAGATCCTTGTGCTTGCACAGCGTCGGAATCTTCACCTGCACCCGGCGGGCGGCGGCGAGGATGGAGGTGCCCTCGGGCACCTCGACCTCGAGTTGGTTGATGCTGGCTTTAATCATGGCGCGACGGGGGCCGGGGCGGGTTCGGGAGACTTGGCGCGGCTCATCTTGCGGGCGTAACTTGGTCCGCCCTCGAGGTAGGCTTTGTACTCATCGTTGAAGTAGCGGAGAGTGGAGATGACGGGATTCGGCGCGGTCTGGCCGAGACCGCAGAGTGAGGCTTTTTGCATGGCCGAACAGATGCGCTGGATGGTGGCGAGATCCTCGCCGTTGCCGCGACCCCGCGAAATGCGGTCGAGGATCTGCAGCATCTGGTAGCCGCCGATGCGGCACGGGGCGCACTTGCCACAGGATTCATCCACGCAGAAACGCAGGTAGAATTTTGCCACGTCGACCATCGAGTCGGACTTGTCCATCACGAGCATGCCGCCCGAGCCCATGATCGAGCCGAGTTTTTGCAGCGTTTCATAGCTGACGGGAGTGTCGAGGTGCTCGCGCGGGATGACCCCGCCCGAGGGCCCGCCAGTTTGCACGGCCTTGATTTCCTTGCCATCGAGCACTCCGCCGCAGACCTCGAACACGATTTGCTCGAGCGTGGTGCCCATCGGCACCTCCACGAGCTGGGCATTGAGCACCTTGCCAGTGACCGCGAAGACCTTGGTGCCTTTCGACGTCTCGGTCCCGAAACCGGAAAACCACGCGCCGCCGCGCTGCAGAATGGCCGGCACGCAGGCGAGCGTCTCGACGTTGTTGATGGCGGTAGGCTTCCCCCACAAGCCTCGCACCGACGGATAAGGCGGGCGCGGGCTCGGGCTGCCCCGCCGGCCCTCGATGGAAGCGATGAGGGCGGTCTCCTCGCCGCAGACAAAGGCGCCCGCTCCGAGGCGGATCTTGGCGTTGAAGCTGAAAGCCGTGCCGAGGATGTTCTCACCCAGCAACCCGCACTCGCGCGCCTGGGTGAGGGCACGCTCAATGCGCTCAACCGCCTTGGGATATTCCGCCCGGATATAGAAATAGCCCATGGAGGCGCCCATCGCGAAGGCCGCGATCATCATGCCCTCGAGCACCGAGTGCGGGTCGCTCTCCAACACACTGCGGTCCATGAACGCGCCCGGGTCGCCCTCGTCACCGTTGCAGATGACGTAGCGCTGGGCTGCCGGTTGCGCGCCGGTGAGCTGCCATTTCAACCAGGTGGGAAAACCCGCACCACCGCGGCCGCGCAGTCCGCTGGCTTTCATCTCCGCGATAACCTGCTCCGGCTTCATTTCGACCAGGACCCGGCGCAAGGCCTGGTAGCCTTGCGCCCGCTGCAGGTAGTCGTCGATACTGTCGGGATCGATGGCGCCGCAATTGCGCAGCACGACGCGGACCTGCCGGTCCGGCTGTTTCCACAACAGATCGTCGAGCACGCGGCCACCCTCGACCGATTCGGTCACGATGCGGATCAGGTCGGGAGCCAGGACATTGGCATACGTCACGGCCGAGGGCAGTAGCTGGACCACCACGCCCTCGTCGTAAACACCCATGTCAAACGCCCGGACCACCTGCACCTTGCCGGCCAGGTTGCGGCGCTTCAATTCCTCGACGAGGGCGAACTGGGAAAACTCGGTCTTGCTGCCGCTTTCCGGACCGGTGTCGCGTACGAGGATGTGAGTGACGGGAGCATCGAGCTGCAAGGCGCGGCGACGCGTGGCGATGGCAAGGTCGTCCACCAGACGGTGGGCGCCGAAGTGCTCGTGCAGAATTTGCCCGGCGAGTTCCGGCGTGACGCGGCCATAAAGTATGCGGGGCATGCCGGCGGCCTGCAACTCGACCACCGGGTCGGCAAATGAATAACCCACGGATCCGGCCCGCAGCAGAGCGACGGGTGATTGGCGCGCGGCGCACTCGGACTCGAACGCCGCGAACACCGTCTCGGCCCCGGCGGCGATGCCCCCGGTATCGAGCTGCACCCGGATCCAGTTGACGGGATCGGCGGCCGGCTGGCGAACCAGCGCATCAAGGTCGGCACAGGTAAGGGTCTTCATGATGCGACCTCCTTCTTTTTCACTCCGTCAATGACTCCGGCAATGTCCGAGGTTTTGACCCGGCCGTAAGTCTTGCCGTCGACCACCATGGCGGGTGACATGCCGCAACAGCCGATGCAGCGGACGACATCCAGGTGGAACTGGCGGTCCGCGGTGGTCGCACCCTCGCTGATGCCGAGACGGCTGCGCACCTCGTTTAGAATGTCGCCCGAGCCTTTCAGGTAGCAGGCGGTGCCGTTGCAGACGGTGACATTGTGCGCGCCCGGGGGCTGGAGCTTGAAGTAGTGATAGAACGTGATGACTTCGTAGATGCGCGCGAGCTTCACCCCCAATTCCCGCGACAATTCCATGGCCACCTCGCGCGGCACATAGCCGTGTTGGTTCTGGATGGCGTGCAGGATCATGATCAGATTGCCCTCTTCATCCCGCCAGCGGGCGACGTGCATCTGCACATCGCGCTTGATGTCCGAGTCGAGCTTGCCCTGGATGCGGCGCAATCGTTCGAGCCGCATTTCGACCAGCCGGTTGATCTCCTCGGAGATCTCCCGAGGAATGAACCCGTGCTTGCGCTCGGCCACCTCAAGCAGTTCGATCAGTTCCGCTTCATTAAAGTTTCTGACATCTGTCGCGACCGGAGGGTTAGAGTGGCTGATGGGAACGTTGGATTTCATGGCGACTCGGGGGTACAACCAAGCTACTGACACCCGGCCGATATATCGATAAGATATACTTTTCCTAAAATGTATTAATCAAAGCATATCTTATATATAACTTATCTGCATACTCGCTCCACTCCGTTCTTTCTGGCTGGTGGAGGCAATTTTAGACAATCCCGGTCTCGACCCAGCAGCTTTAACGCGCTATCCCTTCTACCCTCATGTCAGACTTTCGCGCCTACTCACCGTCGAATGAACAGGACGCCGCCGAAATCCGGCTTGACGCAGCCGAGAGCCATCATCTGGTCGTCGTGAATCGTTGTGGGCGGGGTGATCCGGTGGTGGTTTTTGACGGTCGCGGCAACGAGTGGATTTGTGAATGCATCGATCCGGTCAAAACCGGCGCCGTGCTTCGGGTCCGGGAGTCGCGCCCGTCACCGCTCCGGCCGCGCTCGATCACGCTGGGACAAGCGCTGCCCAAGGGCTCCGTGATGGACGACATCATCCGCCAGGCCACGGAAATCGGCGCCACGCAGATCGTGCCGCTGCTGAGCGAACGCACCCAGGTGCATCTCGACGGCGAACGCCAAGGGAAGAAACTGGAGAAATGGCGTACGACCGCCATCGAAGCCGCCAAGCAATGCGGCAACCCTTGGTTGCCCGAGATCACGCCCATTCAAAATGCCACGGTCTTCATGCAGTCAGCCGCCGGCTATGACCTGAAGTTGATCGCCAGCCTGTGCCCCGGTACCTCGACGCTTAAGTCCGCCCTCGCCCACTTCCGCACCCGGCACGACGGCGCACCACGCAACGTGCTGTGGCTGGTCGGACCAGAGGGTGATTTCTCTCCGGGGGAAATGACCGCGGCCATCACCGCCGGGTTTCAACCAATCACGCTCGGTCCGCTTGTGCTGCGCAGCGACACGGCGGCAGTTTACGCGCTGAGCATTCTGAGCTACGAACTGACTGATAGATAAGCCTGGGTGGTGCCGGCTCGTCACGCGCCGCGTCTTGTCGTCGCCCAAAAGAATGCACAATTCCTTTTCTCCGGAGGATCACCGGGCCGGGGGTGGGGAGAGCAGGTGATTCACAGTTTCCAGTATCCGCGCCAGCGAGGATGTTTTCTCCAGGTAGCTGGAGATGTGCCGGGCCAAAACGCCGCTGACCACCTCGGGGTCAAACAGCACCCCTGTCAGCAAAATCACAAGCTGGTCCGGACGCGCCGCCTTCAACTCGGCAATCATCTCCAATCCATCCGCATCTTCCAGCTGCAGATCCGAGATGATCAAATCCGGCAGCTCCTGCTTGCCGATCCGGAGGGCCTCCCCGGCGGAAGCGACGGCCGTCACGCGGTAGCCATTGGCCGTGAGGAACTGCGCCAGCATATCGCGGATGTCGGCTTCATCATCGACGACTAAAATGTGTTTTTTCATGGTGATTTGTCCGTAGGAGTGTGATTGAGCGTGCGTCCAGGACCTCATGGCCTGGTCTCCGCACCGGGCGGACTGATCTGGAGTGTCACGATGCCTCCGACAACCTTGTCTCCGTCGCGCAGAGGAAACAGGGTGAAGCGTACCGGGGTCTTCCGCCCGCGCTTGTCTTCCACCAGCGCCGGTTGATCCCGTAGATCGTGGCCTTCCTTCAACGCCTGGGCAATCGGGTCAGTCAGCGGAGCGTCAGCGGCCGGGTGCCTGGTCAGCAGTTGCACGACGCGCGCCAGCGGCTGGTTGATGAGCGCTGCCGGCTCCAGCCCGGTCAGGTGGACCACGGCGGGGTTTACACGTGATATCCGCAGGCCTTTGGTGAGAACGAAGACAAGATCCTTGATGGAATCGATGATCAGCTGGTTGTAATGGAGCTGGTGTGTCAGCGCCTTGTTGGCCCATTGTTTCTCCAGGTTCTCGGTGGAGAGCCTGGCATTGGCTGCCGCCAGTTCGGCGGTGCGCTCCTGCACCCGGGCTTCAAGTCGCTCGTTGTCCGCCTGCATCGCGACGGCGGCCCGGCGGCGTGCCGCGAGATCATCCCGGATCAGCCAGGCGACACTGCCCAGCAGGAGCACATCCAGCGCCACGCCCAACCATACCGTCCATCGCGTCGCCTGCGCCTGCAAGTAGGAGGCGGTGTCGCGCTCCGTCAGTAGCGCCAGCTCCTCGTTTTTCAACAGGTCGATTTTCCGCCGGATGTCCCGGAGCGCAGACCGGCCGGCATCGGCGGCCAGGAGGGTGTGGACCTTTTCCCCATTGCCAGCCTGCCGGGCCGCCAGAACGGCCCGGTAAAATTCCGCCCGCAGATTGACCAGTGACTCAAGCTGGAGAATCTGCCCGTGTTGCGCCGGCTCATTCCGCGTCAGCGCCTTGGTGATTTCCACCTGCTCCGTCACATTCGAGAGCGCTTCGCTGAAGGCCGCCTGGTCGCGGGTGTCGCCCGTGAGCACATAAGCGTGCAATGCTCCGTCGCCGGCATAGACGGCCACCCGGAGCGCCTCGACTTCGAGGATCACCGAGTGCGTATGGTTCACCCAGTCGCTGCTGACGGCCGACCGGTTGATGTTTCGCACCGCCTGGACTGCGATGATTACCAGGATGGCGGAAATGAGCAGGAAAAAGAGCAGGATCCGCCTGATCGTTTTATCTTTCATGGGGCAGAACAGTTCATGAGCCGGTTTTCGTGCGCTGGGGCGGGGATCCCGCCAAATCGGGATCCGTCGCCGGCGCGTCCGTCTTTACGACCGTGAGGAGGATGCGTTTGACGTATGTTTCGTAGTCAAAGGCGAATTCCGAGGCAAAGGTCCAATTGGCATCAAACGAATCGGCCACCTTGGTGGCGATTTCGCGGAGGGTCCGGCCGGATCGCTCCAGATTGAAAACATATTTCCGGTTGTTGTAATCCAGATAGGCCCGGCTCTCGGTGACGTAGCAGACAGCGTGTCCCATGTCCTTCCCCACCATTACCACGCGAATCAGCCGGGTCTCGTAACCCCTCCGTTTCAGGACATGATCGGCCAGAACCGCGTAATCGATGCAATCACCGCGCCGCGTGGCCAGGAAATCGTCCGGGTTTTGCACGTCAAACATGTGCAGCTCGAATTTGAAGTCCTCGAAGAGGCTGGCGAACCGCTTGGGCGTCATCTTGGGATCGTTCAGGAGCTCGCTCATCGTCAACGCGTCCAGTTGGAGGACGGCGAGCAGGCCAGCGACGCCCACCGCGCAGAGTTTTCGAATCCGTGGGAAATTGTCCGATGCGGTCATGCGGCTACAACGGGGTTGCCGACCAGATCGCCGATCCGGGGTCGGTGGTGGACCGGGCCGGTGTGTCGTTCGCGGTGCGGCCGGCCTGAGGCGAAATCATGTCGCTCATATTGCGGCGGGCGCCGTCGCTGGGCAGGGGGGAAGCCCACGGGGATACCAACGCGGGAGGGGGCCGGGCTTCATCAAGTTTTTGGCGCACGATCGCGAGCAGCGTCTCCGCCTGAAACGGCTTGGCCAGAAAGGCCGTCGTGAACTCCTTGAGTGTGCCGCTGCCCAGGCTGTCCACGCCGCTCATGGCGACGATGGGCAGGTCCGGCCGCAACCGCCGAAGCGCCGTGGCCAGCGCCGGGCCGCCGAGCATCGGCATCTGCAGGTCGGTAAGCAGGAGTCGCATCTCCGCGGCGCGCGGTGCGAAGACCGCGATCGCGTCGGCTCCGTCGCACGCGGTCACCGTCCGGTAACCGTAGGCGGTGAGGATCTGCGCGGTGATGAGGCGCACCGGCTCCTCGTCATCCACCACAAGGATCAACTCGCCCGCGCCCCGGGCGGGCATCGCGGCGTCCGGGCCGTGTTCGCCGCCGGCCGCGCGAGCTTCAGCCGCCGGCAGGTAGACGGTGAAGGCCGTGCCATGGCCCGCACTCGTCTTCACCGTCACGAAGCCGGCGTAGTGATGCAGGAGACCGCTGACCGTCGAGAGGCCGAGGCCGGTGCCCTTGCTTTCGCCCTTGGTGGTGAAAAACGGCTCCCAGATCCGCGCCAGTATTTCGGGCGGGATACCCGTGCCCGTGTCGCGCACCTCGACCGCGAGAAACGCACCGGGGCGAGCATTCGCCATCCCCGCGGCGGTCGCCGCCTCAAGCGTGCAGTTCCACGCGGTGAGGGTGAGTTCGCCGCCGTGCGGCATGGCGTCACGCGCGTTGACGCATAGGTTCAGAAAAATCTGATGAATCTGCGTCGGGTTGCCCTGCACGCACCACAATCCACCCGGCAGATGCGGCACGATCCTGATCGACTTGGGGAAGGTGACCTTGGCGAGATCGACCAATTCCCGCAGGACATGCTGGACCTGCAGGAGCTGGCTCTGGCCGCTCGTGCCGCGGGCAAAGGAGAGCAGCTGCCGGACGAGCGCAACGCTGCGTTCGGTGCTCCTTTCCATCGTGTCGAGGAGGCGCTGGGCGGCGGGGTCGGGCACGTGCATCCGCAGCAGCGGGCAGCCCATGACGAGCGGCGCCAGGGCGTTGTTGAAATCGTGGGCGATGCCGGCCGCGAGCATGCCGATGTTCTCGAGCCGTTGCGCACGGAGCATCTTTTCCTCGGTCTCCTTGCGCTCGGTGATGTCGCTCGCCACGCCGCCGAGGTTCACGATCGCCCCGCCCTCGCCGTGAATCGGCGTGGCGCGGACCATCACCCAGCGCACCGAGCCGTCGGGACGGACCACGCGGTATTCTTCCGCGAACCGGGCCGTCTGGCCGGCGAGCACCGCCTCGAAGGCGGCGTGCACCCGCGGCTGGTCCGCCGGGTGCACAGCCTTCTCCCAAGCCCGGGCATCCTCATAAAACCGTGCGGCGGGCAGCGCCCAGATTTTCTCCACTGCCGGGCTCACGTAGGTGATGCGCTCGGGGTTAAGCGCTGCGAACCAAAAGACCTCGTTGCTGTGCTCGGCCAGTTGTCGGAAACGCACCTCGCTCTCGTCCAGCGCCGTCCGCATTTCCATCAGCCGGCGGTAGCGGTTCAGACGCGTGATGGTGCGCACGCGGGCGCGCAGCTCCACGTGATTAAAAGGTTTGGTGATGAAGTCGTCCGCCCCGGCGACGAGGCCCGCGAGCCGCGCCGCGTGGTCGTCGAGCGCCGTGACCATGATCACCGGCAGTTCGGCGAGACGCGGATTGGCGCGCAGGCGGCGGCAAACTTCGTAGCCGTCCATGCCGGGCATCATCACGTCGAGGAGGACGAGGTCGGGTGGGTCCGCGGCGGCGGTTTCCAGCGCCTGGCGCCCGTCGGCGGCCTCCACCAGGCGGTAATCCGTGGAATTGAGCAACTCCAGGAGAATCTCGCGGTTGGCGGCGAGGTCGTCGACAATCAGGATGATGGAGGGAGGCAGCATGCAGGGTGGTCAGGGTTGCCAAAGCTGGATCATGCGACCATGGGCTGTTGCTGGAGCGGCCTCACCGCGCTTTGCCGTTCCATTGGTGGCCACGAGCCGATCGACCATCGCGGCGAGCACCGCGAGCTTCACCGGTTTGCTCATGTAGTCGGTCGCGCCCGCCTCGAGGCAGCGTTCGCGGTCGCCCGGCATCACCAGCGCCGTGAGCACGACGATCGGGATGCCGTGCAACGCGGAATTCCGGCGGATTTCCCGGGTCGCCGTCAGCCCGTCCATTACGGGCATCTGGATGTCCATGAGGATGAGCGCAGGATGAAACTCCTGCGCGGACTGCACGGCGTCGAGGCCGTTCCGGGCGTAGCGCAGGGCGAACCCCTTGTCCTCGAGATACCCGCCGATGGTCTCAATATTCGCCTCGTTGTCCTCGGCGAGGAGGATAAGCGGGCCGGAGCCCCGGAGGGCGACGGCGCAGGGCGGGGCGGGCAACAGGGCGTGCGCGGCCGGGCGATTGAAAAACGCCGCGAGCTGCGCGCGGGTGACCGGCTTGGTAAAATGCGCCGCCGCGCCGAGCGAACTTGATTTCATCGGCTCGTCCACCACGGAGACAACGACCACGGGTATGTCCCGGGTCTGCGGATGCTCCTTGAGCCGGGTAAGCACCTGCCAGCCACTCTCCCCCGGCAACTGGATGTCCAGCAGGATGACATCCGGCCGTTCCCGCAGCACCACCTCCATGGTCTCGTTGCCGCGCGCGTGCTGCACGCTGCTGAGACCCAATTCGCTGAGATAGCGGACGAGCTGCTCGCTGGCAGTGACGTCATCCTCGATAATCAGCGCACGACGGTAGACCCGGCGATTCGCCCCGGCTTCCACCTCGGGAGAAAGCACGGGCGCCGGTTCGGCGGGCTGCGGCAGCGTCACGATGAAGCGGCTGCCTTTTCCCTCCTCACTTTCGAGCGCCACACTGCCGCCATGCAGTTCGGCCAGCCTGGCCACCAGTGCGAGGCCCAGCCCCGTGCCCTCCTGGGCGCGACTCAGGCCTGAGTCAATCTGCGTGAAGGCGCGGAACAGTTTCCCCTGGTTTTCCGGCGCGATGCCGATGCCCGTGTCCCATACGGTGAAGCGCACCGCGTCCTCGCCATCCGGTACGCCCACCTTTAGCCCGATGCGACCTCCCTCCGGCGTAAACTTCACCGCGTTGTTCAGCAGGTTGACCAGGATTTGCTTGCAGCGCTTCGGGTCCCCGACGAACCGGGCCACGCTTCCATCGAGCTCAAAGGCGACGCCGATATGTTTCTGCATCGCCTGGGCCCGCACGAAGGCCAGGCAGCTCTGGCAGAACTCGTCCACGTTCAATGGCTCAGGGTGCAGCTCCAGCTTGCCGGCCTCGATCTTGGAAAGGTCGAGAATGTCG
Organism: uncultured Oleiharenicola sp.; assembly: GCA_964492635.1. Lineage (GTDB taxonomy): Bacteria > Verrucomicrobiota > Verrucomicrobiia > Opitutales > Opitutaceae > Lacunisphaera. The sequence continues at coordinate 15,064 of CAZBLQ010000052.1, forward strand.
TTGATGAGCGTGAGCAGATGCGTGCCGCTGGTGGAAATGGTGGTGACCGACCTCATCTGGCGCGGGGTGAGCGGTCCGGAAACCTGCTCGAGCAGGGCTTCACTCAGACCGAGGATGGCGTTGAGCGGCGTGCGCAGCTCGTGGCTCATGTTGGCGAGAAACTCGTCCTTGAGCTTCGAGGTCTGGGCCAGTTCGACGTTGACGCGGCTCAGTTCCTCATGCGCCTCGCGCAACGTTTTCTCGCTGTGCTGCCGCTCGCTCACATCACGGCACAGGGCCACCAGGCAGCGCTCCTCGTCCTTGCCCACCGTCTGCAGGATGATCTCCACCGGGATGTCCCTGCCGTCCTTGTGCCGGTGAACCGTGGTAAACTGGAGGGAGGCCACCCGCCCGTCCAGGAGCGGCGCCACCATCGCGCGGTACTGCGCCGCGGTGAACGCCGGCTTAAGGTCCAACGGCGTCATCGTGAGCAGTTCCTCGCGCGAATAGCCGACCTGTCGCAGCGCGCCGCCGTTCACGAAGAACAGGCGCAGCGTGTCCGGGGCGAACATGAAGACGGCGTCCTGCATCGCCTCGATCGCCACGATGGCGCGGCGCAACTCGGCCTCCTGCTTTTGATGTTCGATCGCATCGCGGAAGGCGACAATGACCCCGCCGCGCACGCCCTTTTCATCGGTCACGGGCGAGACGACATATTCGACCGGAAAGCACGTACCGTCTTTCCGCCAGAAAACTTCGTCGCGTACCGTACGCGTCTGGCCATCGTGCATCGTAACATAAACGGGACACTGTTCGACCGGGGAGATCGAGCGATCGGCGTTGTGATGGTGAATGGTGGCGTGCGCAGGCCGGCCGAGCAGTTCGCCCTTGGCATAGCCGAGCATCCTCTCGGCGGCGGGATTCCCGAAGTTGATGCTCCCGTCAAGATTCAGCCCGTACATGCCGTCGGCCACCGAGGTGAAAAGCAGCTCCTGATGGCGGCGCATCTGGTCGAGCTTCTGCGCGATCTGACGCTCGGTTGACTGATCCCGGAATACCAGCACCGCGCCAACTACCCGGCCCTCCCGGCTGTGGATGGGCGAGCAATTGTCAGCAATGGGCCGTTCCGTGCCATCCCGGGCGAGGAGCAGGGTGTGATTGGACAGACCGTGGACGGTGCCTTTGGCCAGGGTGTCGGCCGTGGGGAGAATCGCAGGCTGGCGGGTCGTTTCATTGACGATGCGAAAAACTTCCCCGACCGGCCGGCCGATAGCCTCGGCCCGGGTCCAGCCCGTGAGGGTCTCGGCCACGGTATTGAGCCAGGTGAGACGGCCTCCAGCGTCGGTGGCCATCACGGCGTCGCCGATGGATTCAAGGGTGACGGCGAGGTTTTCCTCACTGGTGCGCAGCGCCAGGTTCGCCTGCCGGCGCAGCCGGTTTTCGCGCAGGACCAGGGCAAATACCCCGAGGAAGAGGACGAAACTCAGGAGCGAACCGGCCAGGGTGATTTCGCGCGCAATGTCCGTCTCATGCCGGGAAACTGCAGCGCGCTCCTCGAGGAGCTTCTCCTCCACCGCATCCATCTTCGCAATGCTGGCGCGGATGGCATCCATCGACGTTCTGCCTTCGCCATTTGCCACTTCTGCTTGTGCCGGCCCGAACCCCGCATCGCGACGCAACTGCACCGCGATCGCACTGCGATCAAGCCGGCGGTTAATGAGCCGTGCCAGCTCATCCAGATTGTGCTGCTGCGCGGGGTTGTCCGCGATGAGGTCGCGCAGCGAGCGAAGTTTCGCCGACTGCGCCTGCAAGGCGGCATCGTATGGCTCCAGAAAGTCCCGTCGCCCGGTCAGCACAAAGCCGCGCATCCCTGTCTCGACGTCCTGCATGACCGAGAGCAACTCGCCCAAAGCCAGACGGACCTGCTCCGTGTGCGTGACCCAGTGCGCCGACTCCTGCACATGGGTCGCATGGCGCACGTTGAGCCACGCCACGCCGCCGAGCAGGGTGAGAGCCAGCGCGAAGCCGGCACCTTGGACAATGGCGCTTTTCCTCTTCATCGCCGTGTCCGCCGGGTAGAACTGAAAATCGAGCCCGCAAGAAGATTGAATTTCATAGAGTTTGTTTCCCCCGGAGTTTGGGTGGCGCGGCACTATCCACCCGGGGCGCGCTACAAGACTCAGCGTGTTGTTCTGTTTATGGGACACACCCCAAGGCTTTTCGCTGCTGGAGCATAGGAGGCCGACCCTGCGGGGGGATATGGGGTGTAACCCGCCTGGAAAATTTCCCTGCCGGGGCCCGGGTGCCGCGCCAAGTGTTGTGGCTCGTCGGCCCGGAGGGTGATTTTTCTCCGGTGGAAATGACCGCGGCCATCACTGCCGGGTTTCAACCCATCGCGCTCGGTCCACTGGTGCTGCGCAACGACACGGCGGCAGTCTATGCACTGAGCATCCTCAGCCATGAATTGCAGAATGCTTGAGGTAGGGGCCGTTGCCCCCAACGGCCCTCTGAGCCAAGGCGCTTGAGGGCAAGCGCCCCCTACCCTTCACTTCTTTCCCGCCAGATACTTCGTCACATCGTCACCGGAGACCCGGCCGCCAGGACCGGTCGCCTCGATGTCGGAAATCGCGGCGGGCTCGAGCCCGGCCTCCTGCGCCATCTTGATGGCCCGGGGCGTCCAGATCAGGGGACGGAAGACGGAGGTCGGAGAACCGGATGCGGGCGCCTCAACTGTCTTCTGTTCTGTATTCTCTGTTTTCCGGACTTCCAGATGCCGCAGGCTCTGGTCGGCGGTCTCCATCCGGAAGAGTGCCTGGCCGGAGTTCTTCACTTCGCCTGCCTTGCCGAGGACTTCGAGAATCGTGCCTTCCGCGGGTGCCTCGAAATCGAAGGCGGATTTGTCGCTCTCCAGTTCGGCGAGTTTCTGCCCCTTGGCGACCTTCGCACCGGGGACGACAACAAGGTTGATGACGGTGAGTTCGCTCACCGTGGCGCCCATCGAGGGCATCGGGACATCAATGATAAAGGATGACATGGGGTGGTTTGTTGCGGCTAAGATGCGCACCGAGGAGTCACGGTCAACGCGGGACGTTCGACTTGGTCCGACCTGGTGGGCGGGACTACCAGTCCCGCGGGACATGGCTTTCGAAAACAAAATCCACGGGACTGATAGTCCCGTCTCCAAGAAATCAGCTCCGCACTGCCTTCCAAACGGCCAGACACGACGCAATCAATCCCGGCAACTGGACGAGCGGGATCTGGCTGGCGGCATCGGAGATGGCCTTCACCGGGTTGGGATGCGTCTCGATGAAGAGGCCGTCGGCACCCGCGGCCAGCGCAGCCCGGGCCAGCGGCGCCACGAATTCGCGCTGCCCGCCGCTCTTGCCGCCCGCCGCACCCGGCAGCTGCACGCTGTGGGTGGCATCGAAGATGGCGGGATAGCCGAGCGACTTCATCAGCGTGAAGCTGCGCATGTCGACCACGAGATTCCGGTAGCCAAACGTCGTGCCGCGTTCCGTCTGCCAGATTTCCTTCGCCTTCCCTTGTTTCAGCTTGCCCACGACAAACTCCATTTCCTGCGGCGAAAGAAACTGGCCCTTCTTCACATTGACCACGCGCCCAGTCGCTGCGGCAGCCAGCAACAGATCGGTCTGGCGGCAGAGGAAGGCGGGAATCTGCAAAACGTCGCACACCGCCGCGACAGGCTTCACCTGCTCGCGCTCATGCACGTCGGTCAGCACGGGAAAACCGTAGTCGCGCTTCATCAGGGCGAGAAGCTTCAAGCCCCGGTCAAGGCCGGTGCCCCGCGCATTGGCCAGTGAGGTGCGGTTGGCCTTGTCGAACGAGCCCTTGAAAACAATCTTCAGTTCCGGGTGCACCTGGCCGAGCCTGGTGAGGGTCTGGCCCACCGCCCGGCAGACTTTTTCGTTCTCAAGCGAACAAGGACCGGCGATGAGAAGAAGCTTCTTGGGATCGAAAAGCATGGCAGTGGAAAATGCGGGGCTCAGGCAATCAGGAACCAAGACGCCCATGGGCGCAAATCGCTTCCGGTTTTCGTGATTTCCACATCCAAATCATTTCTTCTGCTGATTCTTGATCGCCGCGGCGATGAAGGCGGCAAACAGCGGGTGCGCCTTGTTGGGCTTGGACTGGAATTCCGGGTGGCACTGCACCCCGAGAAACCACGGATGATTCTTCAGTTCGACGACCTCGACGAGGCCGCGCTTGGGGTTCCAGCCGCTGATCACCATGCCGGCTTTTTCCAGGCGCGGGACGTACTCGTTGTTCACCTCGAAACGATGGCGGTGGCGTTCAGACACAATTTCCTGACCGTAGGCCTTGCGCGCGAGGGTGCCGGGCTTCAGTTTGCACTCGTAGGCCCCGAGGCGCATCGTGCCGCCCTTGAGGACAACTTGGCGCTGCTCGTCCATGAGTGCGATGACCGGATGCGGCGTCTTCAAGTCGAACTCGGAGGAATTGGCCTGCTTGAGCCGGAGCACGTGGCGCGCAAAATCGATGACCGCCACCTGCATGCCGAGGCAGAGGCCGAAATAGGGGATCTTTTTCTCGCGGGCGTACCGGGCGGCGGCGATCTTACCCTCGATCCCGCGATCGCCAAAGCCGCCGGGCACCAGGATGCCGTCAAGCTGTTTCAACCGGCTGAGTCCGGCCTTGGTCTCGAGATTTTCCGCATCGATCCGGACGATCTTCACGCGGGCTTGGTTGGCGATACCGGCGTGACTGAGAGATTCGTAGACGGATTTGTACGCGTCCTGCAGTTCGATGTATTTGCCCACGACGCCGATTTTCACCTCGTGCCGGGGTGACTTGATGCGACGCACGACCTCGGCCCAGATATTCTTCGGATTCGCCCGCGTCTTGAGTCCGAGTTGATTGACCACAAGCTGGTCCAGGCCCTCTTTTTGCAACATGAGCGGCAATTCGTAGATGGAAGACTGGACATCGAGCTCCTCGATGACGGCCTTCGTGGGCACGTTGCAGAACATGCTCAGCTTCTCGCGCATCTCCGGTGTCATCGGGTGGTCGCACCGGCAGCAAAGGATGTGGGGCTGAATGCCGATCTCGCGGAGCTTGGCGACGCTCTGCTGCGTGGGCTTGGTCTTGAGCTCGCCCGCGGCCTTGAGGAAGGGGATCAGCGTGACGTGGATGAAGACGCAATCCTTTGGACCGACCTCCAACGCAAACTGCCGCATGGCTTCAAGGAACGGCAGGCCCTCGATGTCGCCGGTCGTGCCGCCGATCTCGGTAATGAGCACATCGACGCCCTTGCCGCCGCCATAGATGCGTCGCTTGATTTCGTTCGTGACGTGCGGAATCACCTGCACGGTCTTGCCGAGGTAGTCGCCGCGGCGTTCCTTGGCGATGACCGCCTCGTAAATCTGCCCGGAAGACAGGCTGTTGTGGCGCGACAGTTTGCCGGAGGTGAACCGCTCGTAGTGGCCGAGATCAAGGTCGGTCTCGGCGCCGTCATCCAGCACGTAGACTTCGCCATGCTGGAACGGGCTCATCGTGCCGGGATCGACATTGAGATACGGGTCAAACTTCTGGATGCGCACCGCCAGCCCGCGCATCTCGAGCAAGGCGCCGAGAGCTCCCGCCGTCAGCCCCTTGCCCAAGGATGACACCACTCCGCCAGTGACGAAAATATACTTCATCGCCCATGGGTAAAAACCGCCCACACTCCATACACAAGAAAAAGGTGGCCGGACCACAATTTCTGCAGCGAAAATCCGAGAAAATAGTTTGCCGCTCCCCGACCCCGGCCCATGTTGCCCCTTGTGCAGTCCAAACCCTCCCTTCTGGCCTGGATCACCTGCGACGGCGTCCACATCGATCCGGCAACAGGGAAGCACACCATCCTCGGTGTGTTCTCCAACATCAAGGCCCGCAGTTTTCCGGTCGTGCATCCCTATATGGTCTGGTTCCTGACGCTGACCGACGTCCAGCCCGGCAAGCACCAGATCAAGATGTCCATGGGCCTCGACCCGACCAATCCCGGCGCCCTGCTCAACCGCGAATTCGAATCCCAAAGCCCGCTGCACCGCATCAATCTCATCAACGAGCTCCGCAACCTGCGCTTCGAGCAGCCGGGCGACTACTCCATCCTCATCGAGGTGGACGACGATCCCATTCTCGCCACGAACCTGACCGTCAACTGAGCTTACGGATGAGGTGCCCACTAATCACACGAATGAGCACGAATTTGTCGGGCAGGATCGATGACCGCGCCCTGCAATCCGGGAATTCATCCGTGCTATCCATGGTTAAAACCTCTTTCCTTATTCGTACATTTCGTGTGATTCGTGAGTAAATCCTCGGTGTCTTCCTGGTTCGTTTCTAATTCAACCCTCTGATGTCCTCGCATTCCTTTGATCTCATCGGCGTTGGCAATCCCATCATGGACCTGCTGGCCCACGTGCCCGAATCGTTCCTCGCGGCCAACGTCGCCGGGGAAAAAGGCGGCATGGTGCTGGTCGACCACAACGACCTGGCCGCCTTGCTGGGCAAGCTTGACGTGGACCTGGCGGTGACGCCCGGCGGTTCCGCCGCCAACGCCACGCTGGGCGCCACCCGGCTCGGGCTGCGCACGACCTATCTCGGCAAGATCGGCGGCGACCAGACTGCCGACACTTATCATGCCAACTTCATTGCGGTGGGTGGCGACGGCTCGCGCTTCAAGCGCGCCCTCCTGCCCAACGGTCGCTGCCTCTCCCTCGTCACGCCCGACGGCCAGCGCACCTTGCGCACCCATCTCGGCGCCGCGATGACGCTGAGTCCCGACGAAATTTCGGCGGCTGATTTCCACGGCGCCCGTAACGCCCACATCGAAGGCTATTTGATGTTCAATCCTGCCCTCGGCGAGAAAGTTGTCGCGACCGCCCGGGCCGCCGGCTGCAGTCTGAGCATCGATCTGGCCTCGTTCGAGGTCGTCAACGTCGCCCGCGACTGGCTGCTCGCGCAAATCAAACAGGGCGTGCAGATAATTTTTGCCAACGAGGACGAAATTCGCGCGCTGTTCCAGGATGAAGCTTCCGGCTACGACGCGCTCGCCAAACGCCTGGCCGGTCACGGCGGCATCGCCGCGGTGAAGATGGGCAAGGACGGCGCGTGGATCGCCCACGGCAATGAATTGCACCGCATCGCGCCGGTCGCAGTGAAACAAGTCGTCGACACGACCGGGGCCGGCGATGCCTGGGCGGCCGGCTTTCTCTACGGGTACCTGCGCGGCCTGCCGCTGCCGGTAGCCGGGGCCATCGGCTCGCTGCTCGGCGCCGAGACGGTGCAGCACCTCGGGGCATCGATTCCGGAGATGCACTGGCCGCGCCTGCGTGCGCAGGCCGCCGCCCTGGCCAAGCGTTGAGTGGATTCGGTTAGAGGCCCCGCAGTCCGCTCATTTCAACTGCTCGTCCGCCAGTCCAAGTTTGCGCATGAATTTCTCCCAACGGGGATCAGGGTACAGGTTTTCCAGAAAAATGTCGGACCTGCTCCAGGCGAGGCCGGGGTCGCGCTGCCGGTAGGCGCGATCCAGCCATTCGAAAGCACGGTCACTGTCACCCCGGAAGGCGTAAATTTCGGCAATCTGATAGGCGGCGATGTCGGCATCGGCCTTGATGAACTGCGTCAGGGTGGCGTCGGCCTCGGATTGCTTCTTCTGTCCCCATTGGGCCAGCGTCAGCGCATAGAGTCGTGACCAATCATTCGTTTCCTGCACCGCCTCGGCGGCGGCTTCGTCGAATCTGCCTTGCGTGGTGAAATTGAAGCTCACCCCGGCATGACCCCACGGAGCCTTCGGGTTTAACTCAATCAACCGGCGAAACTCCGCTTCCGCCTCCGGGAAACGCCGCACGGAATTCAAGGCGAAGCCATGGTCCACTCGCACGGACGGATTAACCGGATCCAACGCCACCGCCTGTGCCCCCAGTTCGACCGACTTCGCCTTTTGTCCGAAGTAATAGGCCAGCCGGGCTGCACTGTCGATCACGGCCGCGTCCGCGGGCGCCAGCGCCAGGGCGCGGCGCAGCGAGCCGGCCGCCCCCTGCCAATCGAAATCGTGTCCGGTTTGCACTTCAGCCAGGGCGAGGTGCGCCGCGGCCAGATCCGGTTCCAGGGCCAGCGCCCGTTCGGCGGCGAGGCGCGCCAGGGCCATGCCCTTCTCGGCGTCCTGCCTGGTATCGGCATAACCGCCGAGCACCGAACCGGCCCGCGACAGCGCCGCCCAGGCCGGCGCGAACGACGGATCCAGCTCGACCGCCTGTTGCAGCAAGCCCACAGCCCGGTTCGCGCTGTCCACGGAGAATTGGTTGAGGAAATACTTTCCCTGCAGGTAGAGCTGATGCGCCTCGGGGTTGACGGCTTTTGCGACCCGCGGCCCGTCGCCCAGCTTGAGCTGCAATTGCTGCGCAATCAGCCCGGCGATTTCGTCCTGCACGGCGAAGATGTCCTTCAGGTCGCGCGTGAAGGTGTCGGACCACACGTGAAAGCCATCCGCGGCCTTGATGAGTTGGGCGGTGATGCGGACCTTGTCACCGGCCTTGCGCACGCTGCCCTCGATCACATAGGCGACGCCGAGCTCCCGCGCGATCTCCGGGATGGGCGTGTCCTTGCCCTTATAATGGAACGACGAGGTCCGCGCCGTCACCTTCAAGCCGGGAATCTTCGCCAACACGTTGAGCAGTTCTTCGCTGATGCCGTCGGAGAAATATTCGTTGCCCTTGTCGTCGCTCAGGTTCGCGAAGGCCAGCACCGCGAC